>NZ_JBFRDI010000003.1:0-501640 GCF_052113505.1 Pseudarthrobacter sp. TAF60_1
AAACAGTGAAGGGCCCACGGCGTGATCCCCGGCACCCGGCTTAATGACGGACTAAGAAGAAACATAGTGACTACGGCGTCGACAGGCGACCACAGGCACATTTTCAGCCCGGAACGGGCGCCCCGCAAGGGGCATACAAGCTTAATGTGGGTTTTCGGGCGATCCTCTCTCACTTAATGTGGGTTTTGACGCGACGCTCTCTCACCAACCGGTGGGGGAGCGTCGCGGCGTTAACCGTGAAACCGCGGAGACGCACGACGGCGTCACTCGCCCCTGCGGCCTCCCCGCCGATCGCCGCGGCATGGTTTCAAGGTTCAGTACCGCCCGCTTTACTGTTGCGAGGAGAACAAGGCGGGGGACGCCGTCGTCGGCCATTTTCACGAGGGAGCCCGACCTTAGCCGCTGTTGCCGCGGTAGAAGCGGCCGGCGCGTACGAGTACTCGATGCGTCGTTAAGTGAGAGAGCGTTGACCGAAAACCCACATTAAGTGAGAGAGCGTCCGTGAAAAACGCACATTAAACGAGAGAGCGTCCGTGAAAAACGCACATTAAGTGAGAGAGCGTCCGGTGGGCAGTGGGGGCGGGGCGGGGTGGGGGTGGGGGCGGCCCGGGGTTAGGTGAGGCCTACGGGGTTGCCGGCGTCGTCCACGTCCATGCGCATGGCGGCGGGGTCGGCGGGCAGGCCTGGCATGGTCATGACCGCTCCCGTCAACGCCACGATGAAGCCGGCGCCGGTTTTCGGGATGAGGTCGCGGACGTGGATGGTAAAACCTTTCGGCGCGCCGAGCCGGGAGGCGTCGTCGGTGAAGGAGTACTGGGTCTTGGCCATGCAGACGGGCAGCCCGGACCAGCCGTTCTTCTCGATGTCCGCCAGCCGCTTCAGGGCCGGCACGGAGAAGTCCACGCCGTCGGCACCGTAGATCTCCTGGGCGATGGTCCTGATCTTCTCCTCCACAGGCAGCTCCAGCGGATACAGGTGCCGGAATTTGTTCGGCGCAGCAACCACCGCCGCCACCTTCGCGGCGAGCTCGTCACCGCCGTCGCCGCCCCCGCCACGACCCCACACATCGGCGACGGCGGCCTGCACACCTTCCGCGGCACACCACTCCAGGAGCCAGTTCAGTTCCTCATCCGTATCAGAGGAGAACCGGTTAATGGCCACCACCGGCGTCACCCCGAACTTCTCCACGTTGTGGATGTGCCGCCGGAGATTGGCGACGCCGGCCTCCAGCGCCTCGAGGCCGGGTACCGTGAGCCGGTCCTTGGGCACGCCGCCGTGCATCTTGAGCGCGCGGACCGTTGCCACCACCACGACGGCGGAGGGCGCCACGTCAGCAATCCGCGCTTTGATGTCCATGAACTTCTCCGCGCCCAGGTCTGCGCCGAAGCCGGCTTCCGTGACCACGATCTCCGCGAGCCGCCGGGCCGTCTGGGTGGCGATCAGCGAATTGCAGCCGTGCGCGATGTTGGCGAACGGGCCGCCGTGAACCAGCGCGGGAGTGCCGGCGATGGTCTGCACCAGGTTCGGCTTGATGGCTTCCTTGAGGAGCAGGGTCAGCGCCCCCTGGACGCCGAGGTCCGCCACCGTGACCGGAACCCGGGAGTAGGTGTAGCCGAACGTGATCCGGCCCAGGCGCTCGCGGAGGTCGGCCAGGTCCGTCGCCAGGCAGAAAACGGCCATGATCTCGGAAGCCACCGTAATATCGAACCCGTCCTGGCGCGGCACACCCTGCGTCGGCCCGCCGAGCCCAATGATCACTTCGCGGAGGGAACGGTCGTTCATGTCCAGGACGCGCTTGAAGGTCATCCGCCGGGGGTCGATGTTCAGCTCGTTTCCCTGGAAGATATGGTTGTCCACGAGGGCCATCAAGGCGTTGTTGGCCGAGGTCACGGCGTGGAAATCACCTGTGAAGTGCAGGTTGATCTCGTCCATCGGCAGTACCTGGGAGTAGCCGCCACCGGTAGCCCCGCCCTTCATCCCCAGCACCGGGCCGAGCGAGGGCTCCCGCAGCGCGATCATCACTTTGTGCCCCGCCCGTGCCAGCGAATCGGCAAGCCCCACCGTGGTGGTCGACTTCCCCTCCCCGGCCGGAGTGGGCGACATGGCGGACACGAGCACAACCCGCCCGGACGGCGCCGGTGCCGTCAGGAGGGATGGATTGACCTTGGCTTTGTACCGGCCATACAGTTCCAACGCCTCAGCGTTGATGCCGGCCTCGGCGGCAATGTCCTCGATCGGCCGGATGATGGCCTGCCTCGCGATCTCGAGGTCGCTCAGGGGATGCAGGCCAGTCATTTCAAGCCCTCCTTAGGGCGCCGCGACGGCCGCGGCCGCCATTGTGGGCGCGGCCTGGACAGGCCGGCCCGCCGACTTCTCGTCGACGGCGGCGTGGTAGGTCTCCAGCGTGATGGCGGCAGTGCGGTTCCACCCCAGGTTTTCCGCCCCGATGGAGGCCGCCCGCCCCATGTCGGCCCGGGTGTCCGGATCGTCATACATGGCTTCGAGCGCGTCAGCCCAGTCCTTGGCATGGTGCCCGTCCACCAGCAGCCCGGTCCGGCCATGGTGGATGGCCCGCGACAGGCCGCCCACCCGGGTCCCCACCACGGGGGTCCCGCACGCCTGCGCTTCGATGGCCACCAGCCCGAACGACTCACTGTAGGAAGGCATCACCACAACGTCGGCAGACCGGAACCAGGACGCCAGTTCGGCCGCACCGACAGGCGGTAGGTGCGTCACGACGTCGTCCATTCCGGACTCGGCGATCAGCTGCCGCAGGTTGAAGTCCTTGTTGCCGCTCAGGGCCCCGAGGATGGTGACCCGGAGGTCGATTCCAGGCCGCCGCTTCCGCAGCAGGGCCGCAGCCTTCAGCAAAACCTGCGGACCCTTGAGCCGCTGGATGCGGCCGGCGAAGACCAGATGGAAGGTCTCCGGCGGGATGCCACGCTCCGCCCGGGACCGCGCCCGGAAGGCAGGCGTGAAAGTGCTGAGGTCCACGCCCGGCGGCGCCACATCGATCCGGTCGGAATCGGCCCCATAGTGCGAGACCAGCTCCGTGGCTTCAGCGCTGGTGTTGGCAATCAGGCGTGTTGCGCCGTCGACGATCCGGTGTTCGCCCTCTTCGCGCCGCCGCGGCTCGGGCTGTTCGCCCGACTGCAGCAGGAGATTCTTGACCTTGGCCATGGTGTGCATCGTGTGGACCAGCGGCACGCCCCAGAGCTCGGCAAGTTCCAGGCCGGCGATCCCGGACACCCAGTAGTGCGAATGGATCACGTCGTAACGGCCGTGCGGCTGGCGCAGGCGGATCTGCTCGATCTCGGCCACCATGCTGTGCAGCAGGGCCGGCAGTTCCTCCTTGGGGATTTTTCGCGGCGGCCCGGCAAACACGTTGTGGACGCACACGCCGGGGTCCGGGTGTTCGACGGCGGGCTGATTGGCTGAGGTGGAGCGTGTGAAGATCTCCACTTCGACGCCGGCTTCGGCCAGCGCCGACGCCAGTTCGCGGATGTAAACGTTCATTCCGCCGGCGTCGCCGGAGCCCGGCTGCTCCATGGGGGAGGTGTGGAGGGAAAGTAGCGCGACCCTGCGGATCGGTGTCATGGCCCCTCCTTCCCCATCCCGGCGCGGCTCCCGGCCCGGCTTTTGTCCACTCGGTAAAACACTACTCCTGCCGCCAAAGTGCACCCAGTGCGGGGAAGGCGCGCTCGTAGCCGGCCAGTAGCGCCGCCCCGAGCTGGGCTGAATCCACCAGCGGATGCCGGCTGAAGGCGTCGACGGCGGCAGCCCGGTCGCCGAGAGTCGCTGCACGGACAGTGAGCTGCTCCACCTCCTTGACCCGGCGCAGCAGGGCCAGTTGCTGCGGGCCAGGCTCCGACTGGGGAAGCGGCACCGCGCCGTCGGGCGTGACCGTGCAGGGGACTTCGACGACGGCGTCCGCCGGCAGTCCCGGGATGGCCCGGGTCGGAGGGGCTGATGCAGGGGTGGTCGCCTGGGCAGGAGGAGTGGGAAGGGTGTTGGGGGTGTTAAGGATCAGTTGGGTAGCGCGCTCCCCGGATGAGGCGCCGGGGCCGCCGGCCAGCGCGCGCATCACGGCCAGGGCCACCCGTTCGTAACCGCCGCCGGCGAGGTCGGCCTCGTCGCGCTGCTCACCGTGGGTCCGGGCCTCGGCCAGATAGCCTTCCTCACGGGAGCGGCGGGCGGCGTCCCACAACCGGTAGGCGTCCGCTCCGGAGGAAGCGAGCCGCGGGTAAAGGTCCGACTGCTGCTGATGGATGGACTCGCCGCGGGTGACGGCCATGGCCCGCATGGCCGCGGCCGCACCGTCCCGCTGGTAGTAGTAATAAAGGTATTCATTGGGCAAGGCGCCGAGCTCCGCGAGGAACGGCTGGGGGAAGAGCCGGCCTTCCTCAAAGGACGCGAGGGCAGCCGGGTCGGCGAGCAGCCCCGGCAGCAGATCCCGGCCGCCGGACTCCAGCCGGTACAGCCAGCCCAGGTGGTTCAGCCCGTAGTAGCCCACACCGTCGAGCCTCCCGTCCGCCAACGAAAGCCCGGCAGCATGGGCCGCCCGATGCACCAGCCCACCTGCGGAATCGCAGATCCCGATGACCTTGCGGCCGAGGACAGGCACGAGCGCTTCCGTGACCATGCCGGCCGGGTTGGTGAAGTTGATCAGCCAGGCGTGCGGGCTGAGCTCCCGCATCTGCCGTGCCAGGTGCAGCATTTCCGGGATGGTCCGCAGGGCGTAGGAGATCCCGCCCGCGCCGGTGGTTTCCTGGCCCAGCAGGCCGAGGTCCTGGGCCACGCGTTCGTCGGCGATCCTGCCCGCCGTGCCTCCGGGGCGGATGGCCGCAAACACCAGGTCCGCCCCGCGGAGCGCGTCCGGCAGGGACGTGGTGGTGCGGACGGCGGGCGGCCGCGCACTGCTGCGACTGCCGCCGTCGGACGTTGGCATGGCCCGCAGGACCGCGGCGATGGCACTCAGCCGGCCGGGGTCGACGTCGAACAGCACCAGTTCGCTGACCAGCCCGGCGAAGGGGCCCGAAGCCAGCGCCCGGTAGACAAGGGGCACGCGGAATCCGCCGCCGCCGGCAATCATGAGCCGCATAGTCAGCAGTGTAGGCCGCCGGCGGGCACACCCCTACCGCAGTGCGGCGGCAGGGCGTAGTCTGCGGGACATGGACGCCATCCCGGACCGCCGTTTCGATCCGCTTTCGTCAGTCCGCACACAGTCCGACGGCGGCTTCGACCTCATCCTGGCAGGCACCGTTTTCCAGGACATCATCTTCACCGGCCTGCCGCACGCCCCCGAGCCCGGCACCGAAATCTGGAGCGAAGGAATGGGCAGCTGCCCCGGCGGTGTGGCGAACCAGGCCATTGCTGCTGCGAGGCTGGGCCTGAAAACCGGACTCGCAGCCGCCTTCGGAGACGATGGTTACGGCGACTACAACTGGAAGATCCTGGCGGGGCAGGAGCACGTGGACCTCAGCTTGTCGCGCCGGGTGCCGGGTTGGCACTCGCCGGTCACCGTTTCGCTCAGTGTGGACAAGGACCGGTCCCTGGTGACGCACGGCCACGCGGCGCCCGTGACCTCGTCAGAACTGATCGGGACGCCGCCGCAGGCGCTCGCCGGCATTGCCGAACTGGACGTTGAGATTGAACCGTGGGCCAAGGCCGCGCACCAGGCGGGGGTCAAACTGTTCGGGGACGTGGGCTGGGATCCCAGCGGGGAGTGGGCGCCGGTCCGGCTCGAGAACCTGCAGTACTTCCACGCGTTCCTGCCCAACCAGCGCGAGGCGATGGCCTTCACCGGCAAGGACAACCCGTGGTCTGCCCTGTACGCCTTGGCCGATCGGGTGCCGGTGGCCGTGGTGACACTCGGTGCGCAAGGGGCCATGGCTGTGGACTCGGAGACTGGGGAGGAGGAGTGGGTGCCGTCGCTGCCGGTCACGGCCTTCGATCCCACCGGCGCCGGCGACTGCTTCGATGCCGCCTTCATTGTGGGCAGCCTCGCCGGCTGGCCGCTGGGAAACCGGCTCCGCTTCGCCAACCTCTGCGCCTCCCTCGCCGTCCAGGAGGTAGGCGGTTCGTTGGCCGCGCCGGGCTGGGGCGACATCGCCGACTGGTGGAAGCGCGCCAACGCCCGGCCGGAACGCCAGAGCAGCCAGTGGCTTCGCCGCTTCGGCTTCCTCGCCGACATTGTCAGCGACGTTCCGCAGGCTGCCCAGCGACGGGCCGCTGCCACCATCGCGCACCTCTCGGACGCGTAACGTCCGACGGCGGTGCGCCACCCCGTGTGCCCCGGCGGCGGCGCGGAGGGGCGGTGCTTTTGCGGTGCTGCGGCCCTGGGATTATCCGGCTGTGATTTGCGGCTGGGCCGCTCGCACTAGAATCACTAGGGTGACTTACCCCGCAGCAACCGGTAACTTCAGCGCGTCCCCAGGAACGGATCCCCTGTACGAGCGGTCCGCCGTGATCGATCTGGATGCCATCCGCCACAACGTCCGCCGGCTCGCCGGCGCGGCCTCACCCGCGAAGGTCATGGCCGTGGTGAAGGCCGACGCCTACGGGCACGGCGCGGTCCCGGTGGCCCGGGCCGCCCTGGAAGCCGGCGCCTCCTGGCTGGGCGTTGCGCACATCTCCGAGGCGCTGGCATTGCGTGCGGCGGGCATCGACGCGCCGCTGCTGGCCTGGCTGCACACCACCGAAAGCAACTTCGCCGCGGCGGTGGCTGCCGGCGTCGACATTGGCTGCTCCGGCTGGGAACTGGAGCGCATTGTGGCCGCCGCGCGGGACCAGGAACGCCCCGCACGGATTCACCTGAAAGTGGACACGGGCCTTGGCCGCAACGGCGCCACCCTCGAATCCTGGGACCAGCTGGTGGGTGAGGCCATGGAATACCAGGACCAGGGCCTCCTGCGCGTGGTGGGCATCTTCTCGCACCTCTCCGTGGCCGATGAGCCCGAACGGCCCGAAACCGACGAGCAGCTGGCCGTCTTCCGCGACGTGCTCGCCGTGGCGGAGGACGCCGGCGTTGACCCCGAGGTCCGGCACCTGGCCAACACCCCGGCCACGCTGTCCCGCCCCGACACGCACTTCGACCTGGTGCGCGTGGGCCTCGGCATCTACGGACTCTCCCCCTTTGAAGGCCAGACCTCCGCCGAGCTGGGACTCCGGCCCGCCATGACGCTGCGTACCCTCGTCTCCCAGTGCAAGGACGTCCCCGAGGGGCAGGGCGTCTCCTACGGCCTGCGCTACCGCACTAATGGACCCAGCAGCCTCGCGCTGATCCCGCTCGGCTACGCGGACGGCGTGCCGCGCGTGGCCACCGGCGGCCCGGTCCGGGTGGCCGGCCGGACCTATCCCGTGGTGGGCCGGATCGCCATGGACCAGATGGTCATCGACGTCGGCAACATCGGCCCCGCCGGCGCAGACCTCTTCGGCGCCGAGGCAGTGCTGTTCGGCAACGGAGACGACGACGGGCCCACGGCAGACGACTGGGCGGCCGCCGCCGGGACCAACAACTACGAGATCGTCACCCGGATCAGCCCCCGGGTGCCGCGCCGGTTCATTAACGAAAGCCCCGCCGTCGGGCATTCTCCCGCTCCGGGAGCCGCCGAAAAGGTGACCCCGTGAGCCAGCCCGCCCAGGCCGACTTGCCCAGCTGGGAACAGAAGCTCAGGGTCACGACGGCGGACCAGACCCACGCGCTCGGCGCGGCTTTGGGTCAGGTGCTGCAGGCGGGGGACCTGCTGGTGCTGACCGGCGAGCTGGGTGCCGGGAAGACCACGTTCACGCAGGGGCTCGGCGAGGGCCTGGGCGTGCGCGCGGGCATCATCTCGCCCACTTTTGTTCTGGTGCGTATCCATCCCAACTTGCCTGACGGCCCGCGGCCCGGCGGCCCGGATTTGGTGCACGTGGACGCGTACCGGCTGGGATCGGCGTCGGAAATTGACGACATTGACCTCGAAAACACGCTGGACTCTTCCGTGACGGTAGTGGAGTGGGGCCGCGGCCGGGTGGAGCATCTGAGCGAAAGCCGTCTGGAAGTGGACCTGCACCGCGCCATCGGGCTGGATGCCGTGGGCGCCTCGGAACCCATCCCCGGCCACACAGACATCCTGGACTTTGACACCGAGGACGACGACGAGCCCCGCACCATCATGATGCGAGGCTTTGGTCCGCGCTGGAGCACCAGGCCTGTCCTCGGCGGCGCCTTCGAAGGGACACCCTGATGCTCATTCTTGCGATCGACACCTCCGCCGTGGCCAGCGCCGCCCTGGTCTCCGACGACGCCATCGAAGGCGAAGTGGCGAGCTTCGCCACGGAGGACACCCGCAGTCACGCCGAAGTCCTGGCCCCCGGGATCGAGGCCCTGCTTGCTTCCGCCGGCGTCACCGGGCAGGACATTGACGCGATCGTTGTAGGGGTGGGGCCGGGCCCGTTCACCGGCCTGCGTTCCGGGATCGCCACAGCCCGCACGCTTGCTTTCGTTTGGGACAAGCCGCTGCACGGGGTGATGAGCCTCGACGCCGTCGCACTGGAAGTGGCCGAGTCCACCGATGCCGCGGCCGAGTTCCTCGTGGTCACCGATGCCCGGCGCAAAGAGGTCTATTGGGCCCGGTACAGCCTCTCGGAAGGTCAGTTGCCGCGGTTGGAGGACGGCCCCCAAGTCAGCTTCGCCGCAGACCTCCCGGACCTCCCGGCCTACGGGGCCGGCGCCGGACTCTACAGCGACGTGCTCCGCGCTGACCCCGGCTTCAGCAAGGAACAGCCGGACGCGTTGTATCTGGGCCAGTTCGCCCTGGCCCGGCTGGCTTCCGGCGCTCACCTGCTCGACTCCACGCCGCTGTACCTGCGGGAATCCGACGCCCAGGTCCCCGGGCCGCGGAAGCGGGCGCTGTGAGCACACCCGCCGGTGCGGACCGTCCCGGCGCCGACCCTGCCGGCGCTGACGGAGTGGCCTTCCGCGATATGGCCCTCGAGGACGTACCCGCCGTCAACGCCCTGGAACAGCGGCTGTTCCCCGCGGACGCCTGGCCGCTGGAGATGTTCCTGGCGGAACTGTCCCAGCCGGAAACGCGCCGCTACGTGGTGGCCGAAAGCGGCGGGGACATTGTGGGCTACGCCGGCCTGATGTGCATCGAGCCGATCGCGGATGTCCAGACCATCGCCGTCGTGCCCGAATTTGAAGGGCGCGGGATCGGATCGGCCCTCCTGACCCGGCTGATCGACGAGGCACGGCGCCGCCGGGCCGCGGACGTCCTGCTGGAGGTCCGCGAGGACAACCCGCGGGCGCAGCAACTCTACGTGCGGTTCGGTTTCGAGCAGATCCACGTGCGCCGCAAGTACTACCGCGACGGCGTCGACGCCCTCATCATGCGGCTGCAGCTGGTGCCGGACGGCGGGATCCCGCCCCACCGCCCGGCAGAGGCCGACCCGGCAGAAGCCAACCAGACAGAAGCC
This sequence comes from Pseudarthrobacter sp. TAF60_1, assembly GCF_052113505.1. NCBI lineage: Bacteria > Bacillati > Actinomycetota > Actinomycetes > Micrococcales > Micrococcaceae > Pseudarthrobacter > Pseudarthrobacter sp. TAF60_1. Next base: position 9,460 of record NZ_JBFRDI010000003.1, read on the forward strand.
AACCCGACAACAACAGAAGCAGGACAGGCATGAACCGCTCGCAGCCCCTGGTGCTGGGCATCGAATCCTCCTGCGACGAAACCGGCGTGGGCATCGTCCGCGGCACCACGCTGCTCACCAACACCGTGTCCTCCTCGATGGACGAACACGTGCGCTTTGGCGGGGTGATCCCGGAGATCGCCTCCCGCGCGCACCTCGACGCCTTTGTCCCCACTTTGCGCCAGGCGCTGGCCGATGCCGACGTGAAACTGGAGGAGGTGGACGCCATCGCGGTCACCTCCGGACCCGGGCTCGCCGGAGCACTGATGGTGGGAGTGTGCGCGGCGAAGGCGCTGGCAGTGGCCACCGGCAAGCCGCTGTATGCGATCAACCACCTGGTGGCGCACGTTGGTGTCGGGCTCCTCGATGGCAGCCCCAATGAAAGCGTGAAGGCCGACGGCGGGGCGCCGGCTTCGTCGCCGAACGTCGCCGCGGGTGCCCCCCGCCTTCCCGGGAACCTCGGTGCCCTGCTGGTTTCGGGCGGCCACACCGAGATCCTGAAGATCAACAGCATCACCGATGATGTCCAGCTTCTGGGGTCAACCATCGACGACGCCGCCGGCGAAGCCTACGACAAAGTGGCCCGCATCCTCGGCCTCGGCTACCCGGGCGGCCCGGCCATCGACAAGCTGGCCCGCACCGGCAACCCCAAAGCCATCCGGTTCCCGCGCGGGCTCAGCCAGCCCAAGTACATGGGCACCGCCGAGGAACCCGGCCCGCACCGTTACGACTGGTCCTTCAGCGGACTCAAGACCGCCGTCGCGCGCTGCGTGGAACAGCTCGAAGCCCGCGGCGAGGAGGTCCCGGTGGCCGACATCGCCGCGGCCTTCCAGGAGGCAGTAGTGGATGTGATCACGTCCAAGGCCGTGCTGGCCTGCCGCGAGCACGGCATCAAGGATGTCCTGCTGGGCGGGGGAGTGGCGGCCAACTCGAGGCTGCGGGAGCTCACCGGCCAGCGCTGTGCCTCGGCCGGAATCAAACTCCACGTGCCGCCGCTGGACCTGTGCACCGATAACGGGGCCATGGTGGCGGCCCTGGGCGCGCAGCTGGTGATGGCAGGGATCGGACCGAGCGGCATTCGCTTCGCCCCCGACTCCTCAATGCCCGTGACCGCAGTGTCCCTCCCCGCCTGACCCGGATCAGCCCGTCGGGCCGTTCCGCATCTGCTTCACGAGGTCAAGCACCACGGCCCGCAGGTCCCCGCCGTGCTCGGCAGCGACGCGGCGCTGGCGCTGATACCCGGCGCCCCGGCGGATGATCTTGTCGACGTCGGCCAGCTCGTCACTGCAACCGAGCTTGGCGGCGACCGGCTCCAGCCGGTTCAGGGTTTCCATCAGGTGGTCGGTGACCAGCTGCTCGTTGCCGGCGGCATCGAGGATGATGATCGCGTCCATGCCGTAGCGGGCGGCCCGCCACTTGTTCTCCTGCACATGCCACGGCGGCATGGTGGGGATGGTGCCGCCATTGTCCAGCGTGGTGGAGAATTCGTCCACAAGGCACTGGGTGAGGGCGGCGATGGCGCCCACTTCCTCCAGCGTGGCCAGGCCGTCGCAGATGCGCATCTCGATGGTGCCGAAATGCGGGACGGGCCGGATGTCCCAGCGGATTTCGGAGAGGGAATCGATCACCCCGGTGGTGAACATGTCCTGCGCATAGGATTCGAAGTCCTCCCACCGGGAAAACTGGAACGGCAGGCCGGCGGTGGGCAACTGCTGGAACATGAGGGCCCGCTGTGAGGCGTAGCCGGTGTCTTCGCCGCCCCAGAACGGGCTCGAGGCCGAAAGCGCCTGGAAATGCGGGAAGTAGTTGACCAGCCCGTCGAGAACCGGCAGGACCTTCTCACGCCGGTCCAGGCCCACATGGACGTGCACTCCGTAAATGACCATCTGCCGGCCCCACCACTGGGTGCGGTCGATCAGTTTGGCGTAGCGTGCCTTGTCCGTCACCGGCTGCAGCTGCGGCGGGCTGAACGGGTGGCTGCCGGCGCAGAAGACCTCCACGCCCATGGGATCGGTGATTTCGCGGACGGCTGCCAGGGAGCTGCCCAGGTCCGCCTTGGCTTCCGCCACGGTGGTGCAGATTCCCGTGACAAGTTCCACCGTGTTCAGCAGAAGTTCCTGCTTGATGTGGGGATGCTCGTCATCTTCGTTGAGTTCAGGGTGCTTGGCCATAACACCGCGCAGCACCTCATTGGCCACGGACGCCAGTTCGCCGGTCTGGCCGTTGACCAGGGCCAGCTCCCATTCCACACCGAGAGTTGATTGCTTCGATGAAGCGAAATCAATCTTCAAATGCGTTCCTCACTGTTCGGCTGTCCGGGGCTGTGCGCCGCGTTCAAGTCTAGTGCAGGGGTAGCATCGTCCTAATGGCTTTGTTCGACCGGACCCGTGACAGTATTCACAAAATTACCCTCCCTCTTGCCGCTGCTGCCCTCGCAGCCGTGCTGACCGCCTGCACCGCTATCCCGGCCCCGGCGCCGGGGGTTACTGGTTCCGCGCCGGCCTCCGAGCCCGCATCCGCCTCGCCGTCACCATCAGAATCAGAACGGCCGACGGCGGCACCTCCTTCGGCGTCGCCCTCACCCGATCCCGGGCTGAGGCCGCTGGGGTGGGGCCCGGAACAGCGGGATCACGATGTAGCCGCCGCTGCCGTGTCGGCAATGTCTGTGGAGGAGAAGGCGGGACAGGTGCTGATGCCCGTGTACAAGGGGACCGATCCTGCAGCGCAGGCGGCCACCATTGAACGCCTTCACCTCGCCGGTTCCATCATCATGGGCGACAACATCCCGCCGGATGCCAACGGCCAGGCCAACCCTTCAGCCATGACGGCGGTGAACAAACGCCTCTCGCAGGCCACCCGCGCCGACGGCAGGCCGTGGCCCGGGCTGATCGGGGTGGACCAGGAAGGCGGGACCGTGACCAGGCTGGGCGCACCGCTGACGGAATGGCCCACACCCCAGAGCTACGGTGCCGCGGGCAACGTGGCCCTGGCCAGGGACGCCGGCCGGGCCATGGCCTCCGAGCTCGCGCCCCTGGGGTTCAACCTCGACTTCGCGCCGGACTCCGACGTCACCATCGGCCCGGCGGATCCCACCATCGGCGCACGGTCCATGTCAGGGAACCCGGACCAGGCCGGGCAGCTGGCCGTGGCGTCCTCCCAAGGGATGCAGGAAGCTGGCGTCCTGCCCGTCATCAAACATTTCCCGGGCCACGGCTCCGTCACCGTGGACTCGCACCAGGACCTTCCGGTGCAGCCCGCCGGCATCGCCGAGCTCGAGGCCCGCGACTGGAAGCCGTTCCGGGCCGCCGTCGCCGCCGGTGTCCCGATCATCATGACGGGCCACATCGCCGTGCCCGCGCTCGAACCCGGCGTGCCGGCGTCGTTATCAGCACCGACCTACGCGACCCTGCGCGGCATGGGCTTCAAGGGTGTAGCAGTGACCGACGCCCTGAACATGGGCGCCGTGAACAAGAGATACCCCGGCGGTTCCGCTGCCCCGGCTGCGCTCGCCGCCGGCGCGGACCTGCTGCTGATGCCCGCCGACGTGGGGCAGGCGCATGCCGCCATTGTGGCTGCCGTGGCCGCCGGAGCGGTGCCGGCGGCCCGGCTGGACGAGGCTGCAACGCGGGTGGCCACCATGATGACCTGGCGCGGCCGGACCGCCTCATCCCCGGGTGCCCCGCAGGGAACCGTCCCCGGCGGCAGCGGCGACACGTCAGCGCGGGCGTCCGCCGCAGCCATCACCGTCCTGTCCGGGCAGTGTTCCGGGCCGATCGCCCCGTCAGGTGTCCGGATTGCCGGGGGTTCGGACCAGGACAGGGCACGGTTCGCCGCCGCCGCTGCCAAGGCCGGGCTCAGCATCGGCCAGGGTCCCCTGGTCACGCTCGTCGGCTACGCGGGACGTCCTGCAGAAGGCGACATTGCCGTGACGCTCGATGCGCCCTGGCCGCTGGCGGGCTCCAGCGCGCCCGTGAAGATTGCCCTCTACGGCCGGACCCCGGGCGCCTTCGATGCGCTGGTTGCCGTGCTCACCGGGAAGGCGGCCGCCCCCGGAAAGCTGCCCGCCGCCGTCGGAAGCTTCCCGGCCGGCACCGGCTGCTCCTAACCCCAACTAGGTAGCAGCACATGTCGTTATGAGCCCTCAAAACGACATCTACTGCTACCTAGTTGGGGGAGACAGGTTTAATGGTGAGGTGCCCATTCTGAATAAAGACATGACCCTCTGCATCTCGCTGTCGGCCCGGCCCAGTAACAACGGGACCCGGTTCCACAACCACCTTTACGAGCAGCTGGACCTGAACTGGATCTACAAGGCGTTTGCCCCGACGGACCTGGCCCAGGCGATTGCCGGCGTCCGGGGCCTGGGGATCCGCGGCTGTGCGGTGTCCATGCCGTACAAGGAGGACGTGATGGCCCTCGTGGATGAGCTGGACCCTTCCGCCAAAGCCATCGATTCGGTCAACACCATCGTCAACAGCAACGGTCACCTCAAGGCCTACAACACCGACTACACGGCCATCGAACAGCTCCTCCAGGGCAACGCCGTGCCCACGGACTACTCCGTGCTGGTCCAGGGCGCCGGCGGGATGGCCAAAGCCACGGTCGCCGCACTGCGCGACGCCGGCTTCACCGACGTCACCGTCATCGCCCGGAACGAGAAAACCGGCCGCGCGCTCGCGGAACAGTACGGCTTCCGGTGGCGGAAAGCGCTCGACGGCGGCACGGTCGACATGATCATCAACGTCACGCCTATTGGTATGGAAGGCGGTATGGCCGGAGGCCCCGACGCCGACTCACTGTCCTTCCCCGAGGATGCCATTGGGGCGGCCAAAGTGGTGTTCGACGTGGTGGCGCTGCCTGCCGAAACGCCCCTGATCAAGGCTGCGCGGGCTGCCGGGAAACAGGTCATCACAGGTGCCGAGGTGGCCACCATCCAGGCGCTCGAGCAGTTTGTGCTTTACACCGGGGTGCGTCCCACCGACGAGCAGGTCCGGGCTGCTGAGGACTTCATGCGCGCCCAGTAGGACGCGCCGGCAGGGCTCACCCGGCAGGAACGGTCTAGACGGGTTCCACCGAGATGGCCACCCGGTCCTCCCCAATGCGGGTCAGGACCAGGGTGGCCGTCTTGGTTCCGGCCTTCTTGTTTTTGTATCCGGCCTTGCCGGCTGGGAGCAGCTGCTTCCGCAGCTCTTCCGGAGTAACTGACATGCCGCGCTTTTTGATGTCCAGCACCGTGATTCCGTGGTCCTTGACCCAGGCCTTGAGCGCCTTGACGTTGTACGGCATCACCTCCAGGACCTTGTAGGCGCGGGCGAAGGGCGTGTCCAGCAGGTCCGGCGCGCAGATGTAGGCGATGTGTTCGTCCAGCAGGTGCCCGCCCAGTTGAAGCGCGACGTCGGCCACCAAGCCTGCGCGGATCACCGCACCGTCGGGTTCGTACAGGTAGCCCTCTGCCGGGCCTACCGGGGCGGCGGGACCGCCGTCGAAATCCTGGGCACTGGTGATCTCGGCGGCACCCTGCGGCCCGAGAAGCAGGGCGGCACGGCGGACGCCGGGGCGGCTAACGGAGTTGAACCAGAGGGTCACCTCGGTGACGTCGCCGCCCACGGAGACCCACTGCGCCTCGCAGCCGGCCGGCACTGATTCGTGCGGCATGCCCGGTCCCATTTTGACGCCCACCGCCCGTCCGGTGGCCGCGAGCGATTCCACAAAGGACAGCGGCGGCGAGAACGCCTCAGGATCCCAGATCCGTGTGGTGCCCGAGGTGGAGGTGACCCGGCGGGCGGGATCCAGCCACACGCCGTCGACCCCTTCCAAGGAAACAGCCGTGGCGTCGGAATGCACCACCGTGGCGTTGGGGAACGGGATGAGGTTGACGGTGGCGCAGGCCGCGGTGGTTTCGTCCAGCTCCACTGCCGTGACCGTGATGTCCATCGATGCCAGGGCCAGGGAGTCGGCTGCCAGTCCGCAGCCGAGGTCCGCCACGTGGCGGATGCCCGCCTGTGCGAAGCGCTCCGCATGCCGGGCGGCGACGTTGAGTCGGGTGGCCTGTTCAAGGCCTGCCTGGGTGAACAGCATGCTCCGGGCGAACTCCCCGAACTTCAGTTCAGCCTTGGTGCGCAGCCTGGACTGGGTGAGGACGGCTGAGACGAGTTCGGGGGAGTGCCCGGCCTTACGGAGCCTCGAGTTGAGCTCGAATGCCTCGTCCTCCCGGTACGGCCCCAGGGATGCCAGCAGCTCCCACCCCTCGCTCGTCAGCAGTGGGGCGATCTGTTCCTGCGGTGCTTGAGACATGGGTTCAAGCCTAGTGGAGGTGGCCAAGCCACGGTTCCGGCTAGGGTTGAAGATATGGAAGACAGTGCAGGCCCCCAGCCGTCCGGACCGCCCCGAAACAACCGCACGGACCTGGTGAAGATTGCCCGCCCCGCCCTGATCGCCGGAGCCGCAATCGCCGTTGTCTGCATCGCCCTGCTGGTGATCATCTTCTTCCTGGACACCTTCAACGCCACCGTCTATTCCGTGGGCGGCAACGACATCCAGGACGCCACCGACGAAGCCCGGCAGATCCGGGACCTGTACACCGGGGCCCGGGTGGGCGGCATTATCCTGCTGGTGATTTCGCTGCTGGCCGCAGCGGGCGGGGCGGTTGTGTTGTACCTCAATCGCGGCGCCGCTGATGAAGGTGACGACGGCGACGAGGACGTGGACTTCGACGACCTCGCCGGCCGCTAAGGCCCGGACCGGTCACCCACGGGGCCGCGGCACAGATTGGTGGGCGGCGCATAGGCTACTTTGGAGACCGCGCACTGGCGCATTGCGTGGCCCGAAGGAGCGTTTATGGACAGTGATTCCGGTACCTGGTTCCTGAGCCGAGAAGAGCGGGGGAACCCTGCCGCGGGCGTGCAGGCGGGCGGAGCAGCATCGCCGTCCTGGTCGGAGGGCAATCTCGTGCGGCCGATCAAACGAGCTCCACGGCCGTGAAATCAACGAGGCCGGCGGAGAGGTGCTGCTGGATCAGCGGGTACGCATGTTCGGGTCCCATCACCAAAAGCTCTTCGTCATCCGCCACCGTGACAATCCGTCGCGGGACGTCGCATTCGTGGGCGGCCTCGACCTTTCCCACAGCCGCAGGGACGACGCCCGCCACACGGGAGATCCCCAAGCGGTAGACATGGATTCCCGATACGGGAAACGGCCCCCGTGGCACGATGCCACCCTCGAACTGCGCGGGCCCGTGGTGGCTGATGTGCTGGACGTGTTCGCTGAACGTTGGAACGATCCCCATCCCCTCGACCGGCGCACTCCCTACCGGATGCTGCTGCAACGCCTCGCCCGGATGCCACGGCATCCGGAGCCGCTCCCGCCCGCTGCGCCGCCCCCACCGCCGGCGGGCCCGCATGCCGTGCAGCTGCTGCGGACCTACGGGGTGAAGCGCCCTCCGTTCCCCTTCGCACCGCACGGAGAGCGGAGCATTGCGCGCGCCTGCGCCAAAGCCTTCGCCCGCGCCCGTTCGCTGATTTACATCGAGGACCAGTACCTGTGGTCGACGGAGGTCGCTGCCGGAATCGCGGATGCCCTGGAACGGAATCCCGGCCTGAACGTGATCATAGTTGTGCCTAAGGTCCCGGATGCCGACGGGCTTCTCGGAGGGCCGCCGAGGCGCGTCGGGCAACTGAATGCCATCGGGATGCTGCGCCGGGTTGCGCCGGACAGGGTCGGGGTGTTCGACCTGGAGAACAGTGCCGGCACGCCGATTTACGTCCATGCCAAGATCTGCATCATCGATGACGTCTGGTTCACCTGCGGATCGGACAACTTCAACCGCCGATCCTGGACCACAGACAGCGAACTCACGTGCGCCGTACTCGACACAACACTCGACACAACACTCGACACGACGGCGGGTAACGGCGAGCTTCCCGGCATTAGAGCCGACCACCAGGCCTCCCGGCCCCTGGCCCAGGCGCTCCGGCTCCAACTCTGGGCTGAACACCTGGGCCGGGACCAGGACGACCCGGAACTCCAGGACCCGTCGGCCGGCCTCAGGCTTTGGGACGCCGCCGCCGATGCCCTTGACCAGTGGCACGAAACCGGCCGCCGTCCGCCCCGACCGGCCGGACAGGTGCGCCAGCACACTGTAGAACCAGTATCGCCCCGCCAACGTCGCTGGGCGCTCCCGATCAGCCGTCTCATCGTTGACCCAGACGGCCGTCCCCGCCGCCTTCGCGGCACCAACGAGTTCTAGCCGTGCGCTAGCTTGTGGTCCGGTTCCCGGCCAGCGTCCGGTAGATGGTCCAGCCGACGGCGGTGAGCGGGACCGCGAGCAAGGCGCCGATGACGCCGGCCAGGGTTGCCCCTGCCGCCAGGGCCAGAATGATCACCAGACCGTGGATTCGCAGGACTCTGCCCATGAAGAACGGCTGCAGTATGTGATGTTCGAACTGGTTGGCGACCACCAGGATGATCAGAACCAGCAGAGCAGGCACGGGGCCGTTTTCCACCAACGCCACCAGGACCGCCAGGCTGCCGGCGGCGGTCGCCCCGATGATGGGCACAAAGCCGCCCAGGAAGACCACCGCTGCCAGGGGCACCGCCAGCGGAATCCTCAGGATCAGCAGGCCCGCCAGCACAATCAGGGCGTCGATGGCGGCAATGATCAATGTTCCACGCACGTAACCGCCCAACACCAGGATGCTGCGCTCGGCGGCAAGGTGCGCATTCCCGCGGCGGCGGGCCGGGAGGAACCCAATGAGGAAGTTCCGGATCCGCTCTCCGTCCTTGAGGAAGAAGAACAGGATCACGGCCGTGAGGACAGTGCCGGCGGCTATCTCCCCGGCCGTCCTCAGGCCAGTGAGGGCGTCGGCTCCCAGGCTCCCGCCGGAGAGAAACTTCTGGAATTCGCCCTGGGCCGCACTGATCTGTTCCCTGGAGAAGGGCAGCGGTCCGGTGGTGATGGACTTCTGGAGTTCAGCGATGCCGGCTTCGGCACGAACCGCAAGAGCGTTGGACTGCTGCCGGACCAGCGTCACGATCCCGCCGATGACTCCGGCTGCGGCGGCGAGGATCACCAGGAACGAGGAGAGCACGGCCAGGGCGCGCGGCCAGCCATGGCCTGCCAGCCACCGGACCACGGGAGCCATTGCCGACGCCAGGATGAGGGCTATCAAAACAGGAGTGGTGACCAGCGGGACCCGGGTGGCGGCCACGACCGCCACCCAGGCGACGGCGCCGACGGCGAGCACCTGGACTGACCGGACCGCTGCCTTGCCAAGGCCGTCTGTCCACAGCGGGGCCATTCTGGACGAAAAGGATGGTGGCGGCTGCGGTGAGGGAATGCCGTTGGATGCGCTGGGGGATTCGTTACTGTCCATCAGGCCATTATCCGAACCTGAGCAGGCATCAAATAGGGCGCCCCGCCGCGTGCATCGGGTGGTGTGGCCTTGTCACCGGGTTTCAGGGGACTAAATTTGTCCACCAGGAACGTAATTCTGGCACTCGCCTTGACCGAGTGCTAACGAATACATAGAGTCGTCATTAGCACTCTCCCTAGGAGGGTGCTAATACATGAAGAGCTGCCCGCCAGGCTGCTGCCGGCACCGCGACGACGGTTTGCCAGCCACGGCGAAGCATCTCAACTGTCCATGAATTTTGCTGACGTAGAAGGAGAGGTCCGAGTGTCGGTCTCTATTAAGCCTCTTGAGGATCGTATTGTTGTCCGCCCGCTCGAAGCCGAGCAGACCACGGCTTCCGGCCTGGTCATCCCGGACTCCGCACAGGAGAAGCCGCAGGAGGGTGAAGTTGTTGCAGTAGGCCCCGGCCGCTTCGAAGACGGCAACCGCGTTCCGGTCGACGTAGCCGTTGGCGACGTTGTGATCTACTCCAAGTACGGTGGAACCGAAGTCAAGACCGGCGGCACCGAGTACCTCGTGCTGTCCGCCCGCGACGTTCTGGCGATCGTCGTAAAGTAAGTTTTGGATCCCCGTGCCGCTGACCATGCATTCCGCTGGTCAGCTGCGCGGGGTTCTGTCTTGAAAGGACAAAACCATGGCAAAGCAGCTTGCGTTTAATGACGCTGCCCGCCGGTCGCTTGAAGCCGGCATCGATAAGCTCGCCAACACTGTCAAGGTGACGCTCGGCCCCCGCGGCCGCAACGTTGTCCTCGACAAAAAGTGGGGGGCACCCACCATCACCAACGACGGCGTCACCATCGCCCGCGAAGTTGAGCTTGATGACCCGTACGAAAACCTCGGCGCCCAGCTGGCCAAGGAAGTAGCCACCAAGACCAACGATGTGGCCGGCGACGGCACCACCACGGCCACCGTTCTGGCCCAGGCCCTGGTCAAGGAAGGCCTGCGCAACGTTGCAGCCGGCGCCGCTCCGGGCCAGATCAAGCGCGGCATCGAGGTTTCCGTTGAAGCCGTTGCAGCCCGCCTGCTGGAGAACGCACGCCCCGTTGAGGGCACCCAGGTTGCCAACGTGGCCGCCATCTCCGCCCAGAGCGACGAAATCGGCGAGCTCCTCGCGGAGGCCTTCGGCAAGGTCGGCAAGGATGGTGTGATCACCATCGAGGAATCCTCCACCACGCAGACCGAGCTGGTCCTCACCGAAGGCATGCAGTTCGACAAGGGCTACCTGTCCCCGTACTTCGTGACCGATTCCGAGCGTCAGGAAGCCGTCCTCGAGGACGCCCTCATCCTGATCAACCAGGGCAAGATCTCCTCTGTCCAGGACTTCCTGCCGCTGCTGGAAAAGGCGCTGCAGAGCTCCAAGCCGCTCTTCATCATTGCTGAAGACGTCGAAGGCGAGGCCCTGTCCACGCTGATCGTCAACCGCATCCGCGGCACCCTGAACGTGGTTGCCGTCAAGGCTCCGGGCTTCGGCGACCGCCGCAAGGCCATGCTGCAGGACATCGCCACCCTCACCGGTGCGCAGGTTGTCTCGCCGGAACTGGGCCTCAGCCTGGACACGGTCGGCCTTGAGGTGCTGGGTACCGCCCGCCGCATCACGGTCACCAAGGACAACACCACCATCGTGGACGGCGCCGGTTCCGCAGAAGACGTCGCAGCCCGGGTTTCCCAGCTGCGCGCCGAGCTGACCCGCACCGACTCCGACTGGGACCGGGAAAAGCTCCAGGAGCGCCTGGCCAAGCTGGCCGGCGGCATCGGCGTGATCAGGGTTGGCGCAGCCACCGAGGTTGAGCTGAAGGAAAAGAAGCACCGCATCGAAGATGCAGTGTCCTCCACCCGCGCCGCCCTCGAAGAAGGCATCGTGGCCGGTGGCGGCTCCGCCCTCATCCACGCGCTGAAGGCCCTCGACGAGGACCCCGCAGTCAAGGCCCTCGACGGCGACGCCGCCGCAGCTGTGGGCATCGTCCGCCGCGCGCTGGTCCAGCCGCTGCGCTGGATCGCCCAGAACGCCGGCTTCGACGGCTACGTTGTCACCGCCAAGGTTGCCGAACTCGAAACCAACAACGGCTTCAACGCCAAGTCGGGCGAGTACGAAGACCTGATCGCCGCCGGCGTCATCGACCCCGTCAAGGTCACCCGCGCAGCCCTCCGCAACGCCGCTTCCATCGCCGCGCTGGTTCTCACCACCGAGACCCTCGTGGTGGAGAAGCCCGCTGAAGAAGACGAGCACGCAGGCCACAGCCACTGACAGTTACACCTAAAAACCGGTCCAGCTTCGGCTGGGCCGGTTTTTTGTGCCCTGGGACGGCCGGGATCTAGCTGGCCGCCATGTCTCGTGTCTCGACGCCGCCCGCGCGCTCGTAGACCAGCGACACCGCACCCTTCGGGAAGGAGCGGGCCGGTTCCGCAAGGCGGAAGGTAGTTGCGATGGGCCAGGCGTCGAAGAGACGCTTGCCCTGGCCGAGGGTGAGCGGATACAGCCAGAGGTGGAGGCGGTCCAGGAGATCGGCCTCGAGCAGTGAACGGATGAGGACGCCGCTGCCGAACATGTGCACCTCGCCATGCTCCTCGCGCAGCCGTCCTGCGGCCTCGGCATCCGGCAGGACCGTTGTGCCCTCCCAGCCCGGAGCCGTCAGGGTGTCCGAGACGACGAACTTGGGTACGCGGTTGAGCGTGTTGCCGATCTCATCGGTCTGGTGGGGCCAGTAGGCCGCGAAGATGTCGTAGGTTTTCCGGCCGAGGAGCAGGGCGTCGATCCGGCCGATCTCCTCCCCGATGGCAGCGCCGGCCTCGTCATCGGACACCGGGGCCTGCCAGCCGCCGTAGGCGAAGCCGCCTTCAGGGTCTTCTTCACGTCCGCCGGGCGCCTGGTAGACGCCGTCGAGGGTGATGAACAGGTTCGCGACGATGATACCCATGCACCAAGTCTGGAACGGTGTTCCGGACCTGTCCAGAGCCAGTTGCCGTGGCAGACTGTTGCCATGCTGCTCGATGAGCTTGTGCAAACAACTCAGGCCGTCACGTCCACGCGCTCGCGGCTCGTGAAGGTCGAGGCCCTAGCCGGCCTGCTGCGCCGCCTCGAGCCCGGCGACATCGCCACCGTAGTCGGGCTGCTGACCGCCCGGCCGCGCCAGGGCCGGGTTGGGGTCGGTTGGCGCGGCATGTCAGCGGCCATGGGTGAACCGGCCGCCGAACCGAGCCTCACCGTGTCCGCTCTTGACGCCGCACTGGATCGGCTGCTCGCCACCGGCGGATCGGGGTCGGCCGCGGAGCGTGCCGCGACACTCCGGACGCTCACGGCGGCGGCCACCGAACGCGAGCAGGCCTTCATTGCCGGCGTGCTGCTCGGGGAACTGCGGACCGGTGCCCTGGAGGGGGTGCTGACAGACGCCGTGGCCCGCGCCGCCGACAGGCCGGTGGACTCAGTCCGCCGCGCCGCCATGCTTTCCGGGGACCTCGGCGGGACGGCACTCCTGGCGATCACGGGCACGGCAGCCCAGCTTGACGCCGTCGGCCTTGTCATCGGCCGGCCCGTGCAGCCCATGCTCGCCACGACGGCGGCCAGCCCCAGCGCGGCGTTGCAGGTCACGGGGGAAGCATCCGTGGAGTACAAGCTCGACGGCGCCCGCATCCAGGTGCATCGCCGCGGCGAGGATGTCCGCATCTTCACGCGCACCCTGGCCGACGTGACCCACCGGCTGCCCGAGGTGGTGGAGGTGGTGCGCGGGCTGCCGGTCCGCGATGTGATTCTCGACGGCGAGACACTCACCCTAGATGAGGACGGCGGCCCGCGGCCGTTCCAGGAGACCATGTCGCGTTTCGGGGCGGACGCGGCGCGGGCCGCGGTGCTCCATCCCTGGTTCTTCGACGTGCTGCACATCGACGGGCAGGACCTGCTCGACGAGCCGCTGTCCACGCGCATCGGGGTGCTTGAGCGCATCGCCCCTGAGCACCGGATTCCGGGGGAGATCACAGCGGATGCGGCCATCGCCGAGAGAGTGTCCCGCGATGCGCTCGCGGCGGGGCATGAAGGTGTGGTGGTGAAAGCGGTGGGATCGGCGTACGCGGCCGGTCGGCGCGGGTCGAACTGGATCAAGGTGAAGCCGGTGCTGACCTACGACCTGGTGGTCCTCGCCTGCGAGTGGGGCTCAGGCCGGCGCACGGGGTTGCTGTCGAATGTGCACCTTGGAGCCTTGGACCCGACCGGCGAGTTCGGCCCGAGCGGTGGTTACGTGATGGTGGGGAAAACGTTCAAGGGACTCACCGACGACCTGCTGCGCTGGCAGACTCAGCGGTTCCAGGAGCTCGAAGTGCGGCGCACAGCGGGCACCGTCTGGGTTGACCCAGTCACCGTCGTCGAGATCGCAATCGACGGAGTGCAGCAATCCTCGCGCTATCCGGGCGGAATCGCCCTGCGGTTCGCCCGGGTAAAGCGTTACCGCGACGACAAGACGGCGGCGGAGGCCGACACCATCCAGACGCTGCGCGGTTTGCTGCGTTAGTAAACGGTCAACCGCGGGTCCGCCGCAGCTGCCGGCTGAGCTGCCGGGCCGCTGCTTCGGGCAGGCGCCTGGAGACCACACGGTAAAAGAGGAGGACGGCCAGGGCCGCCGCCACGATACCCACGAGGTTGACCAGCAGCTGCAGGGCCGAGCCGGCCGCCTTCTGGTACTCGCCAAGGACCAGCGCCACCGCAACGAATCCCGCCGCTGGCACTGTGGTAACAGAGATAAAGACGCCAATCAGGGCCGCCGAACGGCGGCTAATGACCGAAAGCATACCGGCGGCTCCGGCCAGGACCGCGACAATGAGGGAGTAGGGCCCCGGGTGGTAGATGAATTCGACGGCGGACCCGGTATCCAGTGCATCGGCGGGAAAGAGGCCCAAGGGGACAGACAGCCACGCTGTCAGGGCCGCCAGCAGCATGGCCACAGGAAAACCAACGGCCAGCGCCACGGCAGCCCGGCGCCCCAGCGTCCACTGCCGTCTCGCCAGCGCCACTGCCAAGGCAGCCAACGGTCCGAACTCCGGCCCTACGGCCATCGCCCCGACGATCGCGATGGTGGAATTCGTCACGATGCCGATCGCGGCGAGCTGTGTGGCCAGTACCAGGAAGGCGAGATAGCTCCATGTGAGCCGGGAGTCCTCGCCCGTCTGGTGGCTGACTTCGTCCCAGATCATCGCGTCCGCGCCGTCTCCGGGCGCCGAAGATTCCGCCTCCTCTGCACGCCGTGACAACACCAGCTCCGGCATGGCAATTACGATCGAGCCCACCTCCTGCACCTTGAGGACGTGGAGCTTCTCGAGCAGTTCCTCCACCGCCTCCCTGGCAGCCTGCACCTCGATGACATCGCCCTTCGGAGCTACGGACGCGCCCGGGAAGAACGCCGTCTCGGCCGTTCCAACCTGATCCTGGCAAGCCTGCAGCGCCACCGCCGACAGCTCTTCGGGCACACAAATCCGCAGCTGGACAATCACGTCCGCTCCCTTCCCTGGTAGTGGCCAGCTTAGTTCGTGCCGCGCACGGCCTTGGGAGGACCTGATTGGCCTTGGACGTCGCGTGTCCGTAGGCTTGATGTTTTTGCCAGCCGGTCTTGAGGGGTCACTTGTGTTGATTGCGAGAACAGAGGCTGCCCCGGACGGTACTTCAGGCGCCACCAGCGCCCGCCGGAAACCCACCTTCCGCCCCGAAGTCCAAGGGCTCCGTGCGCTCGCAGTCCTGATGGTGGTGACCTACCACGTGTGGCTTGGCCGGGTGTCCGGTGGTGTGGATATCTTCCTCCTCATCTCGGCCTTCCTCCTGACTCTCTCGTTCGTCCGGAAGGTGGAGTCCGGGACCTCCCTCAACCTGGTCCGGCACTGGCTGCACCTGTTCAAGCGCTTGCTGCCAGCCGCCGTCGTGGTGATCCTCGGAGTGCTCGCCGGCACTTGGCTCATCCTCCCGCAAAGCCGCTGGCCCATGGTGCTCGAGCAGGCCTGGGCGTCGCTCTTGTACAGGCAGAACTGGCTGCTGGCGGACACCGCCGTGGACTACTACGCCCAGGACCACGCCAGTGCGAGTCCGCTGCAGCACTTCTGGTCCCTGTCCATCCAAGGACAGGTCTTTATCCTGTGGCCGCTCGTCTTCGCCGGCTCCGCGGTGGTGTGGAAGCTCCTCCGCCGGCGGTACAGCATCAGTTACCGCGCGGTGCTGGCTGCCGGCTTCGCAGTCATCCTCGCCGCATCGCTCGCGTTCTCGATTGACCAGACGGCAACAAACCAGGCCTACGCCTACTTCGACACGAGGACCCGGCTGTGGGAATTTGCACTGGGCTCCCTCCTCGCACTGGGACTGCCCCTGCTGAACCCTGGCAGAGTGCTCCGCCTGGTGCTCGGCTGGGCAGGCCTGGCGGCCATGGTCTCCTGCGGGCTGGTACTGACTGTGGACCGGGCTTTCCCGGGGTTCGTGGCTTTGTGGCCCACCCTCGCCGCGGCAGCGATTATTGTGGCCGGCCAAAGCGGCAGCCGTTTCGGCGTGGACCGCTTCCTGAGCTGGAAGCCGCTGGTCTCGCTGGGCGATAACTCCTATGCCCTCTACCTGTGGCACTGGCCCGTCCTGGTGCTGGCGCTGGCCGCAACCGGCGTCGAGTCACCCAACCTCAGCCAGGGCGGGGCAATCATCGCCGCCTCGGTGGTCCTCGCGGTCCTGACCACCCGCTTTGTTGAAAAGCCGCTCCGCGAGTGGCACTGGCCGCAGGTGCGCAGCTGGCGCACCGCCGTCGTCGTTGCCGCTTGTTGCGCCGTCCTGGCCGGCCCTGTCGCGGTGTGGCAGACGAGCCTCACCGAGGTGGAGGCTGCCACCGCAGCGCAACCCCGGGAACTGACGCCGGGGGCGGCCCAACTCACCCAGGGGAACGGCGGAACGCCCGCGCCGGCGGCGCGGATCATTCCGGCCCCCGCGGCCCTCGACAGCGACTGGGCAGGGATCCAGGCGCCCTGTCTCGGCAGGAATGCACCGCAGGACCCGGTGCTGGAAGGCTGCCGGCAGGAGGTCCCCTCCGGCGAAATCACCAAGCGGATCGTGGTGCTGGGGGACTCGCACGCCCAGCAGTACCTGGCAGCCCTGGCCCCCGTCGCGGAAGCCCGTGGCTGGGAACTCGTCACGCTGCTGATGCCCGCCTGCCGCTTCGGGGCCTACTCCGAGACCCGGAACGCCGAATGCAACACCTACAACCGCGCCAGCACGGCGTACGTGCTCGAACACAGGCCGGATGCCGTCTTCACGGTAGCCACGCTGACCCATGAGGAGGCCCCGTTCGAGACCGAGGTCCCCGCGTACCTTGAGGGAATCCAGCCGATCGCAGATGCCGGGATCGAAATCGTCGGGATCCGGGACAACCCCCGGTTCACCTTCAACATGCCGGAGTGCGTCCAGCGCTACGCACCGGACGCCCCAGCCTGCAACCCGCCCTTGAACGAATCCTTGGTGGATCCTTCGCCGCTGGAGAGCTACCGCGGCAAAGTCGCCGGCCTGCACCTGATGGACCTGAGCGATTTCATCTGCGCCGAGGGCATCTGCCCGGCCGTGGTGGGAAACGTCTACGTGTACAAGGACGACAACCACCTGAGCCGGACGTACGTCGAAAGCATGATCCCCATGTTTGAACAGCGGTTGCTGGCGGCCACCGGCTGGACGTGACCCTCTTCGGCGAGCGGGCGGGGGGTGCCCTTGCTCACAATGCGTTCCCGGAATAGGGGGATCGGCTGCGAGGTTCTAATATTTACTCAAAGCTTTGCGCATGGCTTCCGCGCGCGAGGCACAAACTTATTAGGCCCCTGCACCGACCAGTCCCGTAATGACGGGCTGGTCATCAGCTGCAACCCCTACCCGAGAACCCAATACCAAGGTAAGAGGCGCACTCATGACCCAGCCCGAGCACAACCCCTTCGGCTTCATCGGCCTGACCTACGACGACGTCCTGCTCCTCCCGGGCCACACGGACGTCATCCCGTCCGAAGCTGACACGACGTCGCGGATTTCCAAGCGGATCTCTGTTCACACGCCGCTGCTGTCCGCCGCCATGGACACCGTCACCGAATCGCGGATGGCCATCGCCATGGCACGCCAGGGCGGCTTGGGCGTCATCCACCGCAACCTCTCCATCCAGGACCAGGCCGACCAGGTTGACCGCGTCAAGCGCAGCGAGTCCGGGATGATCACCAACCCGCTGACCATCGGCCCGGAAGCCACCCTGGCGGAACTGGATGAGATCTGCTCGCAATACCGCGTGTCCGGCCTCCCCGTGGTGGACGAGGGCATGCGGCTGCTCGGCATCGTCACCAACCGCGACACCCGTTTTGTTCCGGAAGCCGACTTCCCGCTGCGGCTGGTCAGCGACGTGATGACCAAGATGCCCCTGATCACCGGCCATGTGGGCATCAGCCGTGAGGAAGCCTCCCACAAGCTGGCCACCAACAAGATCGAAAAGCTGCCGCTCGTTGATGAGCAGGGCCGGCTCAAGGGGCTTATCACCACCAAGGACTTCACCAAGGCTGAGCAGTACCCGCTGGCCACCAAGGATGACGAGGGCCGGCTCCGTGTTGGTGCCGCCATCGGTTTCTTCGGTGACGGCTGGGAACGTGCCATGGCCCTGATCGACGCCGGCGTTGACGCACTGTTCGTTGACACGGCCAACGGCCATTCGCAGGGCGTCCTGGACATGATCCGCCGCCTCAAGTCTGATCCCGTGGCAGCCCACGTGGACATCATCGGCGGCCAGGCAGCCACCCGGGAAGGCGCCCAGGCGCTGATCGACGCCGGTGCGGACGGCATCAAGGTTGGCGTGGGCCCCGGTTCCATCTGCACCACCCGCGTGGTGGCCGGCGTGGGTGTCCCGCAGATCACTGCCATCTACGAGTCCGCCAAGGCAGCGATCCCCGCCGGTGTGCCTCTCATCGCCGACGGCGGCCTGCAGTACTCGGGCGACATCGGCAAGGCGCTGGTCGCCGGCGCCGACACCGTTATGCTGGGCTCCCTCCTCGCCGGCTGCGATGAGTCCCCGGGTGACCTGATCTTCGTCAACGGCAAGCAGTTCAAGCTCTACCGCGGCATGGGCTCCCTCGGCGCCATGCAGACGCGCGGCAAGAACACGTCCTACTCCAAGGACCGCTACTTCCAGGCGGACGTCTCCGGTGACGACAAGCTCATTCCCGAGGGCATCGAAGGGCGCGTCGCTTATCGCGGCCCGCTCGCCTCGGTGGCCTACCAGCTGGTGGGCGGCCTCCGCCAGACCATGTTCTACACCGGCGCACCCACCATCCCGGAGCTCAAGGCCCGCGGCAAGTTCGTCCGCATCACCGCGGCGGGTTTGAAGGAATCCCACCCCCACGACATCCAGATGACCGTGGAGGCTCCGAACTACGGTTCGCGCTAACGCACGTGTCTGAGCTGCGGCCCGCCCGGACGCCCAGCCGGAAACTTGCCGTGAGGCCCTATGCCCGGGCCGTTGCGCAGGTTCTGCGCGTCAGCTTCCGGGCCTCGCCCGCCGCCGTCGTGATGAAGGTTGTGGGGTCGCTGATCTCGGCCACCCTGCCGCTGGTCACCACCTACTTCGCCGCGCTGACCACCACCGCCCTGGCGGCGGCTTACGCGGGCAATGCCGCGGCGGGCCAGCAGGCCATTGTGTACGTGATCATCACTGCGGCCCTGGGACTGTTCTGGGGCGCCTTCGGCAGCGTGGACCGGTACATCCAGCAGCTGATGAGCTTCAAAGTGGGCGCTATCGTGGGCGACCAGATGTATGAGCGCTTCCTGGCGCTGGAGTTCTGGCGCTATGACGACAAAGAGACCGTGGACCTGTACGACCGCGCCAAACGGTTCTCCGACTCCTACGCCCGGGTCCTGGACCGGATCGCCGCGATCTTCACCCAGCTTGTCTCGGTGATCCTGGCGATCGGTGCCCTGCTCCTGGTCAGCTGGTGGATCGCCGTGATTGTGCTCATCGCAATCGTGCCCAGCGTCTACCTTCAGTTCAAGCTTTCGCGGGAGCAGATCGCGCACTGGAACACGCAGGTGGATTCGCGCCGCCAGCGCCGGATGATCGAAACGAACCTGCTCCGTCCGCAGCACATCGCGGAGATGCGGCTGTACGGGATCGTGCGCTACCTGATGGACTTCCGGTCCAGGCTGCGCGACGCGGACGAGCGCCGGCGCCTTGACTTCCAGAAGCGTTACATCCCGAAGCAGCTTGCCGCCGATGCTCTGCAATACGGCGCGGAGGTGGTCTCGCTGATCTGGGTGGTGGGGCAGATCATCGCCCGGGCACAGCCGGTGGGCCAGTTCCTGTATGTCCAGCAGATCGTCAGCCGTGCCCTGTCCACGGCCAACAACCTGGTGTCGTCCCTGAGTTCCATTGATGAGGACCTGGCGAACCTCACGGACTATGAACTGTTCATGGCACTGCCGATCCACTCCCGCCACGCCCCGCCGCTGCTGCAGTCACCCAAAACTGTGGAGCTGCGGGACATCCGCTTTACCTACACAGGCAGCGACCTCGAGGTGATCCGCGGCATCAGTATGACCATCCGGGAAGGGCAGCACATCGCCATCGTGGGGGAGAACGGAGCAGGAAAGTCCACCCTGATCAGGATCCTGGCCGGGCTCTACGCCCCGGACTCCGGACAGGTAATGCTCGACGACGTGGACCTCGCCGCCGTCGATGTCACCTCCTGGCACCGCCACCTGGCGGTGCTGAGCCAGGAATTCCTGAAGTACGAGTTTGCGACGGCCGCGGACAACATTCGCTTCGGCGACGTCGACTCGCCACGGGATGATGACCGCATCCGGCGGGCGGCGGGCGACGCGGAGGCCCTCGAATTCATCAACAAGCTGCCCAACGGCCTGGACAACCACGTCAGCAACTGGATGGAGGATCCACGCGGCCGGAAGGGCAGCGGACTCTCCGGCGGACAGTGGCAGCGGCTCGCGATGGCCAGGAACTTCTACCGCGATGCGTCGTTCATGGTGATGGACGAGCCCACCTCAGCCATCGACGCGCTGGCGGAGCACCGGATCTTCACCCGGCTTTTCTCTGACCGCAGCAGCACCATCATTGCCATCAGCCACCGGCTTGCCACCATTGAGAAGGCGGACATCGTCTACATGCTCGAGGACGGGCAAATCGTGGAACAGGGCACCCACAAGGAACTGGTTGCGCTGCGTGGCCGCTACTTCAGGATGTTCGAGTCCCAGCTGACGGTCCCCATCATCCCCCTAACCTCGCAAGCTCGGCCAGGGAACCCTGCTGATGTGGGCCCAGCAGCCGCAGGACCCTAGGCTTCCACCACTGTGGTGCGGACCCGCGCCATGCTGGGCCGGGCGGGGACGCTGCTGAAGCCGAAGGTGACGCCGGGTCGGATGGGGGCCAAGTCCCCGGCGTGCGCACCGTTCCAACTGACGACGGCGGAGCTGATGCGGTGCAGGTCGCTCACCCCGTAATACTCCAGTCTGCCGCTTCCGGCAGTCCCCGAGGTCCGGGACCCTGGGCTGAGCAGCCCGGCCAGGGGACTGATGGCCTGCAACCACGCCGTGTGCACGGCGAGTGCCCGCGGCACTATGCGCAGCGCCTTGCCGAGGAGGGGCCTGCTGCCCACGCTGGCACGCAGCTGCAGCGGGCCGGCGTCGACCGTCAGAAGCCGGTCTTCGAACCGCGCATTCACCTCCACGACCTTCACCGAATCGAAGCTGTACGTGGCAGAGATAAAGGCGGCCACTTCCTGGGTGGGGGCGAGCAGCAGCCGGTGCCCGGACGCCTGCTGGACCATGACGTCGGCAAAGGACCCGAACGGGGACAGCTGCCAGACACCCACCACAGCCCGCAGCCCTGACGCGGTGCCGATGCCGGCTATATGCCCGTCGAAGATCCAACGTTCGCCCATTCCCGAAATCTTAGTCCGGCCGAGGAGAACGCCGGGGCTGGGATAACCTAGAGCAGTGACTTACGAGATCGAGATCGGCCGTGGCAAGCGTGGGCGTCGTGCCTACTCCCTGGATGACATTGCGATCGTCCCTAACCGTCGTACCCGCGACCCCAAGGACGTGTCTGTCTCGTGGCAGATTGATGCCTACAAGTTCGAGATGCCCGTGATCGCGGCACCGATGGATTCGGCCATGTCCCCGGAGACGGTCATCGCCCTGGGCCGCCTGGGCGGTCTGGGTGTCCTGGACCTCGAGGGCCTCTGGACCCGCTACGAGGACCCGCAGCCCATTCTGGAAGAGATCGCCGGCCTCGAAGATGAGGTCAACAGCCCGGCGGTGACCGGCCGCATGCAGGAGCTCTACCGGGCGCCCATCCAGCCGGAACTGATCACGTCCCGCCTCGCCGAGATCCGCGCTGCCGGAGTGACCGTGGCCGGATCGCTGACGCCGCAGCGCACCCAGGAACACTACAAAACCGTGGTGGCCGCCGGCGTCGACATTTTTGTCATCCGCGGGACCACCGTCTCGGCCGAGCACGTCTCGAAAGAAGACGAACCGCTGAACCTTAAGCAGTTCATTTACGAACTCGACGTTCCGGTGATTGTGGGCGGCGCGGCCGGCTACACGCCCGCCCTGCACCTGATGCGGACCGGCGCTGCCGGCGTCCTGGTCGGCTTCGGTGGGGGAGCCACCGCCACCACCCGCCGTGCGCTGGGCATCCATTCGCCCATGGCTTCCGCGATTTCCGACGTCGCGGCCGCCCGCCGTGACTACATGGACGAATCGGGCGGCCGCTACGTCCATGTAATCGCCGACGGCGGCATGGGTACCTCGGGTGACATCGTCAAGGCAATCGCCATGGGCGCCGACGCCGTAATGCTCGGCAGTGCGCTCGCGAGGGCCGAGGAGGCTCCGGGCAAGGGCTGGCACTGGGGCCAGGAGGCCCACCACTTGGAACTGCCCCGCGGGGACCGGGCCAACGTGGGCACTGTGGGGCCCCTCGAAGAGGTGCTCTTCGGACCGGGACACCACACCAACGGCACGTCGAACCTGATTGGAGCGCTTCGCCGGTCGATGGCCACCACAGGTTACTCGGACCTGAAGGAATTCCAGCGCGTCGACGTCGTGGTGTCCCCGTACGCCGGTAACTAAGAGTCCACGGACGCCTGCCCAACTGCGCGGCAACGAAGTAGTGTGGGTTTACTACCGGCAGCAGCGGCAAGGGGAGGCGTTCCATGAACAGTGTTCCAAACGAAGGCGGTGTCCTGGGGCCCGCAGCCCGGGAAGCATCGATTGCCCGGCTAAGGGCCACATCCGAGCCAGGCAACGAACTGGACATCCTCATTGTTGGCGGCGGGATCGTCGGGACCGGTTCGGCCCTGGACGCGGTGACCCGGGGACTCAGCGTGGGAATAGTGGAGGCCAGCGACTGGGCTGCCGGCACGTCGTCACGGTCATCCAAGCTGATCCACGGCGGCCTGCGCTACCTCGAAATGCTGGATTTCGGACTCGTGAAGGAGGCGCTGCAGGAACGTGGACTGCTCCTCTCGGAACTAGCCCCGCACCTGGCCCGGCCGGTGCCATTCCTGTATCCGCTGACCAAGCCCTTCTTTGAGCGTCCCTATGTGGGGGCCGGCATCGCCTTGTATGACCTGATGTCTGTGTCCAACGGGCACCGGCGGGGCGTGCCGTTCCACAAGCACCTCAGCAGGCGCGGCACGCTGCGGGCCGCGCCCAGCCTCAAGAAGGATGCCTTTGTGGGGTCAATCCGCTACTACGACGGCCAGGTGGACGACGCCAAATACTGCGCCAACCTCATCCGGACGGCGGCACACTACGGTGCCCATGCGGTGAACCAGATGGCCGTGGTGGATTTCCTCCGTGAAGGCGAACGCGTGGTGGGGGCCAAGGTGGTCAACCACGAGGACGGCTCACAGTTCAGCATCCGGGCGAAGCAGGTCATCAACGCCACCGGGGTGTGGACTGACGAAACCCAGGCCATGGTCACCGACCGTGGCCAGCTGAAGGTCCGGGCGTCGAAGGGCATTCACCTTGTGGTGCCCCGTGACCGGTTCCAGTCCACCGTTGGCCTGATCCTCCGCACCGAAAAGTCGGTGCTGTTCGTGATCCCCTGGGGCCGGCACTGGATCATCGGCACCACCGATACCGACTGGCATCTGGACAAGGCCCATCCGGCAGCGTCCAGCAAGGACATCGACTACATCCTCGAGCACGTCAACAAGGTGCTCAAACGGCCCCTGACGCGGGAAGACGTCGAAGGGGTCTACGCCGGGCTGCGTCCGCTGCTGGCCGGTGAAAACGACTCCACCGCCAAGCTGTCCCGTGAACATGTGGTGGCGCACCCCGTACCAGGCCTGGTGGTGGTGGCCGGCGGTAAATGGACCACGTACCGCGTGATGGCCAAGGACGCAGTGGACGAAGCCACCCGCACCATGGATGAGCGGGTGCCGCCGAGCTGCACCGAAACCATCCCGTTGCTCGGTGCCAGCGGTTTCAAGGCAGCCTGGAACCGGCGGAGCAGGACCGCCGAGGAATACGGCGTCCACGTGGCCAGGGTGGAACACCTGCTCAACCGCTACGGATCCATGACGCCTGAAGTGCTCGCCATCATCAAGGAGCGGCCCGAACTCGCAGAGCCGCTGCCCGGCGCCGACGATTACCTGCAGGCGGAAGCCGTCTACGCCGCAACCCACGAGGGCGCCCGGCACGTTCATGATGTCCTGACCCGGCGGACCCGCATCTCCATTGAGGCGTGGGACCGTGGCGTGTCCGCGGTGCCGGTGGTCGCTAAACTGATGGGCGAAGTCCTTGGCTGGAGCGATGTGCAGCGCGAAAGCGAAATAAAGCACTATATCGCTCGGGTTGAGGCTGAACGGCTGAGCCAGCAGCAGCCGGACGATGAATCAGCCGACGCCGCCCGTTTAGGTGTGGAGGACATCGTCCCGTTGCGCTGAATGACCTGAGCCCTCTTATGACCTGACCGAAGGAACACGCCTTGGCCGAACCACTTGACCGGTACGATGCCGATCTGACCACCCCCGAACTGGTGATCTTGGAGTTGGAGGCAACGGACAAGGTGGACGCTGCGGCGCAGCTCGCGGAACGGCTCTTCGCGGCCGGCCGGGTCACGGACCTGCCGGGCTTTCTTAAGCAGGTCAACGCCCGGGAACACCAGCTCGCCACCGGCCTGCCGGGCGGAATCGGGCTGCCGCACGCCCGCAGTGAGTTCGTCTCGCGGACGTCCATCGCCGTCGGAATCACCAAGTACGGGCACGCCTTGGACTTCGGCGCCGCCGACGGTCCCGCCACCGTCATCCTGCTGATCGCCACCCCGGCCAGTTCGTTCTCCGATCACCTCGAAGTGCTGGCCACCTTGGCACGTTCACTATCCAAGGAGTCCTTCCGGGAATCCCTGCGCCGGGCCTACGACGCCGAGGTGATCGCCGAGCTGATCAACTCGAGCCTGGTGTTCTTCGACCACTAGGGGCGGGGACCGGCTCGTTTAGTTGTTCTACAGCGGAACGAAGTAACGTTAAGGGGTGTGGAAAACAGCCCTTAAGCCCCGATGGATCGCAGGCCTGGTCTTTGCGATCGTCGTCTCCGGGGTGTTTGTCCTGCTCAGCCAGTGGCAGTTCGGGCGATCCGTGCAACCCGAAGCTCCGGTCAGTCCGGCCACTGAAGAGACCCGGGCGCTCACGGAGACACTTGAGCCAGGAAGCTTCTTCCCTGGGTCGGTGTCCGACCAGATGGTTTCAGCAGAAGGCACGTATGACCCCGCAAAACAGGTCCTCGTTCCCGGACGCCTGAAGGACGGTAACACTGGCTACTGGGTGGTTTCCGCCTTTGCCGTCGAGGGCGCCCCTGTCCTCAGCGGCGTCGCAGCCTCCCCCCAAACATGGATTCCCGTAGCCCGCGGCTGGGTAGCCGATCCTGCGGACGCCGGTGCCCCGCCGTCGGGAGTTGTCCACCTGACCGGACGGCTGATCCCGTCCGAAGCGCCGCTCCCGAAGACCGCGCCGGAAGCAGGACAGGCCTCCGCCGTCTCGGTCGCTGAACTCATCAACTACTGGGACGTCAGCAGCTACCCGGGATTTGTCGCCGCAACCGCCGAAGTGGCGGACGGCACCGATATGAGCGCAGCGGCGATCAGCGGGGATCTGAAGCCTCTGAACATCGGTCCGCAGCCGCCCGCCCAAAAGGTCAACTGGCTCAACCTCTTCTACTCCCTGGAGTGGGTGGTTTTCGCCGGGTTCGCCCTGTTTATCTGGTGGCGGCTGGTGAAGGACGACTACCGCCGGGGCCTCGAAGAGGACCTCGACGACGACGCCGGGCATGACACCCCGCCCGGCTCGCCAACTTCTGAACAGCTCCAACAAAAGGTAAAGCCATGATCGAACCGAAACCGGCCGTCCAGCCGGGCTCTGCCCAGGGAAAAACCAAGAAGCGCCGCTTCGGCGGTACCGAGGCGCAGATCCGTTCAGCGCTGAAATTCTACAAGGTGATGGCCTACCTGACCGGTGGGATGCTGCTCCTGCTGTGCGCTGAACTGGTAGTGCGTTACGTGTTTGGCCAGTATCTGTTCGCGGGCGGAACGAATGCCGTCACCGGCCAGCCCTTCGGCCTGGGCTTTGCCGACGCCGAACCGCAGGGCGTGTTGGGGGGATTCAACCTTTCCGTAGCTGTGCTGATCGTGCACGGCTGGATGTACGTGGTGTACCTGATCTCCAACTTCCGGCTGTGGACGCTGATGCGCTGGCCGTTCCTGAAGCTCATCCTGCTGGCTCTGGGCGGCGTGGTGCCGTTCCTGTCCTTCTTCGTGGAGAAGAAGTTCCACGCCGAGGTTGAAGCGGAACTCGCCTCGCACCCGCAGGCGGCTCAGCGGTACTGACGCGTTGCGACGGCGGAGGGGCCCGCCGTCGGACGTTTCCTCCGTCACACCCGCGGCCGCGAACGTGCGGCGGGTGTACCGCGCAAAGTAGGCTAGTACGGTGACTACTCCCTCTGCATCCCAGACTTACCAGAAGCCGGTGCTGGTTGTTGATTACGGTGCCCAGTACGCGCAGCTGATTGCCCGCCGCGTCCGGGAAGCGAATGTGTATTCGGAAGTGGTTCCGCATACCTACAGCACCGAGCAGCTCCTGGCCAAAAACCCCGCTGCCATCATTTTGTCGGGTGGGCCGTCCAGCGTGTACGCGGATGGCGCACCGTCGGTCGGCGCCGACCTGTTTGAGGCCGGGATTCCCGTGTTCGGCATCTGCTACGGCTTCCAGGCCATGGCCAACGCGCTGGGCGGAAAAGTCGACAAGACGGGCCTGCGCGAGTACGGCTCCACCCAGACCACCATCCTCGGCGAGGGCCGCTCGGTGCTCGAGGGGATGCCGCAGCACCAGAACACCTGGATGAGCCACGGCGACTCCGTGCACACCGCCCCTGAAGGCTTCGAGGTGTTGGCGACGACGGCGGGCGCCGAAGTTGCCGCCTTCGCCAACGAGGAAAAGTGCCTGTACGGCGTGCAGTGGCATCCGGAGGTGAAGCACTCAGCCTATGGCCAGCAGGTGCTGGAAAACTTCCTGTTCAAGGGCGCGAAGCTCGAGCCCAACTGGACCACAGGGAACATCCTCGAGGAGCAGGTGGACCGGATCCGCCAGCAGGTCGGCGATGCCCGGGTAATCTGCGGCCTCTCCGGCGGCGTTGACTCCGCCGTTGCAGCCGCACTCGTGCAGCGGGCAGTGGGCGACCAGCTCACGTGCGTCTTCGTGGACCACGGACTGCTGCGCGAAGGCGAAGCCGAACAGGTGGAACGCGACTTCGTGGCCGCTACCGGCGTCAAGCTCTACGTCGCCAACGAGCAGGAGCGGTTCCAGGCGGCCCTGGCCGGCGTGAGCGATCCGGAAACGAAGCGCAAGATCATCGGCCGCGAGTTCATCCGCGCGTTCGAAGAGGCTGAACTGGCCATCATCGCGGAGGCTGCGGCTCACGGCGAGAAGATCAAGTTCCTGGTCCAGGGCACCCTGTACCCGGACGTCGTCGAATCCGGCGGCGGCGAAGGTGCAGCCAACATCAAGAGCCACCACAACGTGGGCGGACTTCCCGAGGACCTCCAGTTCGAGCTCGTGGAACCGCTCCGTGCACTGTTCAAGGACGAAGTCCGTGCCGTTGGCGCCCAGCTGGGGCTGCCGCAGGAAATCGTCGGCCGGCAGCCGTTCCCCGGGCCGGGCCTCGGCATTCGCATCGTTGGCGAGGTCACCAAGGAACGCCTGGATCTGCTGCGGAAGGCGGACGCCATTGCCCGCGCGGAACTGACCGCAGCCGGGCTGGATAACGAAGTTTGGCAGATGCCGGTTGTCCTGCTCGCCGACGTCCGCAGCGTCGGCGTTATGGGCGACGGCCGCACTTACGGCCACCCGATTGTCCTTCGTCCCGTGTCCTCCGAGGATGCGATGACGGCCGACTGGTCCCGCCTCCCGTACGATCTCCTGGCCCGGATTTCCAACCGGATCACCAACGAGGTGGAGGGTGTCAACCGGGTGGTGCTGGACGTTACCAGCAAGCCGCCGGGAACCATCGAGTGGGAATAGCAGTGTGAGTGGCCGGTCTCCGTCAACGGAGGCCGGCCATTGCTCTAGTCCGTTCAAATCCCCTAATTTGGCCTGACCCAGTGTTGCGGTCTCTCATCCCGGCCGCTTTTGCGGCTACGCTCGAAAGCATGCCGGTATGGTCCAGGGCGTCACGTGCAAACGCAGAAAAGAAGGCAGTAGTGTCAGTTGGTCAAGGCCACCCGGAGGGTTCTGAGGAGCTTAGGAAATGGCTGTCCGGGCTCAAACCCGTCACCGGGGCAGACACCATGCTGCGTTTTACCAAGACCCCCGAAGGCTCCATTGACCTGACCCACGCCCACCCATCAGGGCTGGCGCAGCTGATGGCGGGCCGCCGAACCCGGCTGTCCACCCTCATCCGGGACCAGCAGCAGTACTTAGTGGCGGCGCGCGCCTCCCGCAATATCCGCTCAAAGATCTTTGAGCTCGCAAACGACCGCGGCATTGACGCCGGGTATTTCTCCGCCGGCACCGTGGTGTGGACGTCCGCCGTCGGCGGCAAACCCCAGCGGGTTTCCGCCCCGGTCATGCTCACCGCGATTTCGCTCACGGTGCGTCCCGGTGAGGACGATTACGAACTGCAGCTCACCGAACAGGCCCACATCAACCCGGCCCTGGTCCGGCACCTGAAGAACATCCACGGCATCGTTTTCGACGTCAACGCCGTCACCCGCCTGGCATACAGCACCGCGCGCTTTGATCCGCAGCCGGTCCTGGACCGCCTTGCCACCCTGATCAGGCCCATCCACGGCGCGGAAGCCCAGCACAACCTGCTGGTGTCCACCTTTGCCGATCTCTCCGGCAACCTTGACGACCCCTGGATCAACGACGGCAACCCGCTCATCACCGCACTGGCCAAAGCAGGCGGCGGCGAAGTGGTTGATGTTGACCAGCCGGACACCTCGCGCTTTCCGAGCGTGGACGAGCGCCACCCCAGCGATGAACTCCTCCTGCTTGATGCTGACCCGGACCAGCAGTACGTCATCGACGCTGCGCGCGCCGGGGACTCCCTGGTGGTCAGCACCCCGCCCGGCACGGGCCAGACTCAAACCGCCATCAACACCATCGGCGCGCTGGTGGACGCGGGACGGTCTGTTCTGGTGGTCGGAGACCGCCGAGCCAGCCTCAACGAAGTGTCCGGCCAGTTGGAGGCACTGGGCCTGGAGTCCATCCTCTTCCAGCTCGCCGGCACCGCCACGCCACAGCAGCTCAAAGCCCAGCTGGTGCGGGCCATCGTGCGCAACGAGAAGTCGCTCGAACCGCAGCTGGGAAATTTGCACAAAACCCTCACCGAACACCGCCACGCCCTGATGGACCACGTGGCCTCCCTCCATAACGTGCGCCAACGCTGGGGCTGCTCGCCGTACCAGGCCATGCAGTCACTCGCCGAGCTGACGTCCATTCACCCGGCCCCGGCCACCACGGTGCGGCTCAAGCGGAGTGTGCTGGACAGCATCCGCGACCGCAACGAGCTCGCCGGCAGGCTGCGCCGTGCAGCCGAGCTTGGCAGCTTCAGCCGGGCGTCCACCACCAGCCCATGGCACGGTGCCAGACTTCTCACCCGCAAAGAGACTGAGGAAGCCCAGGAACTGGCCCGCTCCGTGGCAACGAACCTTCCCATCCTCCGCGACCGGATGCACAGTGTGGCCGAGCACGCAGAGATCCGGCTGGGCGCCTCGTTTGCCGAATGGGGAGAGCAGCTCGAACTGCTGGTGGCGGTCCGCGGAAGCTTGGACAAGTTCACGCCCGACATCTTCGACCGGCCGGTCCATGACCTGATCTCCGCCACCGCCACCTCGGCCTGGCGCCGGGAGCGGAACATCGACATGGCGTCCATGCAGCGGTCCCGCCTGCGCCGCGTCGCCAAGGAGTATGTCCGGCCAGGAGTTCACATCGCTGACCTCCACAGTTCTCTTGTGCTGGTGCAGGAGCAGCGGGCACTCTGGTCCGGCTACGCC
The DNA here is from genome assembly GCF_052113505.1 of Pseudarthrobacter sp. TAF60_1. Classification (NCBI taxonomy): domain Bacteria; kingdom Bacillati; phylum Actinomycetota; class Actinomycetes; order Micrococcales; family Micrococcaceae; genus Pseudarthrobacter; species Pseudarthrobacter sp. TAF60_1. The sequence continues at coordinate 39,437 of NZ_JBFRDI010000003.1, forward strand.
ACCTCGCAGCGCCACCCGGCTGTCCCCTCCGGGCTCGCCGAAATGAACGCGCTGTACCGGTCGCTGGACCGGGAGCTGATGGAACTGGGGGAAGCCCTCCGGCACACGGCGGCCGGCGGCTCGCTGGCCACTGCCCGCTATGAGGAACTCATGGAACGGCTTGAGCGGCTGGTCGCTGACACCGACACGCTGAAGACACTCCCTGAACGCACCTTGCTTGTGGAAAACATGCGCGAACACGGCTTGGGTGAACTCCTTGCCGACCTGGCCGACCGGGAGGTTCCGGCGGAGTCCGTGGCCGCCGAGCTTGAGCTCGCCTGGTGGCAGTCCGCCCTGGAAGCCATGATCAGCGGCGACGATTACCTGGCCATGTCTGACGGCGACGCGCTCCGGCAGCTTGAGGCCGAATACCGGCTTGCAGATAACGCCCACATTGCCAGCGGGGCCGCCCGCCTGCGCTGGGATCTTTCCGAGCGGTGGCGGGCTGCACTGGCGGAACACCCGCGCCAGGCCCAACTGCTCCGCAGCCTCCTCAAGGACGGCAGGGTGACGCTTGCTGCGCTGACGGCCCAGGCGCCGGACCTTGTTCCGATGCTGGTTCCGGTCTGGTCGGTGAGCCCGTACCTGATGACCGGGCTCCTGCCGGCGGAGCAGCGCTTTGATGCCGTGGTCATACTGGACGCTGAAGCGACATCCCTGCAGGCCGTCCTGCCGTCCATTGCCCGTGCCAAGCAGGTGATTGCCTTCGGCGACGCCAAGATCGCCAGTCCCCGGACCTTTACGGTGGGTGTGGAGCGCCTGGCAGCTGGCGAAGCCGCCCATCAGCGCGTGGAAAGTGCCTACTCGGCACTGTCTGCCGTGCTGCCAGTGTGGCGCCTGAATTTTGTCTACCGCGCGGTGGACGAGGACCTCGTCCTGCAGCTGAGCAAGAATTTCTATGATGACGGCCTCCGCCGGCTCCCCGAGGGACAGGCTGCCACCGGCCTGGACCGGGCGCTGACGGTTGAATACCTGCCGGACGGGACCGGGCTGCCCAGCGCCGACCATGAGGGCGTTGAGTCCGTGGTGGCCGAGGTCAACCGGGTCGTGCAGCTGGTCTTCGAACACGCAAGGCTGCGTTCCCGCACGTCCCTGGCCGTGGTGACTGCCAGCCTCCGGCATGCGGCCCGGATTGGCGAGGCCATCAGGCTGCAACTTCCCAACCACCCCACGCTTGCCGGCTTCTTTGGCGGCGGGGCCGAGTCCTTCCGAGTTGTTGACCTTGAGCGGGCGCAGGGCCTGGTCCGCGATCACATCATCTTCTCTCCCGGTTTCGGCCGTACCCCCCACGGGCGGGCGCTGCACAACTTCGGTCCGCTTTCCGCTGAGGGTGGCCGCGAAAAATTCGCGCTGGCCATGACGCGCGCCCGGCGGTCGATCCACGTGCTGACTTGCTTCCAGCCCGAAGACCTCGACCACACCCGGCTTTCGTACGGCGCCGTGGAACTCTACGAGCTCCTGAACCGAGAGATCGCTGGAAAGACGGACCTCGGCACGCCTGCGTCCCGGGCCGCCGCCAGCGAACAGGCACTCGGCGCCGACCCCCTCGTGGCCGATCTCGGCGACCGGCTGCGCGCCCGTGGCGCACGCGTCTGGCACCAGTACGACGGCGTCATCGACGTGGTGGCGGCAGCAGATCCGCTGAGCACCATGGGTCAGGACGACGCAGATATCCCGTGGCCAGTGGCGATCGAATCCGACGGCACGGAACAGTACCGCACCATGAGCGTCCGCGAGCGGAGCCGCCTCCGCCCGCAGCTGCTCGAACGGATGGGCTGGCGGTATATGCCGCTGTGGACCATCGAGGTCTTTACCGACCCGTCCACCTGCGCCGACCGGATCGCAGGCTACCTGGGGCTTGAAAATGTCCTGCCAGCCGGGCGGGGTACCTCCTCGGGTGGATTCTTTGACGAGGATCTGGTCTCCCAACGCCTGGGAACGGCTGGCGACGACAGGAACGAATACCAGGCCGAACGCCTGGAGAGGGAGGTTGTTGTGAACCCACAGAACCCCGGGCCGGCCGATGCCGAAGGCGATGATCAACCAGACACGGCGGGTAACAGCCAGGCGCCTGCACCCGAAGCCGGGCAGTCCGGTACTGCGGGAATCCTGCCGAACAAGGCGGGTGAGGATGATCCGCGGAACTGGGGCGACGGCCCCGACGAGCACGACGCGTGGCTCAAGGAGAACAAGCCGCCGCACTGGGGCTGACAGCCAAGCTGCGCGCCCGGCGCGGCGCTGAATCACCTACCACGCCGCGTCACCCTGCCGTGCTGAGTCACCGTGCAGCGCTGGGAGGTCCCACCAGAACAAAGAACAGTTTGCCCTGCGTGGACGCGCCAGCCAGGCGGGCGGCCTGTTCCGGGGCCGCTGCTACGACGATCAGCCCGTCAGTCTCGCCCGTGCCGAGCCACTGCCCCGACTTCCCGCCCTGCCCCGATGTCCAGAGGACCGGTACGGAGGAAGCGAGTACTTCGGACGGGGAGTTCTGGTCGTAGCCGTTGGCTCCCGTCAGCACCACGTTGACCAGTTGCCCGGGGGACACCAGCTGGATGGAGGAAGGATCCGCCATCCTCACGGGCACGGCCGCGGAGCCTGGCGGCGTTCCGGTCAGGAGGCCGGGACCCAACAGCTGGGAATCCGTCAGCAGCTGCCCTTTCCGCAGCGGTGCTGCCAGCTGCTTTCCCGTGGCGTGGCTTAGGTCGGCGATGGACCCGTCACTCACGAGCTGCGGGGGAATCTTCACGGGCGCCAGATCGGTGGCGGTCAACGCCGTGCCGGCGGGCAGGTCACGCGCGGCGGCCAGCGTCGTCGCGGTGTCCGCGGGCGGGGGAGTGAGCTGATGGACGGTGATCCCGGCAGCAACGCAGAGCAGGAGTGCGATGACGAGGCGACGGTTCCGGCTCAGCCACGACACAACTCTGCGGCGGCCGGGGCGACGGGTGCCTCTGGCCGCCAGTTGGCGGCGGACCGGGCGGACGGCGGGGGCGGCTGCGCGTCTGGGGCGAAAGAGGGTGGCTGGCATGGCACCCACGCTATGTTCCGGAGACCGCGCGGCACAGCAGCGAAGGTGCCTATGTGGACAACGGTGCTACCGGCGTCGGACGCGGCGCCCAACAGCGCCGGGGCACAGGACTCAGGGTGAGCCGATCAGCCCAGCGCTGACAAGTCCGGTTATTGAAGACGGTGAATATGCTCAGCTGGCTGCAGTTGCGGCGGCCGGCGCCGGTGCAGCTGCCGGGGCAGGAGCCGCGGCGGGTGCGGCAGAAACAGTGCTGCCCTTGGCATCGCGGGAGTCGGTCCGGTAGAAACCGGAGCCCTTGAACACCACACCAACGCTGTTGAACTTCTTGCGCAAGGCTCCCTGGCACTCCGGGCAGGACGTCAGGGTGCTGTCGGTAAACGACTGGAAAACGTCGAAGGCGTGGCCGCAATCCTTGCAGGCGTAGGCATAAGTGGGCACTGATGATCCTCCTCTTGGGCAAACGAGAGGTCCTGGGTTGCCTCTTAGCAGTCTCAGGGCCTGAGTGCCAATTCTATCACCCCAGACGAGCGGCTCTTTAGTGTGCCCGGGCCCGGTCAGGAAGGAGCCGATAACTGAATCAGCCCGGAAGGCGTCAGGGCTGCAGGGACTTTCCGGTCAAACGCTTCGGCCGGAATGGTTCGCGCCGGCAGCACTTCGGCGTCGAACACGATGGCAGCCAAGGGGATGTCCAGCCCTTTGCCGGCCAATGAGCCCAGCAGGACGTCGTAATAGCCGCCGCCCTGGCCGATCCGGTTCCCGCTGAGATCCAGGGCCGTGGCGGGGATCAGGAGGCCGGACACGGAGGCCATGACGGAGAGGTCAAGGCGGGGTCCGGCAGGTTCCAGCACGGGGGCAAAGCGGCTGCGGACAAACTCGGCCTCGGGTGTCCAGCGGGTCCAGCTCAGTTGGCGATCCGGCTCGCACACGGGGAGCAGGACTGTGTGGCCGCGGCGGTGGAGTTCGCTGATCAGCGGCAGTGTGGGCGGCTCAGGCGTCACGCCTAAATAGGCGCAAAACGTCGATGGCGTGGCGCCTGTCAGTTGTTCGGCCCACGTTGCCCCGTGGACGGCGATGGCCGCACCTGCGGCATCGCGCTGGCCGGGCACAGTGGCCATGCGCTGCGCCCGGTGGCGTGCCCGGATGCCTTCCTTGGCCGCCCTGTTGCGCTCGGACATACCGTCTACCTCTTCCAGATGCTGGGTTGCAGATCTGCCCCCTGCGGTGTGCAGGGCACGGGCAACCAGAAATTATTGAATGGTCAGCCCCTCCGTTACATTAGTCCAGTGACTACCTCTCAGCAGACTGTACGCAAGGCCGTAATCCCCGCAGCCGGGCTCGGCACCAGGTTCCTGCCGGCCACCAAGGCGATGCCCAAGGAAATGCTTCCGGTGGTGGACAAGCCTGCCATCCAGTACGTCGTTGAAGAGGCTGTCAACGTTGGTCTGAACGACATCCTGATGATCACGGGACGCAACAAGCGCGCCCTGGAGGACCACTTCGACAGGGTTCCTTCGCTGGAGGACACCCTTGAAGCCAAGGGCGATACGGCCAAGCTCGAGTCGATCCAGAAGGCTAGCAACCTCGGCGATATCCACTACGTCCGCCAGGGTGACCCCAACGGCCTCGGCCATGCGGTGCTGCGTGCAAAGCAGCACGTCGGCTACGAGCCGTTTGCCGTCCTCCTTGGCGACGACCTGATCGATGCCCGGGACGAGCTGCTCAGCACCATGATTGAAGTGCAGGCCAAGACCGGCGGATCCGTGGTGGCCCTCATTGAAGTGGAGCCCTCCCAGATCAGCGCCTACGGGTGCGCCGACGTCCAGGCCATCGAGGGCGAAGGCTACGTCAGGATCAACAAGCTCGTCGAAAAGCCGGACGTGGACGAGGCCCCCTCAAACCTGGCCGTCATTGGCCGCTACGTCCTCCACCCTGCAGTTTTCGACGTGCTTGAGCGCACTGGCCCGGGCCGCGGCGGGGAAATCCAGCTGACGGACGCGCTGCAGGAACTGGCTGCCGGTGATGGCGAAGGCTACGGCGTTTACGGGGTCGTCTTCCGCGGCCGCCGTTACGATACCGGTGACAAGCTCAGCTACCTCAAGGCCTGCGTCCAGCTGGCCATTGACAGCGAGGACCTCGGCCCCGGCCTTCGGGAGTGGCTGCCGGGATTCACCGCCGGCCTCGCTAAATAACTGCCGTGCGTCCAGGACCAATCTGGCCCACCACCTTGGAGTGCGGTGACCTGGTCCTGCGCCCCATCAGGTACCGGGACAAGCGGGAATGGACCGAAGTCCGGTCACGCAACCGGGAGTGGCTGGAGCCGTGGGAGGCCTCCAATCCGGCGCCTGGTGGCCTGCTCCCGGACTACCGGCAAATGGTGCGCTCCTTGAAGATCCAGGCAGCACAGGGCACCGCCTTGCCATTCCTGATCACCGAACGCACGCCAAGGTCCGCCGCTCCGGCAATCGTTGGCCAGCTGACCGTGTCCTCCATTGTGTGGGGTTCGGCCATGATGGCCACCCTCGGATATTGGGTTGACCAGGCACGGGCCGGGCATGGCATCGCGCCCACCTCTGTTGCCCTTGCCACTGACCATTGTTTCCAGGTCCTCGGGCTGCACCGGATGGAGATCAACATCCGCCCCGAAAATGGCCCCAGCCTGCGGGTAGTGGAAAAGCTCGGCTTCCGCGATGAGGGTTACCGGCCCCGTTTCCTGCACATCAACGGGGAATGGGCTGACCACCGGACGTTCGCGTTGACGGCGGAAGAAGTACCCGAAGGACTCCTCAACCGGTGGCTGGCATCCCGGGCCTGACCTGCAAAGGCTCTTCCCGGGGCATAAATCCATTGATTTGCCACGTTGCCCGCGACACACCGAGGCTAATGCGGGAGCCGTTGACGGAATACTCATACGGTTTTGATTGTGGACTTCCCTCTAAGCAGCTCAGTGATCCTTGTGGTTGCCGTTGTGCTCTGGATCGTATGGGTTGCCCCTTACGTCCTACGGAACCGACGGCACCAGGCCCAGGCCGCTGCCGAGTTTTTCGCGGATGTTCCAGCTATTGAATCATCGGACCCGAGAGCCGGGGTGGTCATGAATATCGCCGCCCCGCAGGAGAAAGCCATGGATATCAGGAAGAGCCCCGAAACCGTAGCCGCGCCTTCCGGCAGTGCGACGACGGGCGCGTTCCGAATCCGATACGGCCGGACAGCCATTGCCCTCGCCGGGGTGGCAGGACTGTTGACCGCTTTTGTTTCCACCGTCCTGCTGCTGTTTGGGCTGGGAACGGCGTTGCTGCCGGTTGCGGGTTTGGCGACCACTGTCTTCGCCGTGGTGCTGTTGCGCTTCCTGGCTGTGCGGGACCGAAAAGCCAAAGTGCAGGCTGCCTTCCGCTCTGCCATGAGCGCCCCGGTGCGGCGCCAGGAAACAGTATCCGACGTTCCGGAGAAGCACCGCCCTGCCACCCGGCCGGAAAGCCGGCTCTTTGACGCTGAGGCCCACACGCCTGCGCCGAAGCCGCTCACGGCCATGGAACTCAGGGAAGCCGCACTGGCTGTCGCTGTCGCCGCTGGAGACTCCAGCGCCAGCGAGGCAACGAAGTCTGTGCCGGTCGAAACCACGTGGGAACCCGTGGACGTCCCCAAGCCCGTGTATGTAGAGGCCGCCAAGGCTGAGCGTCCGGCGCCCGAGCCGCTTGATTTGCCGGAAGCGCCCAAAGCTGCGGGCAAGCCGTCCCTGAAACAGGGAACCTCCGCTGTGCCGCCCGTGCCGTCAGCCAAGCCACTCACCAAGGCGCAAAGCGCCCTCAGCAACCTCGACGACGTCCTGCAGCGCCGCCGCGCCTGACCTCAATTGGCAATGCGAGAGGAAAATTTGTAGCCTAAGTTCACCGGTACCGCACTTCCTCGGGGAGGCGGACTACTCCGGGGCTATAGCTCAGTTGGTAGAGCGCTTCGTTCGCATCGAAGAGGTCAGGAGTTCGAATCTCCTTAGCTCCACATTCCCGTTTTCGAGCCAAGTCGACGATTACCCGACTTTTTGCGGCTAGAAGCGGGTATTGGAGGGAAGATTGGCCCTAGATGATTAATTCCCATTGATTCTGGGGTGTTAGTGGTCGTAGGCGGTGAGTGAGCGTTTGCGGCGGGTGTTGGTTTGCCAGATGCCAGCGGCGAGGGCGAGGAGCTTTGAGGCGACTCTTGCGTAGACGCCTTCGAGGGTGCGTCCGCCGTGGTGTTCGAGGCCGAGTTGGCCTTTGAGGGTGTCGAAGACGGATTCGATCCATTGCCGGATGCCGCCGAGTTTGCCGAAACGGGGTTTCTCGTCCTTGCGGTCAGGGCGGATCAGGTGCGCGCCGAGGTCCTCGGTGATGAACCGTTCGAAGTCGCGGCCGGCGAAGCCCTTGTCGCCGAGGATGACCTGCCCGGCGCGGATGAGGCGGTGGTCGTTGGTGAGCAGCGCCTGGGTGACTTCGCGTTCGCCGAGCTTCGGGTTGGCCAGTCCCCAGATCACGGGCATGCCCTCGGGGGTGCTGATCAGGTAGAGCCGGAAGCCCCAGAAGAACCGGGAATGGGAGGCGCAGTACCCGTAGCCTGCGTGACCGGACAGCTCGGATCGCTTGACGGTTTCCCGGGACATCCCGCACGGGACCGGGGTGGAGTCCAGAAGCCGCAGAATTTCGTGCCAGGACGGTGTGTCCCGGGCCAGTGCGGTAATCGCCGCGGCGATGAGTGGACCTGCCGCGCGGACGCGTTTGTTGTAGCCGGACTGGCACGGGATCTGCGGCAAGTGTCCGCGCAGATGCGCCCGGGCGTAGCGGATCCACCGGGATTCCGAGGACGATCCGTGCAGCAGTTGTTGGGCCACGACCAGGCACAGGAGTTCCGCGTCATCGAGTTGGACCTTCCGGCCGGGACGACCGGTCCGGGTGTAGCCCAGGTCCGGCAGGACCCGGTCGGTGAGGAAGACGTAGAGTGTGGTCAGGAGGGTGTTGGTTTCATTGTTCACACCAAGGGTTTAACACCCACCCGGTGCGATTCAGCCGCCGGCTGACGACCGGCACCAGGACCGGCCCAAAAATGGCGGTCGCGCTCGAAGCGCGCTGCAGCAGCATGTTGTTCCGGGCGTTCTCGTCCTCTGCGGGAGGTTCGCCCGCCTCGATGACAACCGCGGCGTATCCCTTCCTAACCATCCCGTCGCTAGTGTGTACAACAAGTGCGGTCAGGGCCGGTTTGCCCGCCGGCGTGCCTCACGGACGATCCGACACAGTAGCCGCTTAGCCAGAAAGGGTGGTGGACAAAGTCGACTTGGCGTTACACTTGCAACAGTTACCGTTTAGATGCATCAGTTAGGTGGATTTGTGACAGTTTCGAGGTGTGATGGTCGGTCATGTTGAGAGCGCCATTGAGGCAGTTCGAGCCGCTCTGATGGAGCCGGGCGACCCTATCGAGGTTGCGTTCTCGTTGCCTCGCAACAGCGCTGAGAAGATCCTTGAACTATTGGAAGCAGAAGGTAGAGCTGGTGCCGTTGTAGTTCCAGTCAAGGAGCAGTTCACTACCACTGAGGCCGCGAGGATGCTCGGTATCTCACGCTCAACCCTCATGAAGTTGATCGACTCGGGAGAAATCGACAGCGTCAAGGTCGCCAGTCATCACCGGATTCCTGCGCCAGCAATCCTGCGATACGAGAAGGCTAGAACAGAAAGCCAACACCGCACCGCAAAGGCACTCGAGGAGTTTGCACACGATGCGAAGGAAGCTTTCCAGAACAACGTGACGTTTGGGAAGCAAAGTTGACGGCGGTTCAGGAACTGCTGGACCCGATTGATTTCGTTGGTCCTAGCGGACGTCTCTTAATTGACACAAGCGTATTTATGGACGACCTACCGGAAAGGCGAGGTGGTCTGAAGGCGCTGCTTCAACGGTGTGGTCAGACGATTCGGCTGAACGACAACCCGATCGTGATCCCGACCGACGTGGTTGCGGAACTGACGAAGCAGAGCCGCAAGGTTGACCCGGCGCGAGCAGAGGCGATTCGCCGGGCTGGGGTTTCGCTTGGGTTCATCGGGGACGCTGCGGCGCTCGGGCTGGTACGTACCGACATAGGCCGCGACTCGAAGCACTACGCCGACTCTGTCTTCAAGGCCATCTTCACACGCTATGCAAACCAGTACGACATGTGCCTCCTGTGCAACGATATTACGCCGCTTCTTCATGTCCGCTTGCTGTCGCACACGAGCAGCAAGAAGCTCGTAGCTGGGTCTCTGACCAGCGATGGCCGCGTCAGAATCGAGAGCGACCAAATTCTGTACGTGCGTGGGGTGCGGAAACTTCGTCGCAAGCAAGACGAGGGAGATGCGCGAGAAGTGGCCGAGCTCAGCCCACTCCTCGCTGACTTCAAGGGGCATTTCGGAACCTCGGAGCCGGCGGATCGCCGGACTGGATCACCGGTACTCGGGTTGCCAAGCGCGGAATCAGGGGTTAGCTACCGCGCCGAGCCTTTTGATAGAGAGCCGGCATTTAAGGGGGCCGACTCATTACTTGAGGTTGCCACCATTCCAAGTGTCGGAGACAAGGTCCACTTCAGCTCCCCTTCGGGCAGTGGGTCGGTGGTCCTCGATGAACTCCTGGGAGAGGGCGGAGAGGGCGCTGCCTATGCAGTCCATGGGGATCGAGTCGTCAAGATCTTCGACCGAGACCATGTGACGCGCCACCGCCAAGCGAAGGTCGAACGGTTTGCGTCCCGGAGTCTGTACTCACAAGGCATCTGCTTTCCCGAAGCAGTTGTCACAAACAATGCGGGCGAGTTCGTCGGGTACATGATGCCAAGGGCTCGTGGCAATGAGTTCCGCGTGATTATGAACCCGCGGCGGTTCCTCAAGGCGTTCCCCGGGTGGACCAAGGCCGACCTCGTCGATGTCTGCATCTCTTTCCTGGAGAAGGTGTCGTACTTGCACTCACTCAACGTGATCGTCGGCGACATCAATCCCAAGAACGTCATCGTTGATGCCAGCAAGAACGTCTGGATGATTGATGCAGATTCTTGGCAGGTCGATGGATACCCGTGCCCGGTCGGGACTCCAATGTTCACTGCAGCATCTGCACTTGGCCGCCCGTATGCCGAATCACTGCGGACGAGTGAAGAAGAACTTTTCGCTGTCGCAACGATGCTCTTCATGGTTCTGATCACGGGCCAGTTCCCCTATGCGCGTACGGGGTCCGATGGTGACATCGCTCGCCTCATCAAAGACGGCAATTTTGCGTTTCAGGTCGGAGAGCGCTCAAATCGTGACCAACCCGAGGGCAACTGGAAGTACATGTGGAGCCACATGCCACGCGACCTCAAGGAGATGTTTTGGAATACCTTCCATCGGGAAGGCCAGCGGTACACCTCTCCACCGTCTGCCGAGGAGTGGCTCCGAGCATTTCGTAAATACCGCTGGTGGCTCGGAAGCGACAAGAACTTCGACCCAATGTCCAACGATGTCTACCCCTTCAGGTTCAAGGCGTTCAAACCTGAAACTCCGATTCTCGAATGTCCACAGTGCAACCGCCGCAATGCCCTGGTGGGGGAGTGGAATGAGGCGACTCAAGATCACGTCGTCCCCGGAATGTGTTTTGACTGTAGTCAGCAGAATCGGCCGAGGTGTTCTGATTGCGGCACCCCACGACCGGCCGGCGCTCTCAAGGACGGCAGGTGCCGAGATTGCAATCGCAAGCGTGACTTCGGTACGTGTGAGAGATGCGGAACGGAGACGCCCCATCGCTACCTCGTCGGTGGCCGCTGCTCCCAGTGTCAGCTGGGAACCTGCAAGAGCTGCAAGAAGTCAGTTCTGAAGTCGGATCTCTCCTACGGTCGTTGCACCGCGTGCGAGAGGCGAGGTAAGGAACTCGATCCGTTGAGGCTATGCACAGATTGTCGTCAATCATTCATTGACTTCGACCACATTGAGTGGTTTAAGGGCAAAGGACTTGATGTCGCGAAATCTCACGTGGCGATTAAGAAACAGTGCCCACCGAGGACTACGAGTGCCCAACCTGCGCCATCGCAGCGCTACCCAAATGTTCCACGCGCAGCCACCACGACCACCAAGCAGGCGGCATCGAAGTCAAGTGCTCGGCCGCAGCCGACCTTCTGGGAGCGCTTGACGAAGTGGTGGAACGGCTGAAATCCCTAAACTCATCCCGAAAGGAACTTTGAACAAATGGCATTTGATATCCGAGCCGCCGACCTAGTCGAGAACCCAACTCCCCGAGTCCCGGTCTCTCTCTGCATCGACACAAGTGGCTCAATGGCTGGCGACAAGATCCGCGAACTTGTTGGGGGCATCGGCCTCTTCTATGACGCCATCGATGAGGACGAGGATGCTCACGACTCCGCAGAGGTTAGCGTCGTCGCTTTCAACACTGGAGCCAACCTCGTTCAGGATTTTGCGAGTGTCGAGGGCCTTGAGCGGGACATCACGATTGCGCCGAGCGGTCTTACCCATCTTGGCGAGGGCGTGAACCTCGCCCTCGATACGCTGGAGAAGCGCAAGTCACTGTACTCCGACACCGGCGTCCTATACTTCCAGCCTTGGCTTGTACTTATGACAGACGGACAGCCAAACGGTGACAAGAGCGAGTTGGAGCGGGCGATCCAGCGCGTGACGCGCATGGTCGCCAGCAAGAAGCTCACGGTCTTCCCTATCGGGATCGGAAGCGACGCAGATCTTGATGTATTGGGTCGATTCACTCCGGAGAAGCCTCCTCTTCGCTTGAAGGGAATCGACTTCAAGGAGTTCTTCGAGTGGCTCTCGAAGTCCGTTTCAAAAGTCTCGCAGTCGATGCCTGGGTGCGAGCCGCCGATCGACTTCGGCTCAATCCGAGGCATCGAGGACCTCTAATTGTTTCGAGAATTCCACTATCAGGTTCGGGGACGAGGGCACGTTCTCGATGGCAGCCGCGGTCAAGATCGAACCGCCTACCTTGCTCGCAGTGGGGTGCAAGTGGTTTGTCTTTCCGACGGTGCCGGCTCGGCACCGCAGTCTGAGTTTGGTGCGCAAGCGCTCGTGGATACTGGCTGCAAACTTCTCTCGGAGCGTTTCGGAGATTTTGTGTCGAGCGATGATGGGGTCGCTTTAAAGCTTGAGATCGTGAATTACCTACTCGATCGTCTGCATGATGTCGCGGAACGCCGTGCGGTCGGAATTCGCGACTTGGCCAGCACATTCCTGGCTGTCGCGACAGCCGGTGACCAGTTCCTTGTCCTTCATGTGGGTGACGGCGTCGTCGGGTACGTGAAGGACGGAATTGCACGGGTAGCTTCAGGACCCGATAATTCTGAATTCGCCAACCAAACAACGTTCCTCACTTCGGAACGGTCGGCCGTTGGGATGAGGATCATCCGTGGGGGCCTGGACGGTATTACGGGCTTCATCCTCATGAGTGACGGGACGGCCAACAGCCTGTACAACTCTCGCACTAAGGGGCTAGCCCCGGCCTGTGCAAAAATCGTGGAGTTGCTCGCGTCTGCCCCCACTCGTCAGGCTAAGAATCCTAAGCACAAGAAACAACTCCGCCGTCTCATGGATACTAAGATCCGGGTCGCAACGAAGGACGACTGTGCGATCGCTGTCCTGGCCCGGAAGCTCGCTTAGAGTAGGGAGCCAGAACGCTGGCCTCAGAATCTGGTCCGGCCATGGCGCGCTAGATGATTCGAAGCGCCAGATGGTGCGCAACCGCACGGATTTGTTCTCCCGGTCCAGCCATCCGAGGATGCCACCGGCGTCGAGGGCGTCCAGCTGCGCAGGATCTCCCACCAAGAGGACCTTGGCCCCGGAATCCCTGGCCTGCTGCACCAACGCAGACAACTGGAGCGTGGACACCATGGATGCTTCGTCGACGACGACGAGCTGGTTCGGATGGAAGCGCCACCTGTTCTGCTCGGCGGCCAGGCGTGTGGCTTCCTGGACGAGGCGGGTGGAGTGTGGACTTCTGCCAGCGGACTGCCCGCTGAGCTGCTGCCCGGTGGCGAAGAACCGTGCGGCCCGGTTGCCGGCGCCCAGGCCGACCGACTCGTACAACCACTTGGCCACGTTCTCCGTGGACATCGCCAGCTCCCGGCCCAGCACCTCGGCGCTCACCGCCGCCGGCGCAAGACCGACGACGGTGCCGACGCCGAACTCCGTTTCCCAGGCGGCTTTGACCGCGCCGAGCGTGGTTGTCTTGCCGGTTCCTGCAGGGCCGACGATGGCGTCAAGACGGTTGCCGCTCAGCAGGACTTCGGCTGCCGCGGCACGCTGGTCACCGTGAAGCGCGAGGCGACCACCGTGTTTGTAAGCGGCGAAGGAGTCCATGGCGACGGTAGCGCTCACGGCCGGACCGCCGTCGTCGTTCCTTGCCTCCATCACGATGTCCTCGTTGGCGAGGGTCGCCGCGTCAGTGTAGAGGCGGGCCCCGTGGAAGTCGAAGACGCTGCGATCCGCGAAGGCGACGTCGGGCTGGGCGCCAGCGGGGACGGTATAGCGGTACTCGTTGAGGGGGACGGACTGGCTTTCGGCAGCGGTGGCTACCGCGTCGATCATGACTTTGCGGTCCTGCGGTGTGTGGCAACGGACGTCGGCGCAGACGCGCTCTGCTTCGGCGAGGAGGTTCCACCGGTTCCAGGTGGCGCGTTTGGCGGCGACGCGCTCGCGGGTCAGCGAGCCGACGGCGTCGAACCAGTTGGCGGTGAAGTCACCGGTGCGGAAGGGGGGCTGTGCGGGAGCGGCGGATGGTGTTGGCGAGTACGTCGCGGGGTTCGAAGCCTTTGGCGGCCGCGCGTGCTTTCCATTGGGCGGAGAGCTGGTGCAGCGGGACGGATGTTTCCGTTTTCGCTGTCCGGGTGGAAAGGGTTGCTTGCTGGCCGAGCTTGATGGTTGTCGTGGCGGGTGGGGGCGTGCCGTGGCTTGCCGTCCATTCGGCGACGAGGCGGTCGGTTTCCAGATCGATGAGGCGGGAGCGGTTGGAGAATTCGCGGATCAGGATGTCGTCGACGCCGGTGAGTTGCTGGCTGGGGTTGTGCGTGTTGGCGGCAGGTTCACGGATATCCGTGTCCGTGCCGAGATTCCGGCGGAGGGCATCGAAGAGGAGGCCGTTGTAGTGTTCGCTGGCGGCGACCGCAGCCTTATAGAGCGTGCGCGAGTCCAATGTGACCCAGGCGCCGTCGGTGATGCGCTGGACGCGGTTGGCGATGACCATATGGGTGTGGAGCTGCGGATCGCCGGCGCGGGACTCCCAATGGTCGAACGCTGCGGCCATTGCCCCATGGGCGCCGATATGGGCGACGCCGTTTCGCCCAGCCCGGGTGTGGATGACATTCTCTTCTAGCCACTCCAGGGTGGCGTTGACTGCTTCGTGGTGTGTCTCGAGGATTTGGTCTTGGATGTTCCTTGTGCTGAGGGCCCAGAGGACTGACACCGATTTGGGGACGCTGAAGGTGAGATCGAAGCCGACGACGGCGTGCCGTGTGTTTGCTTGTCCTCGGCTGCTTTCGACGACAGCGGGTTGGCCGTGCGGACGGCCCAGGGGAGCGCCGGTGTCTGGGTGGGTGGCTTGGTCGAATATTGCTTTGGCGTCTGATTCGGTGACTTTTTGCTCGGTGGTGCGGTTGATGCCTGGCAGGCCTTGGCCGAGCCAGCGGCCCTGCGGCGTTCCGGCCTTCAAGTAGTAGGTGGTGGCGTCAGCGGGGGTTACGGTCAGATCGTCCATCATGGTGGTCTTGAACAAGTACTTCAGGCCCGACTGGGCGGACAGCCGGGCGATGGACATCGTCATTTGCTTGGGGCTTCCGGGATTCTGGCGGACGTCCAACCGCGACGGCGGAAGATTGATTTGGTGGTGTCGTCGAGTTCGACGCCCACGGCTTGGGTGAGAGCCAGGAGCTTGCCGGCGAGGTGGATCAGGTCATGGGCGTCAGTTCTTTGGATTGTCTGGAGGCGGTCGAGCTCGACGCGGAGGTTCCGGACGAGAGCTCGTTGCTCCGAGTTCTGGGCCTCGAGGCGGTCGATGTCCGTTGCTTGGGTACGGAGCTGGTTGTGAACGGAATCCAGTGCCTGGTTGCCAAGGAGAGCCGGGGCAGGCGTCGCCTTCGGAGAATCTGGAGCCGTGTTTTTTAGGGGGACCTGGCCGCGAAGTGTTGGGCGTCGCGGCGAAGCATGGCGCCGCCGTCGTCGATCACGCTGCCTGTTGGCGCACCGCGTCGAGCAGAACCGTTGCGACGCACGCGACGGCAGGAAACGACCTCGACATGCCTCGCAAGTTTTCCCGCTCACGACCGTTCATCAGCCTGGACGCAACTGAAGACATGACTGGACGTGAGTCGGCGCTCACGGCGACTGCCTTGGATGCCAGAGGTGTGATGCTATGGGTGGGCGCCCAGATGCGCATAGCAGAGCCGCTTGATGGAACTGGATGAAGCGGGCTAAAGGTTGAGGTAGCCCTATCCGGGAGCTACAGAGCCAGCCGTGGCCAAGTGAATTGCCTACGCCAGAACTTCCGCCGCTTCGTCGATTGCGAGTTCGGGTGTCTGCGTGGGAGATGCCCCGGAGGTAGTGGTAGCCGAAACCGGCCAAATGCGCTGGACGATCTCGCCCAGCAACTTGCGGGCCGAAGGATTCCAGAGGCCGGAGATTGAGGCTCTCTTCCCTGATGAAGTCGGCGAAGTCCTTTTGCTCTTATATGTGTGTCGGTACGCGACGTTTCATTTCAGTACAGGCTGTCGGCATAGGTACGACGCTTGGCCGCCTACGGCTCGTTATTGCTGGAGACGTTGTCGCGGCCGCGTAGGAGAAGGATCCCCCCAACGGCCTCGTTCCGCGTCGGATCGTTCCTCATCATCACCATATAGGGAGCGGTTCTCGTCGTTATAGGCGGCAGTGGTGTTGACCAGCGGCTGCAACGGGTTTGACGTGATGCGCCGCGCCCGGCAGCGACTGGGGCGCCCTAACGGGTTGCCAGACACCGTCGGCAACCCGGTGTCGTCCGAGTCCGAGGAGGCCGCGAGACCGGCCTATCCGGAACCGGTTGGACGTCCGTGTTCGTCGATTGGCAGAATTTCGGTGTCTACTGGGTTCGTAGTGTTCAAGATGTCCAGGGCCTTTTGCGAGAGCACGAGATCGCTGTCGTTGTTGATTGCGAAGTCGTCGAGACCGACTTTGCCATCGATCACCAGTTCGGTGAAGGGCGGAATCTCGCGGCCGGGATAGAACTCCTCGAAGTCCTCGGTGCGGGTCACGTCCATGTCGCGCGTGTGAAAGCCGGTGAGTCCGGCCTGCTTGAACTTGTCCGCGAGTACGGTGGTGGCGGCGAAGGCGGGGTGCCCGGTGATGAGCTCGTCTCCGAGCCAGCTCTCGAATTCGTAATGCAAGTGGGAGACGCCGACGCGGTCGCCGCTGTAGTCCATCACGGTGTTGTCGCCGATGCCGCCCGCCACTTCAGGGCGGACGATGTAAAAATGCATCGGACTTCCTTTCGTCGTTACGGAACGGCCGGACGCTGGAATCCGTCGCGACATTATCCCACGCGCGCCATCCATACGCTTCGAGAAGGCTCTCACGGCCCAGACGACACCGGTGTGGGAGTTGGATTGACCGACACGGGCGGTCTGATGGGCGGGTTGAACTGGCCTCCGAACATTTCGTCGACACTCTTCGCCTCAGCGATCAGTGCTTCACGGGTGGCGTTCGGGTTGGCCCTGAAGAACTGATTCCAGATCTTGCTGATCTGTTTCAGGTGGACGGTGCGGTTGATCTCGTTGGGGATGCCGCGCAGGTTTTCGACAGAGTGCAGCTCAGACTCAGTGAAACGCCCGGGGTAGAGTTTGGCGACACGCTGCGGAACAGCGTGGTGTACCCAGACCTTTCCTTTCAGCCAGGGAAAGATCTTGAAGAACGTCGAGCGGTATTCCTTCGTGGTGGAGGCTCCGAAAGTGGGGCCGTTCTTGCCGCCGGGATTGGCAACGCTCACCTTGGGCGGGAGTTGGGAGCTGAGCGGCTCCGTCGTCGTCGCGTTGGAGTTGGGTGAAGAGCTCTGCGATGCGTTCTCTTCGGGTGGGGGCTTCTGTGAAGATTTCTGCTCGGGCGGGGCTTCGTTGCTGCCACCTCCCCCGCCGCTGCCTATCATGGCCATCGCAACGGGTATGGCAGCGGCGCTGAGTGCCGGCGCGATGGCTTTGGTGTTTGCGACCACGCTTGGGAAGCTGAAAGCGGGCGCGCTGCGCAATACCCCCACGCCTCCTTCGGAAATGTTGGCGATATTCGAGGCTCCCGTACCCCCTCCTCCGCCGAAGGTGATGCCCTTGAGGCCGAAAATGGTCGCGGCCACATCAACGGGAAGCGCACCCAGTTTGCGCGAGAGCGCCTCGTCCGAGAGCGGTTCGCCCTTAAGGTCCCTGCCTGTCGTTAGTTCGGCAGAAGACTTTAGTACATTGGCTGTGCCCGCGAGGGTGCCTCCGACCACAAGAGTGGTGACTATGGCTCCTTCGCTGACGCCGGCGTAGGTCGCCGCGGCCGCCAACAGCGGGGCCGCGGCAGTGCCGGCGCTGCCGACGACCACGACCACCGCGGCAACGGTCACCGCCGCGACGGCGAACCCGATCGCCACTTCTTTCCACTTGACTTTCCATGCCCCGTTGCGGTCAAGCTGGTTCACCGGATCGCAGCCAGCATAGACATAGAGGTTGGTGCCGTCGCGGAGCCCTGCCGGATCCGTGGATGTCCATCGCGCCAGCCACGGCGCGTAGTACCGCGCCCCCACGTAGTACAGGCCGGTTTCGTTGTCGTGCTCTCTGCCGATGAACCGGTCTCGTTTGCGGGCTTCGGATTCGGAGCGCACCGCCTGGTAGGCGGTGCTGCCGTAAGGCGTGTAGTCCTCGTAGCTGAGCAGCTTCCCTTCACCGTCGACCTCAACTGTGACCGACCCGAGATGGTTGGGGAACTGGTGCCGGATCTGGCGCGCCGAGGAACCGTCGTCGACGGCATTGCGGCTCTCGATGCGGGCGATGCAGTGCTTGCTGTCGGTCACGTCCAGGGTGTTGCGGACCAGTCCCTTGTGTGCCCCGGAATGCTGGCGTTCGATTTTGGTGCTGCCGACATAGATCCGGTCCGTTTTGAGGCCGCCCCCCGGCAACTGGGTGACTTTGCGCGTGCGGGCACCGGAGGTGTCGTAGACGTAGTACGTGCGCTCGGTCCGGTCATTGGAGGAACGTTGCCGTAGAGAGTAGTGCAGCTGGTCGAGGTGGTTCCACGTTATCGCCTCCAAATGCGGGAGGTGCGTTAGGTTGCCGTGCCTGTCGTATGCGTAGCGCTCGACGGATGAATGCGCTGAGTGCAGTGATGTGCTGCTCAGGCGGTTTCCCACCTCCCAGCAGACCTCGGGGTTTTCATCTTCTGGCGGAAGAATCCGAGGTCCGTGTTGCTCGTAGTCGAACGTGCGGCTCCATCCGGAATGCGCTGCATCGTGGCAACGATGCCGAAGCCTGGTCAGATTCCCCGCATCGTCATAGTCGTAGCGCTCGGTGTACCGCGCCAGCGCCCCTTTGTCGTGAGGATGCACGGCCGGGGGAAGCTCCAGCCCCGTGGGTCTCGGGGCCGCACCGGCGTGGCTCAGATGCTCCCGTCCGGTTGCATAAACCAAGCGGTACAGCGGGTCGTAGATGTAGTCCGCACCGGCGTCCACCCGGTGGTTGCGGAAGAAGACCGGTTGGTGGGCGTCGTCATCGATCGAGGTGATGTTACCGGTTGCGTCGTAGGTATAGCTCAGATGCTGGAAGTCCCGCCCCGAGTAATGCTGTCCAGACTTCGCGCTTCGTTGTCGTGTGGTTACAAGCTGGGTGAGTCGGAAGGTGAGCGGGTCGTATTCGAAGCTGGTGATTAGGCCGTTGCCGCGCTCCATGCGTTGGCGATTGCCTTTGGCATCGAACACGGTGTGCCGGATCAGCGGCGTCCAATGCGGTTTCCCGTCGGAAGTGTCCCCCTCGATCTGGACGTCCAAGCCCACCAGCAGGTTCGAGCGGTTGTACCGGTAGCGGACAATGCTGGTGTCGAAGCCATCGACAGCCGGATTCGACAGGGTCCGGGCCCGGTTCAAGGCATCGAACGCACTAGCTGTCTTGAACTCATCAGGCAGCAAGGCGGATTCGGCGGCCGAGATTAGGTCAGGCTCCGCCACACCCGGAAGGGTCCAATCGACCACGGTGCGGTACGCCGCGGCGATACGCCGCGTGGACCGCAGCGGATTTCCCTTGAAATCGTACTCCGGGCACAGCGATGAACCAGACTGATCCAGATGCAGGTAGACGCGCGTGCGCGTGTTGTGCCGACCGGCGTCGGGTACGGTCTCACCGTAGACGGTCCGCTCGGTCACGACCTCCCGGTTGCGATGCTGGGGATCAGCACCACGCACCAGGATCTGCACCGTTCGACGGAGGGCGTCGTAGACAGGCCGGGTGCGGTGCCCCCGGCTGTCCCATTGCCGCAGTGGCTTGTCATCTACGTCGTGCAAGATCCAGCGGGTGCCCGAATCCATGCCCTCGCGACGCACTTCCCGGCCGGTGAAGTCGAAGACACTACGGGCGACGACACGGCCGCGCCGGGCAAGAGACTCCATCGAGTCCCGCACCGCCACGAGATTGCCCTCGACGTCATACTGACTACGGCTGTTCAGCAGTATCGGCGCGCGCTTGGCGTCATTATCCAGACGAAAGCCGTTGTGCGCCTGGACCAAGAAGGCTCGTTGCAGCGGATCGATGTGCGTAGTGCTCGGCGTCCGGGCGTGCGGCTCCGCCTTAGCGGCTGCCTCGCGATTACGGGGGCCGAGGCCGCCACCAATTCGCTGGCCATACCAGGTCTGCCAACCGGTATCCACCGTCGCGAAATAGCCCGCCATCACCCCACCCACATCCTGGTCGGTACGCGGATCCTCGAGCACGGTGTCGTTGCGGTCCCAACTGGTCTTGTGCCAGGCGCTGAATGTCACCTTCTCGTAGCTGTGGTCGGGACTTAGCGTCGCTATGACGCGCTGTGCCGGGTCATAGAACTTGATGGTGCTGACGCCGTGTACCGCGGCGAACTCGAATGCGTGCTCGAAGGTGAAGAAGGGTTCGTAGGTGCGGACCGGGTTGCCCTTGTTGTTCAGGACCCTCCAGCCGGTGGAGATCCAACGTGCGCGGTCCGGATGCGCAGGGTCAGGGTCGGCCTCCAGCTTGCTCTGTACGTCGTGGCCGAAACCGTCGGAGTAGGAGAAGGTGTTCTGCAGTACGGGTTTCTGCCCTTGTGCGAGATCTGACTCGTGGGTCTCCCGCACGATCGTCCGCACCGACGGTGGCTGCGGGTTCGCGCTGTGCTTGGTGCTGTGGTAGGCGAAGAGGTCGTAGCAGAGCCGACGGCTGGCCTTGCGGATCAGGCCGGGTGCGGTCTGCGCTGGTGAGCCCACCGGCCCAGGAGCGTCAAGGGCCTCGGGGTCGAATCCCTCCAACGAGTCCCCGAGGGATTCCCCAGGCTTGCCCATCGATGCCGTGGCTACCAGCATGCCCAAGGTGTCCAACCCCGCCTGGGCCCGGTTGCCGTTAGGGTCAGTGACGAACAGAGCCTTCATGACGCGGTAGTCCACGCCTGGCCCATTGGGAACCCGGCTGCCGTCGGCGTTGCGCTCGCCGACCGTGATCCGGTTGCCCATCTGGTCGATGGTGTCCACCACCACCATGTCGTAGGAGTCGTAGACGACCTCACGGTCGCGGCTGGTCACGCCGTTCTGGAACGGGTCTCGGGCGCGGCGGGGGAGAAAGAAGTGTTTGCGGGCAAAGGCGAATTCGGCTCGGGCGCCGTCCTGGTCCGCGGGGGAGAGGAAAGCGAGGTCGGTGGGCTGCCACCATTGACCCTGCGGATCGTCCGCCGGAAAAGAGCCGGTCGCCGTCAGGTCCGGCCCGGGCAAGTAGCCACCTTCACGCAGCACCGCATCCGGATCGTCGAGCAGGTCCTTCCCGTCCTGGCGAAACGTTAGGTACAGCAGCCGCTCGTTGAAGCACAGCCGGAAGGTGCGTCCCAGCATCGCGCGGGGCTCGAGGACCCCCAAGGGCAAGATCGCCTGCGCGTCGTCCACCGATGCGCCTAGGTCGTCCGGGCGGTACAGTACGCGGGAGTGGTCGATCAGGCGGCGACGCCGGCCCGGCTCGTCCACGTTCACCGGAACAGTGATGAGCGGTGCCGACATCGGGTCCAGCGGGCCGGTCCACTCCTCGAATGCGAAGCGCAGCCCGTCCTGCGGAACCGCCCCGGTGATCTCGTAGGACTGCACATCGGCCGGCAAAGGCGTCCGATAGTGGTCCACCGAGTCGATGAAGTGCGTCATGGTGTTGTGCGTGGCGGTCACCAGGGTCCGGGCCTGCACAACGCGGTCCTCGTCCGAGGGCAGGGACGCATCCGGGTTTCGGCGCCCGTAGGCGACCGCCACCTCGTCCAGCACGTGTCCCGCGCCGTCGACCTTCAGGGTCAGCGAGTGATCGACCCGGGGGTCGTCCGGGTTGCGCTCATAGGTGTAGGTGATGCGTTCGCGGGGGTGAGCCAGAAAGGCGGCGTAGCGGTTGCGGCCACGCCGCTGCAAGGTCCGGATGGTGAAGTTCTGCTCAAGCACCGTGTAGGGGTGCTGCTCTGCCTCGCTGCCGTCCAGGCCGTAGACCTCTTGGCGCAGCAACGATCCCTTGAGTGCGCGGCAGGCTTCGCGTTCCTCGTCGAGGGTCAACCCCTCGGGCAGCACGGTGTCCGGAAGTAGCCGGCGGCGCGCCTCACTATCGTCGTCCGCCCAGGCGGGTTCGCGGTAGTACTCGCCGCGGTCGTGTGGCCCCAGCAGCCCGGCGAAGTAGTCGCTGACGTGTTCGTGTCCGAGGTACACCCCGGTGTGGAACCACGACTTCGTGTAGACGGGAGGCACGTGCGTGACGGCGTCGACGTTCGTGCCGCGGTACCCGGTGGGCTCGGCCAGGTTGGCGAACTCCTCGGTGTCCCACTGCTCTACCAGACCGAATCCGTGGGGTTCACGTTCCACCGCGTCGAAGTACTGGTGGTGGTAGGCATAGCGAGAGGCGAACCGGTGTCGGTTGATGTGGTCTAACACTTCGGAACGTTGGACCACATGCACGGGGAACGGTGAACGGGTGATCCACGGACGCCCGGCGGCCCGGTCTGCCAGGTAGAAGTACGTCGACGGCTTGTAGTGCACGCGCGTCTCGGCGCCCAGATTATTCGACATGCTGATCAGCAGGTGTGGCTTGGTGCCCATCAGGTCGATGTACTTGACCTGCCGGCGCAGATCGCCGGGAAGCGGTGACGACCAGACCAGGCACGCCGTTCCGTTACCGAGCAGGTCGAGCACATCGACGCCGACCACGTTGTCCGTCAACGGGAATCCGGTCAGGTGGTTCGGCTTGCTCAGGGCGTTCCCGGACTGGTTGAAGTACAGCCGTGGACCCGACCCGTGAAGGTAGATGACGTCAGTCGTACCGGAACCGTCGAGATCACCGAGGCGAAGCTTGGCAGCGGAGAACTGCCACTCATCGTCGAATCGCGGAACGTTGCGCATGGTGACGCGGCGCCCGAACCGGCCGTAGCCCAGGTTCGGCCAGTACGCGATGTCGCCGTTGCGGATCCGCACCAGGTCGGAGAGTCCGTCGCCGGTCATGTCTGCGAGCTGCACGCTCTCGGTGCCGTCGGCGAAGACGACCCGTGGCCCCTGTCGTTCGTCACCGGGCACCGGAATCCGGTAGGCCGGACCGAAGCCGTCCCGGCCCAAGCCCCGATGCCAGACGAGCTCGTCGCCCTCGGTGATGAGTACGTCCGGCAGTCCGTCACCGTCGAGGTCTACCAGGCGCAGATTCGGGTCGTTCATATTGCGGTTGAGCCGGAAGGGAAACGCGCGGAACGGGTGCCACCCGTTGTCCTCGTCGTGCTGGTACAGTCCGGCGTCGGGGCCGTTGAGGACGGCGACGTCCAGCCGGCCGTCTCCGCCGAGGTCCATCAGCTGGGCGCCGCTGGCCAGGGTCCGGTTCGGGCGCACGGGCACCGTCTCAAGGGGACCGAACCGCACCTCGCCCTCCGCTGCGCCGCTGACGTTCGGGAGGTAGTACCAGCCGTTGCCCTGCTCGCTGAACGCGCCGGGAATCCCGTCGCCGTTGAGGTCCAGCCAGCGGAACGTCCGGCCGTCCAGGCCTTGTGGCAGTGATCCGAGCTGATCCAGCGCGATGGTTCGCACCGTGTGCTGCACGATCGCCTCGGAGTACTTCATCTCCACCGGCGGCAGTGTGCGGCGCCGGTACCCCTTGCCGTCCTTGCGAAATTTTGCCTGCGTGACCGCGACCAACTTCGAGTACACCGGCCGGTTCACTGCTGTGGGGTCGGTGCGAGGCGAGTAGGTCAGTTCCGCGGCGCCCACCAGTGCGTCCACGCCCAGGGACGGCTCATCGGGAAAGGAGTGGAACATCAGCACCCGATGACACAGTCCGGACGTGCGCACCTCGAAGCCGGATCGGTAGGACGAAAACGGGTCATCCCGGATGGCCCGTTGCCGGTCCGGTTCGATCAGCGGGACCTCGTCGTCATGGTCGCCATAGTCGAACACCACCTGGAAGTGCCAGAGCGTGTCACGCAGTGTCGTCGTACTGACAAAACGCGGCCGATCGCCGTCGGAGTCGAGCAGAGGCACCGCGTTGCCGTACCGGATCCGCTTGAGGTAGCGCTGGGCTGCGCTGCGTCCGTCGTCCTCGGCGGCGTACTCGTACCACGCGACATTGCCCTTGGTGTCCCGCGTCTCGCACACCAGCCAGCTGAAGATGTGCCGCTCGTTGGCGGGATCGGTGATCCTCGACTCCGGACCGGCGCCGTATAAGGTCAGCACATTCTCGGGTGAGAGGGTCCGCCAGTGCACGTCACTGGAATCGTCGATCCGGGTCCAGCGTTCGATGCGCGCGAAAACCGTCTCGATCCGCGGGCGGTACGGGCGGACGTCGTATCCGTCAACCTGACGTGAAGGGCCGGCAGCGATTAGGTCTTCGGCCGAGGACAGCAGGAAGATGTCGGACTCGTGCGCGTCGTCGTACCGGGGGATGCCCTTGTCGGTCTTGCGGGTAATGGAGGGAAGTTCCAGGCTCCAGCCGAATCCGAACGCCCCATTGCCCGAGCCCGAGTCGTACGAAAGCTGCATCGCCGGTCCGAAGCCGTCGCGCCCCGGGGTCAGCGGCAGCGGAACCGTGAAAGATCCGGTTCCGGTGACGGCGTTGACACCGAATTTCTCCCCGATGCCGCGGATCGCCCCGCCTCCGGTGGGCAACGAGACGCTCGGCAGCATCGGGGGTGGCCCACCCCCCTTTTCGGACGACGGTCCACCGGGAGCGGCTGGTTGTTGCGGACCTGACGGCGAGGGTGCTGATGCGCCGCCCGCCCCCGGTTCCGCCTCAGGGGTGGTCATGCTGATCGGCGCCATGGTCAGACCCGCAGCCACTGGTCAGGCCGCCGCAGGTCAAACACGGCGCCCGGTCGGTGAGCTCGTAGTGCACGAGCAGGAACACCCGCGTGGTGTCCCGTACAGGCTCCTCGAATTCGAAGCTGCCCACGAGCTTCGGCTCGAAGCTGGTGATCGGACCGACCTCGGCGTCCACCTCACCGTGGTAAAAGCCGCACCAATCGGAACCGGCGACCACGTGAAACAGGTACTCTACGTCCGGTTCGCAGCGCGCCCAGTTCTCCGCCTCGAACTCGACGTCGACGTGTGAACTCGGCGCCGCGTGCTCGGACTCCATAAAGATCTCGACCTTGCGCACCGTCGCGCCGCGGCCACTCGTCACTCCCGCGAAGTAATCCCGGGAGAGCCGCAGGTCCAGTCGGCGGTAACCGCCCTCGCCGGTGAAGCGAGCCCACTCCTCCGGCATCTCACGGGAGAGGTCGATGAGCCGCTCGCCCGCATCAGGCAGGCACTCGCGGGCATAAGCCGAGGCCGCCTTGCGCAGCACCGGACCACCCTCACGCGCGGTGTAGTTGATGTGCATCACCGCATCGGCCAGCTGGTCCAGGTCGAAATCGTTGTTCTCCAGTGGAATCTCCAGTTTCCAGGTGCTGACGGCCCCGGCGTACTCGAAGGGCAGGTAGCGCTCGTCGCGGAACAACAGCTCGAACAGGCCGGAGTCGTTCTGTCCGGTGGATGTAGCGATGGCCTGGCGGTTGCCGAAGTCGCGCACTGCTCGGCAGTCGCCGCATTCCAAGGCGTAGCCCGCGGAACTGCGGCAGTCCTCGCAGCATTCGTTTCCACAGCTGGCGCAGTCCCCTTCGCAGTGGGTGCTGCAGCCGCAGGTTCCCCCGCAGCCACCGCCACATCCGCAGCCGCAGCCGCACGGTCCGGCAGTCGCATCGCCGCAGCAGCACGAGGTACGACCGAGCAGGCGTGGCTCGATGCGTGTGGTGCTGGACAGCAGCGTCAATCGGGCGTGCACACCGGTGTACGGCCCGACGACCGCAGGTATCGTCAGAGAGACGCTCTTGAGCCGGCGCAGGTAGTGACCGGGGTAGTCCAGGTCGAACAGCCACTCGGGCAGTTCGACGGTGCACTCGCCGTTCACTTTCAGGTCCAGGAAGGCTGACCCGAAGAACTTGCGCAACGAGACGTGCTTGGTCAGCTCGTAGTCGCGCACGTTCTCGCTGGTGTAGGCCGCATCCATCCGGCGTACTGCCAGTGTCAGGTGCTCGCCCGAGGTCAGACCGTGGTGTAGGTCGTTCCAGGTGTGACTCGGCACGAACCGACGGTCGGTGAAGCCCCGTTCGATGTTGAACGCCCGTTCGGCCTGCCGGGCCGCACATTCGGCGATCTCGTACATCTGACGATAGAGCGTAGCCACCTCTTTGCTTAGCCACAGGAAGTGCGCGTGCGAGGTGGTCTTGTCCCGCAGCAGCTCTACCATCTCTCGCGAGTTCTCCAGCTGCCGCTGGCTGCTGTTGAGTTCCGCCAGCGCTGCCGCTCGCCGCCGCTCTGCAGCCAGGATGTTCCGCTCGGCCTGCGCGATCTCTAGCCCCGCTACGTCGCGTTGGAAGTTCCATTCGGTGAGCCGACGGTCCCAGGTCGCCTCGGTGGTGCGCAGCCCTGCGGTGCCGGAAAGGATCGTCGCCACCTGACCGGAGATCCGCGAGATGCCGGCGAACACGTTCGCCAGTTTGGTGCCGAGCGGCAGCTGGGTGAATGCGGTCGTTCCGACGAAAACATCGGGGATGACGCCCATCACCACACCGATCGCCTCGGACACACTCGAGGCCCCGGTGGCCGCAAAGGATCCGTTGCTCAGTTCCCGGTAGTCGATCTCGCCGGCGACCAGACCGCGGGTGATGAGCCAGTTGTAGTACTCGTATCGGGTCTGCGCGATCTGCTTGGCCAGGCGCAGGCCTTGCACCTGCCAGTCGGAATCGCGCCACTGCTCCTTGCGGATCGTGCGATTCAGGTTGAGCACCTGTTGCTCGTGCTTGGTCCGCACCGCGGTCAGCAGTTCGGCGTCGCCCTTCTCCAGCGCACTCTGGAACTCGGAGCCGAAACTGGTTACCTGTGAGGCGAAGTCAGCCGCTCGGCTCAGCACGTAGTTGAAACGGTACGGGCTCGCCGGACAGCAACAACCCAAGCCGCCGCAGTTGCAGGAACCGCCCGCGTCGCAGCCGCAATGTTCATCGCCGCACATGCAGCAGCAGTTGTCGGTGTCACCCGCCTCGGCCTGCAGCACCGCGCGGCGGTCGGCCACCCGCTCGAACAGCGACATCAGCCACGGGTTCAGTGGCGCGCCGCACGGGGTGAACGTGGCAACGCTGCCCGGCTTCTCGCCACCTTCCGTCGCTCCGACGATACCGCGTCCCTCCGTAGAGGTGCTGCGGGGGGAAGGCTTGTCGCGGCCGCTGCCCTCCGGATGCCGTACGTCACCGGGGGTATGCGGGGTGCCGCAGCCGTGCGTGGTCGGGGGCGTTGGCCCCAGCACCTTGGCTGCGCCGTCCAGGATGAGCCGCGCGCGGATACGCCCGGCGGCCGTGCGCTCCAGTTCCGCGCAGTGCGCCCACTCCAGCAACGTCTCTAGGTATTCAAGGGTGAGATGGCGCTGTCGGGCGGTTGCGTCGTCAGCACCCGTGCCGTCGCAGCAACGGTCCAACTGGTATTGCGAGCGCATGGCCAGAACCGGCAACTCCGGCGGTGTGTCGCTCGGCGTGTCCGTTCGGGTGCCGCGTCGCCGGCCACCGGCTGCGGCAACGGTTCGTCTACCGCGACCCGTTGCCGGCCTTGCCTCGTCACCTTCTCCGGACGGTTCGGCCAGAACGACGACGCCGGCGTTGGTACCGGTTCCAGTGGTTCCCTCGGTGTTGTCCCCGGTGCTGTCGCCCATGTCGCCGGTGTCGTGGGGCGTCGTGCGCCTCCCAGGCGGACACCACCGGTTGTCGCCCAGCATCGGGTCGTACGAGGTCGTGTACCAAGCGGTTGCTGCCTCGTGGCCGCAACGCGCGCGCAGGGTGCAGGCAACGGTGACCGCCTCGGCGAAGGGATCCGAGGGGAAGAGCGGCGCGCCCGGATCGAAGTACAGGAAGTACGGGTACGCAGAGATCTTCCCCATGCCGGGGTTGTCTTTGGGCTTGATCACCTTGTCCGGAGTGACCTGTGGCACGACGATCGCTTGGTCGGAGGCCATGTCGTAGCGGAAGCCGGGATCTGGAGGCGGAGCCGCACCCGGAGTCAGGGAGGCGCCGCCCACTCGCAGCAGCAGTGAGTCACGCTGACGTCCCACCAGTGTGAGCGTCGTACTTGCTGCGCTTGCCCCCTCCGGAATCTTCACGCCGGTAAAGGATTTGCGGGGCTGCCGGATCTCTCCGTCGCGTACATGTGCCCACATCAGGTGCACCGACCCCTTGGCCGGCCACTCCAGCATCGGCGACGCGGTGGTGGCGTTGTGCCAGCCGGGCCAGTCGGCCACCTGCTGGATCTCGTCGAACGTCGCCGAATCGACCAGCCAGAAGTAGTACTCGTCCAGTACGGCGCCGTGGTGGTATCCACCAGGGCAGCACGTGCACTCCTCGCCGTCTTCGCGCGGGCTGAACGGTTGACCGGCTGGTGGCACGGCCGCGGCCGGCACGCGGAGGAAGCGGGCACCCAGCCGGATCGCCGCCTCTGTCCACAGCGGCAGCTTTCCTTCCGGGGTACGTGGAAGCGCTCCTGTT
Source organism: Pseudarthrobacter sp. TAF60_1 (assembly GCF_052113505.1). Taxonomy (NCBI): domain Bacteria; kingdom Bacillati; phylum Actinomycetota; class Actinomycetes; order Micrococcales; family Micrococcaceae; genus Pseudarthrobacter; species Pseudarthrobacter sp. TAF60_1. The sequence goes on from NZ_JBFRDI010000003.1 coordinate 67,730, forward strand.
GCGCGCGGTTCGAACCCGCCCGGGGCCGGCGGATTATCGTTCCCGCCGGTGGGCTGCCGCCCGTCGTCGCCTCGGCCGGTCGTGATCTGACGCAACGGTGCGAGCCAGGAGCGGGAACCGGCGAGTTCCGGCGTGCCCATCAGGCCCAGGCCCTCGCGCGCGGGCGCCAGTTGCGTGAGCGCGGAGGCATCGCGCTGCTGGAGCAAGAGCAGGCCGGGATGCCGTGGCGGCCCGGTGACCGCGTTCCAGTGCTCGAGTCCGCCCGGGATGGGCGCGGTCAACGTGGCGCGATGTAGTTCCTCCTCGAGAAACCGGAAGGCTTCGGTGCGCCGGGCTCGCTTCAATTCCCGCGGGCGGGCGTGGTTCTCCCGGTAGAGCTCGCTTCGCCGCCAGTTGCCCCACACCTCGCAGCTGGCATAGCGGCAGTTCCACTGACGGATGAACGCCGCGTCCGGACGCCAGAACTCCAAACCGAGCCGGGATCGTGCGACGAAGGACTGTGCCGCGGCGATGGCCGCATCGATGCGGGTGGTCCGCGCCTCTGTTCCGGTTTCGACGTCGATCAGCAGCAGATCGCTGAGCTGGTCGGCGGAAGTCACCACGCCGCCACCCGTGCCCGGTAGCGTCACTCGGCCGAGCCGGGTCAGGTATGTGACCAGCGCGTCCCGCGCATGCACCCGCAGACAATCGTCGAGGTGCCGTAAATCCTTGTACCGGCGCGGTGCGCCGTTGTCCACGAAGCCTGAGCGGACCAGCGACACCAGATTCAGGTTGCCGCCCGAACCTAGCAGGTTGGCCGCGGCCCACAGGTCCGGTCGCGCCTCGGAGAGGTCCGCAATCGCGAAACAGTGCACGATCCGACGCACCACCTGGTCGGCGTGCCACACGCGCGTTGACCACCGCTCGTCGGTGAGCGCAGGGGCTTCGATCGTCGTCCCGGGGTCGTAGGTGAGGACCAGCTCGGCATGCGAGAGGTCGATGCCGAGGTGGCGCAACAGCTGTGCTGGATTGTCCGGCTGATTCTCGGCGGCCTCGTCATACAGCAACCACACCGGATCTTCCGAGGCGGGCTCGGCATTCCGGCCCAGGTCGACGTGATCGAACAACCGCTCCCAGACGTCGAACCAGCCCTGCCGCCGCTTCTTGGACGGTGCGGCCCGATCGTCCGCCGCGGGTGGGAAGTAGCTGTCCCGAAGCGGAAGCAGATTGGGATCGAAGTCGACGGCATGCGCATGCCAGCCGGCCGTTTCGTAGAACGCCAGGCCCGCCATCGTGTCACCGTGCTCGAGCAGGTAGCCCAGCTCCGACTGTGCGTAGTCCGAGAAGGTCTGCGCCGACAGCCCGAACCGGTAGGCCAGCAAGAGCGATTTGAAGGCCCGCTGGTAAGTACGCCGGACGTCGCGCAAGGTGCTGACGTACTGCGCCTGAAGCAGCTTCTCCGGGACACCGTCGATCACCTTCTTGTTGATGCCCGCGTCCAGCGGCGCATCCTTGTATGCCTGGTACAGCCGCTCGGTCGGTATGACGGTCCGCTCATCCGCGGTGTCCGGGCCCTGGTATTCCACGATGAGTCCGCATCTGAGCGCTTCGGCGTCCTCGAGTTCGTCGTCTCCGGGCGCATCCCGCACCAGCTCGATGCTCAGGTCGTACATACCACGCCGCAGTGCAAGGCCCGAGGCGGAGAAACAGTCCGGCTCGTCCGCCCAGGCGTGGCTGAGCAGGATCCAGTGCTTCTGGCCTCGGTTCAGCCGCACCTGCCAATGCTGGCCGTCCAGCTCGTCGCCTTCCTCGCCGATGCGTTCGGCGCCTTGGCCCCAGAACGAGTAGCTGCCGTCCTGCTCGACCAGCAGCAGGCCGGACCACGAGCTGCGGAACGCCTCGATGCCGCCGAGGACCTGGGCACCGCGACCACCGATGCCGATGCCGTTCCGCACCCCTGCCCAGCGCTGCTGCGCCGCCGGAAGGACGGCGCCCAGCGACGGGATCAAGGTCGGCACAGGTGCGTTCCACGAGTCCCGCGCCGCGTCGAACAGCGAAGTGGTCGCCTGCATCTCCCGCCACAGCGGAGATCCGGCGGAAGTGTGTTCGGCGAGCAGCCCGGTGCCCACCAGCCCGGTCAGCGTGGCGAACGCACTGCCGACCGGGATTGCGTCCCAGGTGACGTCCGGCCGGTGGCCGTTGTCGTTCTCCCACGACAGCGGGTTCGCGAAGTTCTCGTCCGCGAGCAACGACTTCAGCAGCCGGCTGGCTACCTGCTCGGTGGCCTCGCCCTGGGTGATGGTCCCGTCCGGGGCGTCGTCCGGATCGCCGCCGTCGAGCCAGAGCACATGCTCGGCCAGATGCCGAGCGATGACGCGGCAGCGCGCGTGGAACACCGCGAACCGCTCACGGAACCAGTGCCAGCGCGCCTGCTCCTCCGGCTCGGCGATCAGGTGCTTCCACGCAATGTCGAGGTTCGAGAACAGGAAGCCGAACTGGGCGAGCTCCAAGCGCGGGGCCGCGAACAGGTTGCGCACCGCTTGCGGTTCCTGCCCTTGGAGCGGCCGGATGCGGCTCAATTTCGTCAGGACGACGCTTTTGTCAAGCGGCACGGTCGCCGACAGTTCGTCCGTCGCGTCATCGTAGCGGAACGGAGTGCCGGGGGAGTTCCATATGGCCGCGGTGCTCCCGGAAAGCGACGCGGTGTAGCTGCGTTGCGCGGGACTCACCACTATGCCCGCTGCCTGCACCACGCTCGGGAACAGGTGTGCACCAAGCGAGGTGAGCCGGTCACCGACCGGGTCCCAGCCGATCTCGTTGCGCACCACATCGGCGATGCGCTCCCACGTGTAGGACTGCGCGGTGTCCTCATCGACGATGACGTCGAGCAGTTTACGCCGAAGGGCCCAGAGCGAGTGCTCCTCTTCGTTGTCCGGATCAAACAACGGGTCAACCTCGGCCTCAATGTCGGAGGCGAGCGGATAGGGATCGTCGCCACCCAGGTGCGAATCGGCCGTGCACAGGTAGAGCAGCTCGCCAATTCCGAAGCCCGACGCATACACCTTGGCCAGCTGCTCGGCGAACCGTAGCGTGTGCGTGGGGCGACCGTACCAGTTGCGAGTCTGCACCGTCGGGTCGAAGCCGCCCAGTACCGACATCGGATCCAGGTTGCTGCGCAACAGTTTCTGGAACTCGGCGCCGCGGTCGCCGGAGTGATGCTTGTGGTGCGCACGCCAGGAGATGTGCTCGATCAGTTCATCGACGACCTCATCCGGCGGTGGCAGGTGCGGCTCGCGCCACAGATCCAACAGTGTGCTCAGCTCAAGTGTGGACAATCGGAAACGCTCGCGAAGCATCTGCAAGGCGACCAGCTGCGGAGTGAAGTCGGGATTCACCTTTCCTGCACTGTCGAAAAGACCCAGCACGGTGCAGATCTCGGCAAGTTCGGCGAACGACGGTGCGAACGTGCACCGAAGCTTGCGCCACAGCCGCGTGATGATGGCGAGCTTCACCCACGGTGTGTCGCCCTCGGCGCCGTCCAGTATCAACAGATAGTCCGATGGGCAGCAGGGCTCGCAGGCCGGGAACGGAATGGGCGTCGGCTCGGTCGAACTGCCATCGGTCCCGCTGCCCCCGTCCCCGCCCCCCGTGCCACGGCCCTCTGTCCCGCGGTCTGCTGGCTGACGGAGGCCACCAGTGACGCCGGTGTCCGCGGGGCGACCAGGCAAGGCGACCCGCACCGATTGCGGCACCGGATAGAGCTTTCCGGGCACGTATCCGGTGACCATCAACTCCACCAGCTCGCAATACTCCAGGCCCAACCGGTTCAGCAGTTCGGGCAACGAAGCGGCGGTAGTCTTCCAGCGCACCGCCTCACTGTCGAACCCGTACAGCACTGGGACCGACCCGCCGGAGGGCGTGTCGCTGAACAGCGTCTGGTACTCCACTGGCGAGATGCACAGGTACTCCAGCGCCACGTCAAGCCGCACCGGGTAACGCCACAAGTGCTTGGGAAAGCTCGACGGCTCGCCGGCACGGTCCAGCACGAATTCGGTGATGTCGCGCCGGAATCCGCGCAGCACGTCGAATCGGGTCGTGCCCATCGCCTCGAGGTAACGGCGATTGACATCGAGGCGCTGGTCGTAGGGCAGGGTCGGCGCGGAGAAGTCGTTTGCCAGGGTGTCGTACGCAGCTGGCTCGGCAACCGGTACAGCGGGGGAGGAGTGCGAGGGCACCGCGCCGAACCACGTATCCGGGTGCGTCCCCGCCTCGGCCGGATCGGTGTCGTAAATCGCGCCGTGGTCCGCGCCTGTCGCGACCATGGATTCGAGTGACTCGTTCACCAGGTCGATCAGAGGTATCCCGATTTCGGAGTTCGCAGCCGTGGCGGCGAGGTCACCGAGCGGGCCGGTGCGGTCCGTCAGGAGGTAGCCGAGTGACCGTCCGTCCAACTCGACGCCCAGAAGACCTTGCAGGTAAGCGATATTTCCCGTCGGCGACAGCGCACAGTCGGGTTCACAGTTGACCAGGTCACCGGGATTGATCGGCTGGAAAGGGCCGACGGCTCCGCCACCCGCCGTCTTCTTCGGGTCGCCTCCACCGGCAAGGAAAATGGCGTGCGCATGCTCGTGGGCAGGAGTGCCGATCAGCGCGTCCGTGAACTCGGACTCCGTCAAGGCGCTAATGGAGTCGCGGGTGGAGAACCCCCGAGCGTACAACGACTCGGCCAGGGTGAAGTGCAGCCTGTCGTCGATGCCGGTAACCGCGGTGAACGAGTAGATGTTATTCAACGAGTCGACCGCTTGGGCGACCCAGGCCTCGGCATCCGGATCGAGGTTCAGCGTGGCGATTGCGCTGTCCCGGTCGGCGTCGGTGTAGCCCTGTCCCCATTCCCAGGTCCCATGGCCGGCCGCGCGGTAAGCGTCGAAGAATCTTTGGATCAGATCGGTGACCGGACGCGGCAACGACTCGGGCGCGCCGGGGCTGACGGCTCCCGGTCCGAGGGCGCCGGTAGAGACGCTGAAAAAAGCCTGCAGCATGCGCACGAACGCGCCGACGCGCTCCTCCAGCGAGCCCGGCCCGACGCTGTCCGGCAGCTTGTCCGGATGGGCGGTGAACACAGTAAGCCAATTCGCGTAGGTGATCTCCGGCGGATGCGGAGGCGGAAGCGGCCAGGGATCGACGTCGAGGTTCTTGACGCTGTCGAGAGCAAACCCTTGTGCGACGACAGCCGCGATGAGCGGCCGCGGGTCGCCCTCCTGCAGCGCCGCGCCCAACACCAACTCGAGGTGGGCCTTCGCGAGCGCCGCGTTCCCCATCATGGAGTTCCAGAATGGCGCGATGTCCCTGTCCGGCTCAGGGTTCGGGTCCGGCGTGGTCTTGTACTTTGCGTAACCGGTCGTCAACGCCAGGCCGACCCCTGGCGCGCACACCGGTCTGACCCCTTGCACAGCCCCGAGTGAGTGCAGCCGCCGGGCGGCGATTTCGAGCGTGACTGTGGAGTTCTCAGTGAGGATGCCGGTTTCGACTGCCTTTCGCAGTACGTCGAGGATCGTGGCTTCGTCGGCCAGTGTGGCGAGCCGGTAGCGCACATCGGCCGAGACGTCCGGGGGCAGGCTGGCCGCCAGAGCGTAGAAGTACTGAGGCGGGATATCGAACTTGGGAATCATTGGGACACCACCACGGACACGGTAGGCACGTTGCCGGACGGCAGCGTCAGGCCGGGGAAGACCGGGATGGTCAGACCGACCTGGGTGGCTGCCTTGGATTTTTGTTCACAGGCCAGCGCCGCGGACACCCCGTAGACGAATTTGGCGAGCACATCGGCGCGGGTTCCATGGACGGCGTAGTAGGTTACGAGATCCGCTTCGAATTGGCGGCGTGCGGTTTCGTCCGAGCTCGTGTCACGGTAGAGCGCTTCCAGCGGTTTGGTAGGTTCGGGCAGTGGCTCCAAGATTCGGTTGTAGACGATCTCCCGGGCGATGTGGCGGGATTGGGCCGGGGTCAGTGCGCTCAGGTCCGGCGGGCTGCCGGGACCGGGATCCTTGGCAACGACGGTCTGCATCGCTTTGAGCACGGCGTCGAAGGGCGGGGGGGTTCCGTCTGTAGGCACCTCAAGAAACGTGGTGCCGGCGGGCAGCCCGATCAGTGGAGCGGGCAGCGCCACGTAGGCAGCCACGGGTGTGAGTGCAGCGTACGCGACGGGATCCTGGATGGGCAGCGGTACCGGGTCGAGTTGGACGTTGAAGTTGAAGTCTTTCACCGTCACCGGAGTGGTCTGACCCCCTACCGTCCGAGTGACGGTAAGTACCACGTCCCGGCTGAGGTACTCACCCGCCCCGGGGGTCGGCACCTCGATGGCCGCGGTGGCGACCGAACCGAGTCCGACCCCAGGCGCAGTGTCGTTGTGCTGGACGATGTTGGAGTTCGGGTCCGTGACGTCGTAGAACGCCGTGCCGAGCACGGCTGCGGTCTCCTTGGCGTCAGGGTCGGCGAACGAACGGTCCCCGACCTTGATCTTCAACCCCTCGAGGTAGTTGGTGAAGTTCGTGCCGCTGGTCGGCTTCTCCGGATGCAGCCGGATAACGATGATGGACATGAGCCCTCCCTGAGCTCGCATGCAAGGCTATGAGGATGCGCGAGATGAGTCGAAGCGATTTGGGCTCAACCAGCGAGAGATTTTTGGAGCGTTTGAAACTGAAGCATGCACCATTCGGCATTACTGCGGCGTTACTGCGGCGTTACCGGCAGCCTTTGCTTGGGTCGTCGGTCTCTGGGGAATTCCGAACTTGTTTTGTATTCCCAAGCACCCAGCGGCGGGCGAAATAGTCCTCGGCTTTGTTGAACGGCCGGGACCAAGGATGGCGGTTTCGAGACTGTAGATCGTCGGTCAGGGCTGTCCGCAAGGTGCTGGCTGCCGCATGGACAGATTGATAATGAGTAGTCTTGAACTTCAAATCGGAGTTCAGGACCGAGGAATGCAGGTGACTGGTCGCGCCTTCAGATGCGATCTTGCCCAACGTCTTCTGAAAGTTTTGGTATGCCTCCTGGGACCGTCGGCTCAGCACGAGGCCGCCTTTGGTGTAATACCAGTCCAGGAGCTGCTCAGCCGCGTGTCCGAGCATGGCGTAGGTGATGGAGGGGTCTTTGGGATTGTTTGGTGTTACGCGGGTCAGTGACCACAGGTCCTGGTACGACTTGAGTCGTTGCTGACGCAGCGATTCGTCTGACTTGACCCGTAGGCTGAAATAGTCCTTGACGAAAGCGCCAATTATGCCTGCGACAAGACCGACTGTGGCTGCGATAACAGACTGGAATTCCATTTCCCTCGCCGCTCTGGACGCTAAGTCCGTTACGTGGTCTCCCCTTGGATGGGTCGGACGACAGCAGTAGCCGCAACTGGCTGCGCCCTCGACCCGCTGCGCTCCTTCGACCAGGTTCCACTCTCCAGGGTTGTCCGGAGTTGACAGAATCCACCTCCGGCTGGACACCTTCATCTGCAACGAGCCCTTGATCAGCAGCATTGACATGACTGGCCCCCTGGTCGCGAAAGGGATGCCGAATGTTTCGCTGACTCACACCCAGGACCGCACGCACCCGACCACTAAGTGACCCTCAATATCACAAACAGCACCTAGCGGCGAACTTAGGCGCCTAGCCCGGTATTTGTCAAAGGGTCGCGTTGACTCTGACCCGGTTCCGGTTTCCTTTTCATGACTTGTCCTTTCGGTGGGGCTGGGGTTGGCCTGTCCCCTTCGTCAACACATCGAGAAGGCCGAGGGGCAAGCAATCAGTCAGGAGCGGCTGGATCCTGAGTGGATGAACTGACCAAAACGCGTACTTCCCGGAGCACCGGCCCAGGATCCCGGGTGACTACATAGCGAAAGCCAGGACGACCGCGGAGGCGCAGTTCCTCGCGATCGGGGACGGCGCCCGCACCTGGCTGCTTGGGGCTGGCGCGCCGGGCACGGCGCGGATGAACGTGAAGATGGCCGGTCGCCCTGGCGAAGATCGCCGGGGAGCCCGAAATCGATCACGCGTTGGGGACCGCAGCCATCCATGCCCGCTTCGCGAATAAGGACCTGGCTGGGCCGCTTAGCCTTCTGATTCGAGTTGCCCGGCAAGGTCGTTGAGGGTGTCCATGCGGCTGGTGAGTATCTGCCGAACCTGGGCCCTGGCAGCAGACATGACGTTCTCGATTGTGAGTTCACCGGTGAATCCTTGAGGAGAGTCGCCGATGGAGATCAGTGCCAGGATGTCTTGCGTGACCTGGTGCATGTCTAGGGACGAGCCGCTGTTTTGGCGGCCTTCCATGTGGGTCAAGGACGTTGCCGGCGGTGCCATCGTCTTCAAGAACGGCAACGGAAAGCTCCGCTGGTGCCCAGTCCACTGACATCCAATGCGGACGATCATTGGATTGGGTTTGTGTCGCATCAGCAGCCAGAACGGGCTTGTACGAGCTCGGGCGTGAGGGTGCCCATCTTCAATCTCCTATAAGGCCAATAATTAACCTCGAGATTTCATCCCAGCAGGTCGTCCTGATAGCACCAGCGCCAGTCTTCCCCCGGCTCGATGCTACGCATGACCGGGTGCCCGGTCGTCTCAGAATGCCTGGAGGCATGGGTGCCGGGGGACGAATCGCAACACCCCACCTTCCCGCACCGCAGGCACATCCGCAGGTGCACCGTCGTCCACCTTCCTGGCGGCAGTCCGCGCGGTAGTCGTCGCTGGGCACCTCCCAGGACCGGGCCGACTCCAGGTGGCCGCACACCCCGCTTGGCCTGGCGATCCCTTCGGCGCCGCCCTCGCCGGACGTGTCCGCCTCGTCGAGCGCCCCAGCATGGATTCCTCAATGTCGAGGCGCTCCAGCACATCGCTGAGGACCTCCTGCGCGTACTCACCCCCGCGCCGCAGCTCCAGCCCATTGGCCCGTTCCGCCTCCAGCATGGCAAGCCGCAGCCGGGCGTAGCGCTCGCTGGGCGTCGCGGTCTCCGCCGACGGCCGGCCCAGCCGTTCCCAGGCAGCCAACCCGCGCTCCTGGATGCGGAACATCCCGACCAGCGGCGGAAGGGTGAAACCCTGCAGCGTCAGGGTGCCGCCCACCACCACCAAGGCGGCCAGGATCAGCACCGAACGGTGTTCGAGGTCCGCGGGCAGCACCAACACCGCCGCCAGGGTGACCACGCCCCGCATCCCGGCCCAGGTGACAATCGCCGCGAACTGCCACGGCGGCGCAGGATCGTTCCGCTGCACAGCCGGATTCAGGCGGGGCAGGTAGGTGGCCGGGAATACCCACACCGGCCGGAGCAGCAGCACTGCCAGCAGGATGATTGCGCAGCCGGCCCAGATCCGGCCGGCGCCGAGGGAGTCGTTCTGGACGCCGTCGATGATGGACCGCACCTGCAGTCCGATCAGGAGGAAAACCGAGTTTTCCAGCAGGAACTGCACCGTGTTCCAGTTGCTGCGTTGGCTCAGCCGGGCGGCGCCGTCGAGCCTGGACGGCGCCTTGGTGCCCATCACCAGTCCGGTCACGACGACGGCGAGGACACCGGATGCGTGGATCGCTTCGGCCGGCCAATATGCCACCAAGGGGGCAACGAGGGACGTTGAGGTGTTGATCGCAACGTTACGGATACGTTTGCGAAGTGCGGTCAGGACATAGGCGGCGGCCACGCGCACCACCACTCCGCCGCCGGCGACAATCAGGAAGTCGCCGGCGATCCCCGCCACGGGCACTGACCCGGCGATGGCGGCGCGGAGGCAGATCAGGGCCGTGGCGTCGTTGAGCAGCGATTCACCCTCCTGAATGGTGACGATCCGGCGCGGCATCCGCACCTTCCGGGCAATCGCCGTGGCCGCCACAGCATCCGGCGGGGCCACCACCGCGCCCAGGGCGATCGCGGCCACCAGCGGGGATCTCCGGGAACAGCCATCCAGTAGGCGTTGGACGGGTATCTCGCTCCATTTGTAGCTGCGCTGGTAGAAGTCGATATGGAACACCGTCTGAGGGAATGTACGGTCCAGATTTCTTTCTCAGGCTGCAATTCCACAGCTACCGCCCCCACTGATCCGAGCGATACCGGTTGATGTCGTCGTTGACTGATTACTGTGCCTAACGATACTGGCCGCCTCTGCCAAACCATGTTGTGTGTGGCCAGCTTCCATTGCGTGTTATGCGCAGATCTCTCAGACCTTAGGCGGTGACTCCCCGGACCCGGGCTTGGGGCGCCCGCCAATCCCCATTTGCGCGTGGGTCTACGCAGCCGTATACAACACCCCTCCACGGGGCCAGACTGGATGAGACCCCTGGAATGGTCGGTCTGCCGTGCTCCCATGCTTCAACCGGCCACCATTCCGGCACCGATCAAGTCACCAAGCCTGGCGATGCGGTTGGCGAGGTCGGCTTCGAGGCGAGTTCTAGGAATTGAACGCTTGCGCTCTGGACATGTCCAGAGCGCAAGCGTTCAATAAGACAGTAAGCAACTACTGCCTTTCCAGGGGCCGGGCTGATTGATGGGGTTCCGATGGACGGTACACCTTCCGCCAAATATTCGCCGGCGCGATCCGCTGCAGAAGGTTTTCTAGCACTCAATCTGCCCAGCCGCCTTTCGTTGGAACGGCTGATATCGATCGTGGAGAACCTCAGGCACCGGCGGATTGAGATCGACGTTTCCGAGTCCTTGAGCGGGGGATCGGTCTGCGGGTTGTGGCTGTCCACGGACAGCACGGAGATCATCCTGCACGCACCGACGCCGTCTGCGCTACACCGGCAGCAGTTCATCCTTCACGAACTGGGCCATATGGTGCTCCGACACGATGAGCTGGTGGTGTCCCCAAACTATGCGGAGACGTTGTTTCCCAACCTGTCCGGCGAGCAGGTGTCTCGGATCCTGGGCCGAAGTGACTTCCTGGACCATATCGAGGCCGCTGCCGAAACCCTGGCAGATCTCTTCGCTGCTGCCATACGGGACAGCAACCTCGAGCCGCGGTCGTTTGAACGGATCTTCGGATGATTCAGGACATTGCCGCAGCCGTGATCTGGTGTCTGGCTCTTTGCCTCCTGCCGGATCTGAAGCGGCGCAAAGACAAGAGCATCCTGGTGGCAGCCCTGACCATCGCCACTGCACTCACGCTCAATGTTGACCGGATCTATATCGCCGGAGACCACCTACTCGGTAGCCGCAATCTCCTGGACCTCATAGCCAATATTTTCATGGTTGTCGGTATCTACTTCCTGTCCCGTGCGGTCCTTCGCGCCGCCGATGTCAGCGAGACGGTGGACATTCACAACAGGGCAGGGCTCATGGTGCTCGGGATTGTGGTTGGGACCCTCGTTGTCAGCTTCGGCCTTGTTGATGCTCCGCGGACTTCCACCTCCTTCATGAAGGATTATGGAAGCCAGGGGCCGGCGGCCGTTTACTCGAGTGTCCAGTTCCTCTACATCGGAGTGGTGGTGGCCGTCACCGGCCTTACCTGTTTCAGGTTCCGCGGCGAGATGGCGAGGCCATACTTCCGTGTCGCTTTTGTGTTCATCGGCCTCGGCTGCGCTTTGGCCGTGGTGGTGGTCCTTGCCGTGCTGGGGATGAACGTTCTCCATCTCACAGGGGAGCTTGAGGTCATGACGCGTCTCTCCTACGTCTACGACGCCGCGCTGGTGGGCGCCATGGTTCTCCTTTGCGTGGGCCTGGCCTTGCCGCCCGTCGCACGTCGGCTGCAGCGGAGAGCGGATACCCGGGCCGCGGCTGTCCTCGTCGAGCGACTGTTTGGGGTCTGGGACAGAATCACGTCGGAGCGATCCGAGGTCCGCCTCGATTTGGCTCAACCTCAGACCGACCGCCATGGTGCACCAAAGCGCCGGCTGCATAGGATGTTGGTGGAGATTCAGGACGCGCTGTTCGTGGACCCGAACCTTGCCCAATTGCTGAGTCAAAATGATCTGGATGTTCTCCGAGAAGCGGAGCAACATCTCGGAGCCCGGTTGGCAGCAGCATCCGGACATCGACGACCGAAGCTGTCACGGAAAGGGGACACGACTCCGTGACCGACAGCGACGGTGGGATCGACGAACAGCCGCAGGCGAAACTCGCGCGGAAGCTAAATCTCCTCCTGGATCTTTTTGAGGCCCAGGGATCATCGCCCCTGACGTATCCGCAGATAAGCAAGCACATGTCAGACCGCGGAACGCCGTTATCTCGCTCCCGCTGGGCCTACATGCGTGCCGGCGACAGTTCCATGGCGACGGACCCGCAGCTTTTGCAGAACCTCGCCGAATTCTTCGGCGTTGACCCCAGATACCTTTTGGACGACGACGGCGACGTGCCCGACTTGGTGGATGCGCAGCTTCAGCTGCTGCGGACACTGCGGGAAAACCGCGTGAGAAACTTTGCTGCACGACAACTGGAAGGGATCTCGCCGGAGACGCTGCTGCGCCTAAGCAAAGCCATCGGCGAACACCTGAAGACTCCCGAGGACGACGCCGATGCGTAGGGCCGCTGCCGCCGTGGCCATAGGTTGTGGCATCGCTGGCGCTGCCGTCTTCGTCGGTGCGGCCTATTTTGCCCGGCAAGTTGTGGTGCCCAAGACTCTTAGGAGGGAAGACCTGCAAATCCGTCGTGTGTTACAGAACGCTGACGGACCGCTCATGGTGGAGTTACCTGCATCGGTCCGGACGACGGCTCCCGGCCGCTACAGCATCTGGTTTGCCAACGGCACAGGGCATGCCTGCATTGGAGGGGTCGTCTCCACGGACGCTGGCGCCGGAACGGTAACCCGCCGCGTTGAACGGGTTGACTCCGGGGACCTGCAGGCCGCCAAGGCTGGCATATGGAGCGGATACGTCTATCCGACGCCAGAGCAGTTAGGGCTGCCCTACTCGGACGTTCAGATTCCAGTCGAGAACGGCGTGGCGCCCGCCTGGAAGTTCGCACCGGGGCAGGCGTCCGGACATTCGTCCACTTGGGCAATCCACATCCATGGCTTGGGCGGATCGAAAGCCGGCGCTCTCCGCGGCGTGCGGGTTGCGGACAGGCTCGGATATACATCCTTGGTTGTTTCACTCCGGAACGACCGGGATGCTCCTGCATCCAAGGACGCCCGGTATCACTTGGGGCAGACCGAATGGTACGACGTTGAAGCTGCTGTGTTGTATGCCGTGGGGCAGGGAGCCCGCCAGATAGTTCTTTTCGGGTGGTCCCTCGGCGCCTCAATCGCTCTCCAGTTGGCGGCATTTTCTGAGTTTCGGGACCTCATCTGCCGGCTCGTTCTCAACGCTCCCGTTATCGATTGGCGCAGCACCCTGGTGGCCAATGCCCGGTCCAGTATGCTTCCTGGTTGGGTTGCACGGCTTGGACTGCAGATGCTTGGGTCCTCCGGAACGCGCTGGATCACAGGCTTGGATGCTCCCTTGAACTTTCCTGCCCTGGACTTCTTGGCACGGGCGGACGAACTCAGTGTTCCCATCCTTGTTATCCACAGCGAAGGGGACCGTTCGACACCCTTTGCCATTTCTCGCGAGTTCGTCACCCGGCGCCCCGAGCTGGCAACGCTGCTCACTTTCCCTTCCGCAGAGCACGCGCAGGAGTGGAATGCCGACCCGGACGGTTGGGACACGGCGGTGGAGAACTGGCTCCGGAACGCCCCGCCGTCGTCGGCCGTATCCCTATAACTGCGGGGCTTATGAGGCTTCGAGTCCCCGATCCCGGTAGGCAGTGCCTCTGTCCATGCTCCAGCCGGCGACCATTCCGGTTCCGATCATTTGGTCGCTGAGCCTGGCGAGGCGATAGTTGGGGTCGGCGTCGAGGGCGAGTTCAAGGAACTGGTGGGCCTTGCTGCCTCGGCCTTCCCACCAGTTGATGAAGGCGATGGCAGTCAGGGACGGAGCCGAGTGAATTGTGGCGCTGTGCGTGTAGGCGTGGACGAGGAGTTGCTCGGCCCATTCGACGCGGGACCACTGCGGCTTGCCGTGTGTTTGGGCCAGGAGGATCCGGTCCATGGGTTCGTCAATTCCGGGGATGTCGGCCATGAGTTGGTCGCGGATGCCGGGGAACTGGAGGTTCGCGATTAGGCGGATGGTCTGCTCGTCGTCCGGGTATGTCTTGGCTTCGAGCATTTCTGTCCAGAGCGTCCTGGCCTGCTTCATGGCGTCCCAGTGGCGCAGACCTTGGATTTCTGCGACTCGGTTCTCCACGGCATGCAGGGTCTGGGATTCTTTGGTCGATGCCGGCAGCGTGATGCGGTTGGTGGGTTCGATGGTGCTGCCGCGGTAGACGAGTTCGGCGTTGATTTGGCTGGATTGGGTGGCACTCAAGGGGAGCCGGACGCCCTTCTGGGGGTCGCCGTCGTACTGGGACACCGTCTGGTCTCCGACGAGGAGTCCTTCTCTGATGGTGAGTCCTCGCTCGGCTAGGGCGCCCGTGAGCGCGGCGATGGTTGCTGCGTGTGGCTTGTGGTCGCCGTTCGTGGACTCGGAGGTGTAGACGGCGAATAGCACACCTTTGGCGCTGGTGTCGTGGCCAAGGTATCCGGCAACCATCTTTGCGTAGCTGTTTTCGGTGCTTGGCTTCGGGAGGTCGACGCGGAGGGTTGCTCCGACGTGGTTGTCGGCGAGGGTGATGCAGACCAAGCTTTCGTGGGGCCAAAACCCCAGGGTGTGGCCGATGAAACTGAGGACGTCGGCGGGGGTTTTGATGGTGAGCGGTTCCATGTTCCTTCTCCTTCAGCGGCCGGCCGGCACAGAGTGTGTCAGTCAGATGTGTGCGTCGTTCTGATAGAGGAGTCACCGCTGGGTATGAGGGGCCGGAGTGCAACTTGGGGAACCGGGGGCGAGCCAAAATTTCGCGAGGAAATAAGCGACGGAGGAGCGCCGAACGAAAGTTTGGCCCGTTCCCGGCGCGTCGCGCCCTGGTTGCGCGGAGGACCCGCCCAGCGATGATGGGGATCAGAATGACAAACAGCGAAGATGCTTCTGATCCTTCATGGGTATGTTGCTGCGGCACGGCATGACGCTGGGGAGTCCTATTGATCCGGGAGAATCCTATGGTGTCCGCAGGGCGTCGGAGTGCGTTTCTAGGGCAAGTACGGCGGGTTCTACGAGGCGCCGGTGAAGTTGCGTCAGGTGCCCGGACAGGGAGATGAGCTAGCTGGATCGTTTGGCGAGTCGCGATCAATGTGAGACCCGACAAGGAGTAGGCGCATCCATGTTCGGAGCGATACTGCGGCTAACGCGGGCGATATCGATCCCGCGGCACGTGCGACGGTATCCTCTTGATGTGAGAACTAGAAGGAATCCGGCGTTGAAGCGAGCCATGCTAGGCGCGTAGACCGTGAGTACTTGTGTAGCAAGCATGTTGAACTATCTCCGGGACCGGGGAAGTACTACTGACGTAATGGGGGGAACTCTGTCATGGTCACGCGCAATGAGGTCGATCAGGCCCGTCAGCATCCGGGGCTGTGCTGGATGGGTGTGTGGCCCGGGATGCGGATCACGGACGGGGTAGTGGATCCTGATGCGGGAACCTTCAGGATCCTTCCCTTCAATTCCAACGACGGACAACTCCTCCCGCGTGACTTCGATTGGACGCTTCCTGGCGACGTAATCCTGAGCGCGCCAGAGCGCCCCGCCGTCGTAGTCCGCCGGACTGCCGCAGCTTCAAGGGGCACAGCGTCCTGTCGTCCGGACGGAGTTCTTTTTCGTCCCCGTATATCCCGCCCGATCATGCATTCTGAGATGACGTTTAGCCGTAGGGAAAGCAGTCGGCGTAGCTGCAAACTCCACTTCTGGCGTCGGAACAATCGCTCCTGCTGGCCGTGCCTATTCCAACTGCCGCAGATAGCCGATAGCTTGCAGTTCAGTATGTAGTGCTTACAGGCAGGAGAGTTGGATGCCGGAAGATGCTCAAGTGAGCAATGGGCTTTTTTGGGACCTGCGCGCGCGCCGTGATCGCGTAGCAGCCACGTTGATTGCCGAAGCTAAGGCTCTCGAGCCCTTCTCAGATAATTCGGAGGACTCCAGACGGGTAATAAGACATCGGCGACGCGACTACAGGACGTGGCGCGGTACCCAGGAGGATCGACGCCGGCAGGACGGAGACCTCACGAATGAAGCCACTTCGTCGGCTTTTGCTCTGGCGAACCTCTTGGCTCCCAATCCAAAGAGTTTCGCGGCTGAGGCCTATGACGATCTTCTCCCGGAAGGGCCATTACTTATTGAGACTGCACTTGGAGACTACGAAAGGATGTACTCGCTAGACCAGTCCGCCCAGGATGCGAATAAAGATGCCGAGAAACTGCCGAACACTTACAACTCGTCCATACACCTTTGGTCGCTTGCGAGGATCATCCAGAATCAGCCAGAGAGAGTAACTCCCGAGAGGCTGCGAATCGGATCCTCGGTCGCAGAACAACTGAGCAGTTGGCTCCAGGACTGGCAGGGCTACGTTCACGACCTGATACCCTCTCGGGTGGATGAAGCCCGAGACCCGTACACTCAATCGAGTGGCAACCCTTACCTCACACACCTGACAGTCAGAGCTATGAGCGAATACTATGCCGCTCTCCAAGGCACCGGCCTAGATGCTCCACCGCGCGTGACAAAGGCACTTCGTTTGTCCCTTGCGGCTGCTCAAGCAGAGGTATGCAGACTCGTGGCTGCCTATCATTCTGGCGTGCAAAGCCTGTTCGATGGTGTCGACCTAGTCTGCCCGCTTGCCACCATGGGCCTTCTTACAAGACAGTTGAACCTCGCGGATGATCTGAGCCGGGCCCTAATCCATCAGGCCCTGAAGATCGTTACTTCAGACTTTCTCCTACTGGACGGGAGTTTCGCTCCAAAGTCGGCGGTTTTTCAGACGCGCACTGGACTGAGCATCAATATTTCGTCTGCAGAACTGGCCTTGCTCTTGATTCACGGAGTTTCGAGCTACTTGGATGCTGATGAGTTAAAAGCTCTCGATCCAATCCTGAATGGTGTACATCGACGCAGCTCCGGGCACAGAGGCTGGGGGCTACGGGCGAAGGGACATGAGACAAAGGTCCTATCCTTTGTAACGGTCGCCTCGCTCGGTTTCCTGATTGGCTATCACGCGACCGCCACCCGGATAATCTCGGAGACCGCGGCCCTCGAACTGGGCGTCAAGGCGCTAGACGAGAGCAAGAAGATATTTGAGCTACCGTCGAGTGTCAGCGAAGAGATTGAAAGATACGTGATCGGGCCGCTGAAGGGCGGGGACCGGAACCGGGCGTCCATGTCGTTTGTGCTTGGCGGTCCGCCTGGAACCTCTAAAACAACCATTGCAGCTACAATCGCCTACAAACTCGGGTGGCCTCTTCTCACTCTCGATCTTGGTTCCTTTCTACGAAACGGTTTAACGCAGCTTGAAGCCGAAGCTGAAAGGATCTTCAATCTTCTTCTCGAGTTGAATGACGTGGTGGTGCTGTTTGATGAAATTGAAGAGGTTGTCCTTCGTCGAGATGCGCTCGGCAGCGAAAGGGAGTCCCGGTTTCTCACATCGGCAATGCTTCCGCGGCTCCACCGCTTGCGAGACGCCCGCAATGTGGTGTTCGCCATCGCCACCAACTATCCGGACAAACTCGACACCGCTGCTACAAGGCCAGGTCGAATTGACTTCATTTTCGAGGTGAAGCCGCCGGAGACGGATGAACGAAAAGGAATGTTATCCGCTTTTGCCGATGATTTCGACACTCCGCCGGAAGTCAAACTATTCCTTCTATCCAACCAAAGCATCATTCACACGCACGAATTTACCGTCGGCTATTTGCGAGAAGTTGTCAAGCGAATCTCCTTGATGCCTGAAACCTGGCATGACGAGAATAAAATGCTTGCAGTAATCGATACGCAAAAAGAAAGAGTTATGAAAGAAAGAGCAACTGGCGGTAGCAATGGAAGATACTAAGCAAAATCGCAGCGAGCTAAAGGATTCTTTGTTGGGTTACTTTCTTGCTGACCTAATCTTAGTGGAAAGAAACCCGAACAATGAGGTGTACCAACCCCCGTTGCCCTTGAAGGGTGAATTGGCTTGGTCTATCCCGTCTGCATATACAGCTTTCAATGGGGACCATTTTGCCCTAGTGCCACTGATGCGAAAGTATGCTATAAGTCAAGGCCGGTTACCACTAAACCCCGAAAGCATAGTGGGCTACCGCGACTCCGTTTTGGCTTATCAAAGCAAATCCGGAGTGCTCTTGGCGGACATTGCGGCGTTGTCCCGGTGTGATGAAATGTGGATTTTCTCAACGGCGCTTCCTGCACTCGAATCAGTTGGTTCGCTTGCCGAGGGGGTTGCTGTTGAGTTGCTCTTCTACCTGGAAAACAGGCGTCGACAAGGCAACGAAAGCGCGGTCTACTGGGTCGATGTGAATCACTTGGTAGCAGACTCGGTAACTCCTGCCCTTGCGAAGTTAAATTTTCCAGTTGACCTCGTTCGTCGTGTTCTCTCCAAAGATAACCCTGAGGTCGTCTCTTTTGTGGATCGAATACTGGGGGGTTCGCAAGCCCTGCCTCGGGTTGCTTTCTGCCTCCATGACCCGCTAGACAGCAAATACGCTGACTGGCTCGGGGCAGGGGCACATCTGAAGGGGTACGTCCCCTTAGTGCCTTCAAAAGCTATAGAGCTCGGCGATGGTCCCACGGATTTAGTTTTGTTCTTGTGGTTAGGGCTCTTGCGCTATGCCGACGAGGTGTGGTCCTTCCCGAGTGTTGAGACGCGAAGTTTGTCGCGATTTCAAAGCTTTTTGGGGCGAATTGCCATAGAACACCTTGGCATGGTGGAAATTCCACAGAGTTGGGCGGAATTTGATGTTCCGAAGATAAAATACGGTGACAGTTGGCCATTGACAGCCAGGGAGCGACGGCCGGTCGCTCTTGTTCGAGGAATACAGTGAACATTGGGTTGAGTATGATAGAAGTAGAAGTTAAATACAGGGTAGAGGGAAAATTTGCGTCTTCCTTGGTCATGAAGCATCGCGAAATTTTCCGTGAGTCTGTACCGCAGCGCGACACGGTTTTTCTGTTGGGTTCGACATCGTTTGACGAGTTTGTGCCCGGTAGCCCGGTTTTACGAGTACGCACCTCTGGGGGAATTTCCACCGTTACTCTCAAGAGAAAACTTATGCCAACTGGAGAAATGACTGAGATCGAGACAACCGTCGGGAACGCCGCCGCAGCTGAGGAAATCTTCTCGAACCTCGGCCTAACATTGGTCACAGACGTCGTGAAGACTCGAACGAGCGGGCGGATCTCAGATGTGGAAGTTTGTGTCGACGAAGTACGAGGACTGGGCTGGTTCGTGGAACTAGAGCGCCTCGTCACTAATGAACAGGAAGTCTCTCAGGCTCATATTTTGATTTCACGGACGGCCACCGAATTGGGGTTACGGGAGGACTGGATAGAGCAACGAAAGTACGACGAACTCTTGGCGGACAGGACGAAGTCTAAGGAATGAGCAGGGCAATCAGGCATCTTGTCAGGTTCATCCCGAAAGTGCGACATTACGGGCCCTTCGCATTTATGCATGGTTGGCGTGTTTGATCCGGTAGTGTCGGTGGCCGCCGGCCGCGAGTAGGCACCTGAGTCGGTAGTTGGTGAAGTTTCGGAAGTCTCGCGCTATTCTGCGCGTGGTTTCGATGACGCCGTTGATCGCCTCGGTGGGGCCGATCGAGGCGCTGTTCGTATCAGAGTAGGCCAGGATCGCGGTCTTCCATTGTTTCAGTGTCCGGCCGAGGCGGGCGACTTCCGGGATCGGGCAGGACGAGAATGATGCAATGACCTCATTGACGAGTTCCCGGCCGCGCCCCGGCCGGGCGTGATAGATGTTGCGGAGCTTTTGATAGCACTTCCACGCTAGGGTGACTTCGTGGTCGGGGTCTCCGGCTATGAGTTTGGCGTCGAGCCGGGCGGACTGCTTGTCGCTGAGGTGTTCGGCGCCGATCTGCAGGGTCCGGCGGATCCCGAAGAGCGGATCGCCCTTGCGGCCACGGTGCCTGCTGGACCCGGCGGGGGACCTCATCGACCATAGCGGCCGATCCGAGTTTGACGACATGGAAAGCGTCCAGGACCCTGATGGCTTCGGGCAGTTCATCGCGGATCGCGTTCGCGTACCCGCGGAAGGGATCCAGCGCCGCGGTCTTGATCCCCGCAGTGAAGCCGGGACCGCGGTCTTTGAGCCCGTCGGCGTAGGCCTTCCCGGACCGGCCCGGAACCAGGTCAAGCAGCCGGGCGTGCACCACGCCGTGGGCGTCGCGGGTGTGGTCCACGATCCGGGTGACCATGCCGGATCCCGGCGGGCCGGCGTGTGACCAGACGTGCTCATTAACGCCGAGAGCCGGTAAAGTGCGGGTCATGACATTGGGGGATGCCGTACCAAACCTTGCTCGCCGGCCGTGGGCGTTCGCTGCGGTGTGCGTGATGATCGACTCGCTGACGCTGCTGGTGTTCGGACTGTCCCAAGTGCCGGTGATCCAGCTCCTGCCCTGGTATGTGGTCGCATATCTCCTGATTGGGGCGTGCATCTTCGTCCCGACCGGAAGGCTTCCGTCGCTGCGACAGGCCGCGGCGTTCCTGCTGCCCGGTGCCCTGCTCGTGGTCCTGGCGCTGCTGAACCTGGGCCCTTGGGTCGGCGGCTGGCTGCTTGGACTGCCGGCCTGGGGGCTGCTGCTGAGCCGATGGACACCGGAGAACCGTCCCCGCGTGCTGCAGGTCCTGAAGTTCTTGGGCCTGCTGATGCTGGGCCTGCTCATCTTCACATTCAACATGGTCTTCGTGGTCTTCACCCCTGGACTATTCCTGCTGCCGATCATCCCCTTGGTCCGGCTGGCCTACCCCGAGTACCGCGCGCGACCGTTACAGGCCGCGGTGGAGGTTCTGCTGGGGTTCGCGGTGGTGGTGCTTGCCTTTGCGATTCCAACCCCGGACGGATCTTGGTCGTCGTCCTGGATTGACGCTGGAGGGGCCGCGACAGCCGGGCTCATGATCGCATTCTGGGCCCGCGGGCTCCCGCGCCGCTCCAGGCGCCTACAGCTCAACGACGGAGCCATCGCCTAGCCCATGCCCGTGGGGATCTCCTCGGCGCCCGGCAAAGGATCCTCGAATGGAACGTTAAAACCGCCAAACCGAGCTGTGAAAAAACCGCCATTCCGAACCAACAGTCACACCTAACGGGCAAAGGTCCACGCCGTTCGGCGATGTGGGGGGTGTGGCCACAGGAGTCGTCACGGAGTACCTTTGCGATATGGAAAGTCGTGTCGTTGCAACAAAGGTTGCCAACGCCCTGATTGAGGACGCTGAGCCAAATACAGATCTAATCATTACCGAATTGACAGATCTGATAATGCCCGAATTGAAGGAAATTGCAGCCCCTCTATTCAATGCCACAATGGCTGAATTCGCCGCTTATTACGGCGGTCTGTGGGTCGGAGGGAAGATCATTCTTACGACTCATGAGCTTAAATTTCAACCAAATTTTGTAAATAAAATGGCCCATAAAGGGTTAGCTGGGCTGCAAGTGAGCCTCTCCCAAGTTGTCTCTGTGGAGATACTTCCAGGGGTCCTCACCAAAATTATCGTCGTGAGGACCCCGTCTCATGCAATAAAATTCCGTTGCTACGGGGCTGAAGAAACGGCACAGAAAATCCAAGAATCGTTAGGAAGCGCCGCAAGAGAAAGGAACAACTAACCTCTGTCCACCCATCCGGATCGGGGGGTGAGTCTCCGTTTTGCGGCCCTCCGTCTCTAAGCGTGGTTAGGTCCACATGAGTTTCGGGGTTTGGGGCGGCACCCGGCGTGGCGGCAGGAGAGAGACGTTAGGGTCACTTTGAATTGGTAGGGACTAAACAACCATTTCTCAAAGAAACCCTGGAGTGCAAAACTCTAATTTCTGCTCCGGCAGCTCAGACATACCCCATGAACGCGATTGTAGTACTAGCCGGCACTGGCCGTTAGTTACGTGACACCTGGTAGTTCCCTGACGAAGCTGACCGGATACGGGAGGGGTATCGAACCGAACTCGTCCGCTGACACGATCGGCGTCACGGTCCGCCACACGTTTACCCCACGGAAATGATGAAAAACGCTGGCATGTCAAAGGTTGTCCGTCACGCCAAAAACGCCTAGATCCCGCGGATTGCCAACACAGCACAAACCCCTGGTAAGCAATGAAATACGCCGTCCTCTGAGAAGAGGTCAGGAGTTCGAATCTCCTTAGCTCCACAAATTTCAAGGTCTTGCGCCACAGCGCGATTGCCCTTCAAAACCCTGCCGTCCGTTGTGGTCAGGCCGGCTGCCAAGTTGCCGGTAGTGCCTTCAGCCCATAAACGATGGTGCTCTCCATCGGTTCCAAGTGAGCTCCCTGAACCATGGAAAGCCCGGGCAAGCGGGACAGCAGGGCCTCCAGTGCGATCCTGGCCTCGAGCCGGGCCAGCGGCGCACCGAGGCAAAAGTGAATGCCGTGGCCGAACGCCAGATGCCGGTTCTGGCCGCGGTCGACGTCGAACTCCTTTGGCCGCTGGAAGTGCCGCTCGTCGCGGTTGGCGGAACCGATCCAAGCCACGATCGGTGCGCCGGCGGGAACCAGTTCGCCTCCCAGAGTCGTGTCCGCGACCGTCATTCTGTACATGGACTGGACCGGCGACCGGAAGCGCAGCACTTCTTCGATGGTCTGGGGAAGCAGGGCGGGGTCCCTCAGGAGACGGTCCAGGGTGCCGGGCGACTCAGCCAAGCACCAAACGGCGTTGCCGATCAGATTGGTGGTGGTCTCGTTGCCGGCGACGAGCAATAAAGCACAAAACCCGAGCAGTTCAGGCACCGTGAGTTTTTGGCCGTCAATCTCGGCGGACAGCAGGGTACTGATCAGGTCGTTGCCGGGCCGGCTCCGGCGTTGGTCGATCAGGGCCAGGAAGTACTCCGTCATCTCCGTGATCGTGGCGGACTGATCCGCACTGGCCGAACTGGCCCGCGTTTGGCTGACAATCACATCGGACCACTGTTTGAAGCGTTCACGGTCCCGGGCGGGGATGCCCATGAGCTCGGAGATCACGATGACCGGCAACGGGTACGCCAATTCCTTAATCAGGTCTGCGCTACCAGTGGCTGCGATCCCATCCAGCAGTTCGTCCGTGAGCCCGGCGATGCGGGGAGCCAGGGCGTCCACAGCTTTGGGCGTGAACGTCTGGGTGACCAGGGAGCGCAGCTGCCGGTGCCTTGGGGGATCGGTGGCGATCAGGCTCGAGGCGAACAGGTGGCCGGTTCCGGATCCGTCGTCACGGCCCATGCGCGACGAGAATACCGCATATTCAGACAGTGCCCGCTGAACGTCGTCGTACCGGAAGACGTGCCAACTCCCCGATTGTTCGTCGTAAAAGACCGGGGCGGATTCCCGCATTTGTTCGTACCGGGGAAAAGGGTTGAGCTGATGTTCAGCGGACTGGGTGGAGTCCATGGCTGGCCTCTCTGCTCGCCTGAGGCTCTATCGGCCTGGCAAACGCCGGGCCTCGGTCGACTGAGCGTTGAACCTTGATCTTATCCAAAGCCTGGTCCCGGGTCATCAGCAGGTGGTGATGACCCGGACTTCGGCTGCGGCACCGGCTGTCAACTGGGGCTTTCGCAACCGCGAACGGGGAGACAGCTAAGATCAGACAGGCCGCCTTGATCGGTTTGAGCCACCCCCCGCATATCTACTGAGTTGGCCGCGATCCCGAACCGGCCGGGCGTTCCCTGCCCATCAGCCAGCACCTGAATAGGACACCAACAATGAGTTTGATCCGGCTGAACGACGTCAACGTCAGTTTTGAAAAGACCCAGGTTCTCCGCGAGGCCTTCTTCAAGCTGGAGGCCGGAGACCGGGTGGGCCTGATCGGCAAGAACGGATCCGGCAAGTCAACCATCCTCAAACTGGTCCAGGGCCAAATTGCCCCGGACACCGGAGCGGTCGCTGTGGAGCTGGGAACCAAGCTGGCCTACTTCTCCCAGTTCTCCGAGCTGAACGGTGAGTCCACGATTTCCGAGGTCCTGGACGGCCTGTTCGCCCACGTTAAGGAGATCGAGGCCGAGCTCGCCGGAATCGATGCGGCCATCGCCGCCGATTCCTCCGATAGCGCGCGATTGGAAGAGCTGATCCGCCGCCAGTCCGAGCTGTTTGAGGACATGGACCGGCTGGACGGCTGGGACTACCAGCGCGGCATCGACAAGGTGCTCACGACACTTGGCTTCAGTGAACACCACCGCACGTGCGCCATCGACGAGCTCTCCGGCGGCTGGCGGAACCGGGCAGCACTGGCGAAGATCCTGCTCGAGGCGCCGGACGTCCTGCTGTTGGATGAACCCACCAACTACCTGGACGTTGCCGGCGTCGAATGGCTCGAAGGCTGGTTCAGGACGTTCAAGTGCGCCGCGATTATCGTCTCGCATGACCGGAAGTTCCTGGACTCCGTTGTCACCCGGATCATCGAGGTGGAGAACTACCACCTCCACGAGTACCCGGGGAACTTCGCCGAGTACGTGGTGGCCAAACAGTTCCGGCTCAAAAGCCTGGAAAGCCAGTTTGTCCACGAGTCGGAGCTGCTGGCCTTCGAGGCCGAGGGCATCTCCGACCGCCGGGAGGCTGCCAAAGCGGCAGGCAAGGGCCTGGCAAACCAGCTGGCCAGGATCAAGAAGTCCCGGGCGCCCCGGCCCGTGGACCAGATCATCACGGAGATCTATGGCGGCCTCTACGTCAAGGACGTCTTGTGCCGGGTGGAGTCGCTTGGCAAGGCCTACGGCGGCAGGACTCTCTTCAGCGATCGGAGTTTCGAGATCGGTCGCGGCCACCGGATCGCGGTCATCGGCGCCAACGGCAGCGGCAAGACCACGCTGCTGCGGGCGCTCACGGGTGAAGAGCCGGCTGATGCCGGGACCGTGGCCTGGGCCAAGGGTGCGGGGATGGTTTCGTACAACCAGGTACTTGAAGAACTGGACGACGACGACACCGTCACCCATGCGGTGAACGCGATGCCGGACAGCCTCGCCCTGACCGCGACGAAGAAGTCGGTCAACAGGTTCCTGGCGATGTTCCAGTTTTCCGAAGCAGACCTCAAGCAGAGAATCGGCAACCTCTCGGGTGGCCAGCGGGCCCGGGTGGCCATGGCCCAGTGCCTGCTCTCCGGCGCCTCGGTACTGCTCCTCGACGAACCCACCAACCACCTTGACCTGTCCAGCACACAGGTCATGGAACGCGCGCTGCTGCACTTTCCGGGGGCAGTGGTGGTGGTCAGCCACGACCGTTTCTTCATGGACAAGATCGCCAACCGGCGGCTGGTGTTCAGCACGGCTGACTCGGGCCACGGGGCAGTTCAGCTGCAGGCCAGCTAAGAACTGGAGGGGCTAGAGCCAGCCCTTCCTCTTGAAGATGGTGTACATCAGGGTCGCGGTAGCCGCCATCAGCACAATAGCCATGGGGTAGCCCGCGGCCCAGTGGAGTTCGGGCATGTTGTCGAAGTTCATCCCGTAAACCCCCGCGACGAACGACGGTGCGAAGAAGATCGCCGCCCACGAGGAGATCTTCTTGACCTGTTCGTTCTGTTCCGCGCTGGCCTCGTTCTGCCGGTTGGCGGTCAGGGTTCCGTCCAGGGTGAGGGCGTTCTGCAGCAGGTCACGGAACGAATCCGCGCGGGAGATTACCCGTTCCACGTGGTCCTCCACGTCACGCAGGCTGTGCTGCAGTTCGGTGTTCACGCCGTACTTTTCGAAGCCCCGCCTGAGCTGCTGCATCATCTCGGGCAGGGGATGGATGGCCCGCTGGAACTGGATGACTTCGCGGGCGAGCTCATAGATCCGGCGGGACACGCTGTTGTCCCCGCTGAACAGCTGGTCCTCGATCTCGTCGATATCGTTTTCCAGGCCGGCCACTACGGGCGCATAATCGTCCACCACCATGTCCAGCAAGGCATACAGGACCGACTCCGGGCCGTGCCGGAGCAGGTCGGGACGGCCCTCCAGGCGCCGCCTTACCCGGCTAACCCCGGCCATTTCGGCATGGCGGACGGTCACCACGAAGTTCCGGCCGGTGAAGACGTGCAGCTCGCCGAACTCCACGGTCTCGGTCGAGTCCAGGTAGCGTGCCGGCCGGAGCACCGTGAACAGGTTGTCCTCATAGCGTTCCAGCTTGGGCCGCTGGTGCGCGGAAATGGCGTCCTCCACCGCCAAAGCATGCAGCCCGAACTCGTTGGCCACTGCATCCATTTCTTCGGCGGTGGGCCGGTACAGCCCGATCCAGGCCATGCCGCCATGAAGGGTAAGGGTTTCGAACGTCTGCTCCAGGCTTTCGGGCTCTGCGCTGCGGAGGCCGTCAACGTAGACGGCGTTATCGATAATGGTCACGTCAGGTCATCCATTCGGGAAATCCTAGCCTTTGCTCGATGCAGCCTGCGCGAGGCGGCTGATCAGAGGCTCGGTGCGGTAGGGGATATGGGTGTGGAGAGCCAGGACCGTTTCGGTCCGGATGACTCCCTTGATGCGGAGGATCTGGCGGAGGGCGGACTGCAGATTGTGCGTGTCTGTGGCCACCACGCGGCACCACACATCGCCCCGGCCGGAAATCTCATGGACCTCCAAAACCTGGGGTAGGAGCCGAAGGGCGCCCACCACTCCGTCCAGTTCCCGGTGGGTCACTTCGATCGTGACGAAAGCGACGACGTCGTAGCCCACTGCCGCGAGGTCAATCTCGCGTCCGCCGTCGTGCAGCACACCCGCGCGGAGCAGGCGCCGGACGCGGGACTGAGCGGTGTTGCGTGCAATCCCCAGCAATTCGCTGAGCTCCCCGATTTGGATACGAGGATCGCGGATGAGCTCCAGGAGTATCTTCAAATCGGTGGGGTCCAGAGTGTTCAAACTGTCACTTTCGGTAGTTATTCGACCAAGGAATTGAGTATTTTGCTCAATTCAACCACGAGGAGTAGCTAAATAAAGCAGGAGTGCCGCAGGATTTAGCTATCCACCCACACCCCGGGGCGCGTCCCACAAGGACCACCAGCCCCGGCAGATGCCAAGGCAACGCCAATGACAGTCTTCAGTGAACTCCGAATGCGCCCGGCCACAGCCGCGAACCGGGGCTGGAATGCCTCCACCACCGCCCGTCTGGTGATGGCGGGTGCCGTCATCTCCCTGCTGCTGGTCGGCGCGAACCTGGCCACGCCCCTCTACCCGCTGCTGCAGGCGAATCTGGGCCTCTCGCCACTCGGCGTCACCACGGCCTTCGCCAGCTACGTCCTGGCCCTGGTTACCACGCTGATGCTCGCCGGCCACTGGTCGGACCATATCGGCCGGCGGGCTGCACTCATTCTGGCCGTTCTGGCAGGCCTGGCCGGCGGGTGGGTTTTCTCACAGGCCGGGAACCTGCTGGCACTCTCGGCTGGCCGGGCGCTGCAGGGTGTGGCTGTTGCCCTGGCCA
The DNA here is from genome assembly GCF_052113505.1 of Pseudarthrobacter sp. TAF60_1. Taxonomy (NCBI): domain Bacteria; kingdom Bacillati; phylum Actinomycetota; class Actinomycetes; order Micrococcales; family Micrococcaceae; genus Pseudarthrobacter; species Pseudarthrobacter sp. TAF60_1. The sequence continues at coordinate 95,140 of NZ_JBFRDI010000003.1, forward strand.
CCGGTGCCAGCGCCGCCGCCCTGCGGGAACTGCTCCCATCCCGCCCGGAGTGGGCCTCCCGCTTCACCCTGCTGGCAACGGCCGGCGGCGTGGCTGCCGGCCCCGTCATCGGCGGGCTGCTGTCCATGCTGCCCGGACCCACCACGGCCCCGTACTACGTTCACTCAGTGGTGCTGGCCGGGATGCTCGTGCCTTTGTTCCTGCTGAACGCCCGGCCGGCCATCAAGCCTCCGGCCGGACCGCGGCCCATCCTGGTCCTGGCTCCACGCCGACCGTCCGTGTCCACTGAGGCGAGGGGCGCCTTCTGGCTGGCGGCCGCCGTCGGATTCCTCAGCTTCTCAGTGTTTGGCTTTTGCCTCTCCTTGGCCCCTGGCTACTTCGCGCAGATCGTAGGCACCGACTCCCGCCCGCTGATCGGTGCGTTGGCCGGGATAACGCTTGGCGCCTCGGCCCTGAGCCAGTTGCTGGCAGTGCGCGGCCGCTTTGTGGTTCCGGCCGGCCTGGCGGTCCTGGGGATCTCTGTGCTGCTGGTGGCATCGGCCGCGGCCTGGCACAGCCTGGGGCTGCTGGTGGCGGCCAGCGTGTGCGCCGGACTTGGCCAGGGCGTTGCTTTCCGGACCGTCTTTAACGATGTGGCCGCCAAAGTGGAGGTTTCCCACCACGCCCAAGTGGTCAGCACCGTCTACGTCATCACGTACCTGGGCAGCGCCGTGCCGGTTATCGGTCTGGGGTGGGCCACGGCTGCGTTTGGGTTGCAGGCCGCCGTGACGGCGTTTGTGGCGGTGTGCAGTGCTGCCGCGCTGGCACTCGCCGCCCTGACTTTCCGGACGGCTGTAGAAGGGCAGCGACCTTAGCCGCGAAGACGACTACGCCGGCAGGGGACCGTGGTTGCCCTGGATGTGCTCGAAGACCAGGGTGGTTTCGGTGTGGCCAACCACGGGGTCGGTGGCCAGGTTGTCCAGGACCCAGTCCCGCAGGTCCTCGGTGGTTCCGACGGCGATGTGCAGCAGATAATCCACGGACCCTGAGGTGTGGAACGTTGAAAGGACGGCGGGCAGGTGGGGCACCCGGGCCGTAAAGCGGTCGATCTGGTCCCGGTCGTGGGCCCGGAGCCGGACCGCCACCAGGGCCTGGACCGACCGGCCGATCGCGGACAGGCTGAGTTTGGCCTCAAAGCCCTGGACGATACCCCGCTCGGACAGCGCGCGGGTCCGCATGAGCGCCGTCGAGGGGGCGATGCCCACCAGCTCGGCCAGTTGCTTGTTGGAGATCCTCGCATCGTCCACCAGGGCGGCGAGGAGCCGCTCATCGATGGCATCCAGCGGTTCGAAGTGGCTGGCCGGCCTAATGTTTTTTGGGGTGCTGCTCATGGGATCTCCTCAACTGTCTGAGTTCATCCTAGACGCCAGTTTCCGCCCCATCATCTCCGGTCACGGCACGCCTGCCCGAATAATCACCAGAGGTAGCCGCCGTTTGGTGGCGTATAGTTTTGCAGCGCCCTGTTTGGCGCCGCTCCCCTTCAACTCAGCCCACGTGCCGCGGCACTCCGCGGTGGATGCACGACGACGACTGCCACCGCCGTGATGAACGTCAGCACCACGATGACGAGGGCAAGTGCCGTCCAGCCGAGGGACTGGAAGAGCAGGCCGCCGGACCAGCCGATGATGCTCGAGCCAAGATAGTAGGCCAGGTTGTAGAGCGACGCTGCCTGGGCGCGGCCGGTTGTAGCTATGCCGGTCCAGCCGGAGCCAATGCTGTGGGCCGCGAAGAAGCCTCCGGTAAAGATCACCAGGCCGGCCAGGATGAGGGCGAGTACCTGCGTGAGCGTCAGCGCGAGGCCCGCCGCCATCAGGACGAGGCCGGCCAGCAGGACGGTCCGGCGGCCGAAGCGGGCCGTCAGCCCCCCGGCCCAGCGGGAGGTCACGGTACCTGAGAGGTAGGCCAGGAAGATGAAGCTGATCAGGGTGGCAGGCAGCGCGAAAGGCTCCGCGGACAGGCGAAAGCCCAGGTAGTTGTAGACCGCTACAAAGCCTCCCATCATCAGGAACGCCTGGACGTAGAGCGCCACCAGCCGGGGGTTCCGGAGATGGCCGGAGAGGGTTGCAAAGGCGCCGCGGAGCCCGGCAGCCTTGGTGGCGGTGAACCCCTTCGCCCTGGGTATGAGGATCAGGAAGAGGACAGCAGCCACGGTTGCCAGCAGGGACACCGCCAGGGCCGCCGTCCGCCAGCCCCACACGTCACCCACCGGGCCGGCCACCAGCCGGCCGGCGAGCCCGCCCAGGGTGGTGCCGGCAACATAGCTTCCGGCCGCCATTGCCGCATGGGCCCGGTTCACTTCTTCGTTCAGGTAGGCGATGGCGATCGCCGGGATTCCACCCAGGGCCATGCCTTCGAGTAGGCGGAAAGCGAGAAGCATTCCGAAGTTGGGGGCCAGCGGCACCAGGAGTCCAAAAGCGGTTGCTGCCGAAATGCCCCAGGCCATGGCGTTGACCCGGCCTATCCTGTCCGCAAGGAAGGACCAGGGAATAACGGCGATGGCCAGGCCCACCGTTGCCAGCGAGATAGTCAGCGCCGCCTCGGCCGCCGTGACCTGTAGATCCGTTGCCATGATCGGCAGCACCGCCTGGGTGGAGTAGAGCTGCGCAAAGGTCGCCACACCCGCGAAGGCCAGCCCCGCGAGGATCTTGCCGTAGGCGGCAGAGCCTTTGGGGTGGCCCGCCCACTCATTCCCTTGGGGCGCGGAGGTTCCTGTCGGTGCGGACGATTTTGAGGCGCTGGCAGTGTCTGGCATGAGTTCAAGGGTAGGCTTCCCAGATTCATGCTTCCAATGCATGCTTTGGCTATGATACATAGCAGAAATGGAACACTTACGCCCGCGCAGCGAAGGAGGAACCATGCTCACCGATCATCAGCAACTGGCAAAGCTCCTGCCGCTGCTCCCCATCCTTGCGGAGCTCGGCCGCACCCAGCACGTCACGGAAACGGCGGAGCTGCTCGGAGTACCGCAGTCAACGGTGAGCCGGGCACTGTCCCGTGCCAGCGCCGTCGTCGGAACTGAACTGCTGATCCGCGACGGAAGAGGAGTGCGCCTCACGGCGGCCGCCAGGACCCTGCTGCCCTATATCGACGCTGCCCTGACTGAATTCCAGGCCGGGCTGGATCTGGTCCGGCACGAGTCGGATGTGGTTCGGGGAAAGGTCTCACTGTCCTTCCAGCACACGTTCGGTGAGGCCACGCTGCCGCTGCTCATCAGTGCCTTCCGCAGCCGGCACCCGGAGGCGGGATTCATCCTGCGGCAGGGGTCGCGGGACGCCTGCCTCGCGGAACTTGCTTCCGGACAGGCGGATCTTGCGTTGACGGCCCCTGTGCCTGCCGCAAGCAGCAGCATCGCCTCGGCTGCCCTGTACCGCGAGCCGCTGCGTCTCGTGGTGCATCACAGCCACCCGCTGGCAGGCGGCGGAAGCGTAGGGCTGCAGGACATCCGCCGGGACCCGTTCGTGGCGCTGGAGCCGGGGTATGGCATGCGCTCGCTCACCGACGCGCTGTTCCGGGAAGCAGGGTTCCGCCCACGGATCGCTTTCGAAAGTCAGGACACGCACACCGCCCGCGGCCTCGTGTCTGCGGGCCTTGGGGTCAGCATCCTGCCACCCGGCGGCAACGGGCCGGGGCGTCACGTCAGCCCGGAGACGGGCACCCTGGGCTGGGTTGAGCTGCCACTGGAGTCGGGGCTCGCGTTCCGGGAGATCGGGCTCGGCTGGCGCCGTCGGAAGCCCGGGCCGGACGCGGAACCGGATTCCGTCAGATACTTCCGCGAACTGGTCCTGCAGGAAGGTCCGGAACTGCTGGCGGGTCTGGTGGCCGCGCGCTCGCAGGGCAGCTGAGGACCGCCGCCTGAGACACGACGGCGGCCTTTCAGTAGGCTGATGACGTGACTGACACCGAGCGCCCCCAGGCCGAACCGTCCGGAAACCAGCCCGAAACCGGCGGCGGGCCCGGAACTGCTCCGCGCACCCCGGCAGGAGCCATTATCGGCCTGGACATCGGCGGGACAAAGACCCGCGGTGTCCGCTTCGAGGACGGCGCGGCCGTGGCGGACCAGTCGGCCGGCAGCGCCAACGTGCAGAACGTCACCCCCGAGCAGGCAGCGCTGAACCTTGCGAACCTTTTTGCCCGGATCGGAGGCGGCCCGGTGGCCCAGGTCTATGCGGGGGCCGGCGGGATCGATACCGACGACGACGCTGCCGCCCTCGCCGCGCTCATCGCGCCGCATGCTCCCGGCGCTAAAGTCACGGTGGTCCACGATTCCAGGCTGCTGCTCGCCGCCGGTGGCGCGAGCACCGGCGTGGCCGTGATTGCGGGAACCGGCTCCGCGGCCTGGGGCCGGAACGCAGCAGGGGAGGAGGCCCGGGCCGGCGGGTGGGGCTACCTGCTGGGCGATGAAGGCAGCGGCTACTGGCTGGGCCGTGAGGCTGTCCGGCACAGCCTGCGCCGCATGAACCAGGGGCTCCCAACCGACCAGCTCACTGCGGCCCTGCTTGCAGCCTGCGGAGTGGACCACCCGAACAGGCTGATTGCGCTGTTCCACTCCCCGGAGACCGGCCGCCGGTTCTGGGCCCAGCAGGCACGCCTGGTAGTGGATGCGGCAGCGGCAGGCCACGAGGCCAGTCAAGAGCTGCTGGACCAGGCGGGCAAGGATCTTGCGGATCTGGCCGCGCAGGCACTCCGGAAACTGGGAATCCAGGGCCCTGTCATCCTGGGGAGCGGACTCGGCATGAACGTCGTCCCGCTCCAGGACGCCTTCCGGAAGTATCTTGCCGCTGACGGCATCACCGAGGTCCGCGTGCTGGACCAGGATCCCGTGTTCGGGGTCCTGCAACTGGTGAGGGAACCCTCAGGAACCGAGTGAGCGCCGCCGCGGGGCGAGCCTGACGGCCGGCATCGGGGGAGCCGGGATGCGGCCGGCTTCGGCGCCGGCGTCGGGGCCGTGCCCCTCGACCAGTCCGTAGCGTGCCACGCGGGCCTCTCCGTCGGGCAGGCCCGCTTGGGCTTCCCAGTCCTCGCGGGCTTGTTCCACCTCGTCATGCGTGCGGCCCACGAAGTTCCACCACATCAGCAGTTCCTCCTGGAACGGTTCGCCGCCAATGAGCAGGAACCGTGTGCCGGGGAGCGCCTCGACGTCCAGCACCGAGCGGCCCGCGCCCAGGTAGCCCAGCGGACCCGGCGGGACCTCCTGGCCATCGAGCGCCAGCCCGCCGTCGAGCACCAGGACAGCATGCTCGAAACCGGCGTTCAGCGGCAGGACAGCCTTGCCTTCGCAGGAGATGTCCGCCCCGACAATGGGAGAGTACATGGTGGCTGGTGAGACCGCGCCGGCGAACTCGCCCACCATGACAGTGGCGGTGAAACCCGGCCCGGTTGCGGAGGGCAGATCGCGGTGCTGCTCGAACGCCGGCTCACGGTGGCGGTCGCCGTCAGGAAGGGCAACCCAGAGCTGAAGTCCGCGCTGCAGCGGCAGCAGTTCGCCGGCGTCGGGAACGGGCAGGACCGCAAACTCGGAGTGGGATACGCCCCGCCCCGCGGTCATGATGTTCAGCTCCCCGGGCCGGACCACCACATCGCTGCCCACGCTGTCCCGGTGCCGGATGTTCCCGGCGAGCGGCCACGTGACCGTCTGCAGTCCGGTGTGCGGGTGCGGGAGCACTGACATGGCGGTGCGGTCCGGGCCGAAACTGTCAAGGAAGCACCAGGCGCCGATGGTGGGCAGGCCGCGCTGGGGGAGGGTGCGCTGGACATTCATGGCCCGCACGCCACCTAAGGGGACCTCACGCTCGGGCCAGAGCTGGAGGCAGGGACCGGACGTACCGCCTGGGCCGGCGGGCGGACAGAGTTCCTCTACGGGTGCCACTTCCAGGTTCGTCACAGTCCCACTGTAAGTCCGGACGGGCTCCATGTCAGGGGAGCTGGCTGCGGCGACAGCACCCCCACCCGTTCGCCCCGACCCATCCGGAAGCGGCAGGGCGACGAATGAATGGTTACAGTAGGGATTCGCTTGCCCGGATTGCCCGCGGATCTGGTTACGCTAAGGACTGATTGCGCTACGGTAATTATCAGCGACCTTACGGCCCACCGCTCCACCGTCCGATGCCGTCCAACAGAACGGGTATGTCCGGGAATGGACCCAGCCATGATCGAGTTCAAGAGCGTCACCAAGCAGTATCAGGGCGGTAGTCCGGCCGTGGACAGCCTCACCATGTCCATCGACAAGGGATCCATCACCGTCTTCGTGGGACCGTCGGGCTGCGGAAAGACAACGTCCCTGCGGATGATCAACCGCATGGTGGAGCCGACAGCCGGCGTCATCACTGTGGACGGGCGTGACGTCACCACGGTTCCCGCCGCAGAATTGCGCAGGTCCATGGGCTACGTGATGCAGTCGTCCGGCCTCATGCCGCACCGCTCCGTGCTGGACAACATCGCCACCGTGCCCCGGCTCAACGGAGTCTCCAAGACGGAGGCCCGTAAGCGCGCCACGGAACTGCTCGACGTCGTCGGGCTGGCGTCGTCGCTCGGCAAGCGGTACCCGTCCCAGTTGTCCGGCGGCCAGCAGCAGCGCGTCGGCGTGGCCCGGGCGCTCGCAGCCGATCCGCCCATCCTGTTGATGGATGAGCCGTTCAGCGCCGTGGACCCTGTAGTACGGGACGAACTGCAGCAGGAGCTCCTGAGGCTGCAGCAGGACCTCGCCAAGACCATCGTCTTTGTGACCCACGATATTGACGAAGCAACCATTCTTGGTGACAAGGTGGCCGTGTTCGCCGTTGGCGGGAAGCTGGCCCAGTACTCCACTCCCGAGGAGATCCTGCGGGCTCCGGCGAATGATTTTGTTGCCTCCTTTGTTGGGCGGGACCGCGGCTTCCGCCACCTCGGCTTTACCACTTCCGACGCCGTTGCCATCCACCGGGTGCCTACGCTGGTGGTTCGCGGCGAACAGTTCGACGGCGACCCCGCGGCCGTGACCGACTGGCAGCTTGTGGTGGATGAGGACATGCGGCCCCTGGGCTGGGCGCGGCCGGGGACCGATACTGACCTGATCCCGGGAGGTTCCCTGTTCCATCCAGGAGAATCCCTGCGGCGCGCGCTGGACTCAGCGCTGTCCTCTCCGTCCGGGCAAGGCGTGGCCGTGGACGGCGAGGGGCGGGTCCTGGGAGCCATCAGGGCACAGGAAGTCCTGGCCGTCATCGAGGCCGCCCGGCAGGTAAGGCAGGCTGCACTCTGATGGAGTGGTTCCTGGCGAACAGCGGAATGGTCCTCGAGAGGGCGGGGCAGCACCTTGTCCTGGCGCTGATCCCGATGGTTCTGGGGCTGGTTATTTCCATTCCCTTGGCCCAGCTGGCCCGGATCCGTCCCGCGCTCAGGTCCGTCGTGGTGACGGCCAGTTCGTTGCTGTACACCATCCCGTCACTGGCACTGTTCATCATCCTTCCCTCCATCCTCGCAACGCGGATACTGGACCCCCTCAACGTCATTGTCGCGCTGACCCTCTACGCCGTGGCGCTGCTGGTCCGGGCGGCCCTTGACGCATTTGACTCCGTCGAAGAGGACCTCCGGCAGGCGGCTACCGCCATGGGCTATAAACCTTGGCTCCGCTTCGTCCAGATCGATTTGCCGCTATCCCTCCCGGTGATGTTTGCCGGGCTGCGCGTGGTCTCTGTCAGCAATATTTCGCTGGTGAGCGTCGCGGCCCTCCTGGGGGTGGGCAACCTCGGGATGCTGTTCACCGACGGACTGCAGCGGAACTTCGTCACCGAAGTGGTGGTGGGCATCCTGGCCATACTGGTGCTCGCACTGCTGATGGACGCGGTGCTGGTCCTGCTCGAGAGGCTGCTGACTCCGTGGACCCGCGCCGTCACAACGCCGGGTCCGTCGGTTCCGGTCAGCGCACAGTACGTGGCCGACGCCAGCGTCCATGCGGGGGCCGGACCATGAGCAACATCTTCACTGACACTTTTGCCTGGCTCGCTGCCCCGGCGCACTGGACCGGCAGTTCCGGCATCCCCGTGCGGCTTACCGAGCACCTCCAGTACAGCGCACTGGTGCTCGTGATTGCTGCCGTCCTGGCGGTTCCCACCGGGCTATACATCGGGCACACCGGCCGCGGGCGCGTCGTGGCAGTTGCGGTGGCCGGTGCGCTGCGCGCCCTGCCCACCTTGGGCCTGCTGGTGCTCTTCGCCCTCCTTGCCGGAAGCAGCCTGATGCCCCCGGTCTGGGCCCTGGTCATCCTGACGGTCCCGCCGCTTCTTGCCGGGACCTACGCGGGGATCGCCAGCGTGGACAGAGCCGTGGTGGATGCGGCGCGGGCCATGGGCATGACCGAACTGCAGATCCTGTTCCGGGTTGAGGTTCCCAACGGGCTGCAGGTGATGTTCGGGGGCATCCGTACCGCCGTCCTGCAGATCATCGCCACGGTCTCCGTGGTGGCGTACCTCCCGCTGGGCGGCCTGGGCCGTTACCTCTTTGACGGGCTGGTCCTGCAGGACTTCCCCCGGATGCTTGCCGGCTCGCTGCTCATTGCAGTGCTGGCAATTGTCATTGACCTGATCCTGGCCGCCGTGCAAAGAACCATTCTTTCGCCGGGCCTCAAAGCCGATCCCCGCGGTGGCCGGACGGCCACCGTTGATCTCCCAGCTGCCGCGCCTGCGCCAGCTGCTGTTCAAGGAGGTACCTATGAAAGATAACGTCCGGACAACCGTCACCCGCCGGGGCCTGGCCGGCCTGGCCGCCGGAGTCGGCCTTGCCGTAGCTCTGACGGCCTGCGGTGGCAGCAACCCGCTGGCCACGCCCAGCACCAGCGCCGCCAGCGGCGGCGGGGGCGGGTCCTTGACTGTCGGTTCCGCCGACTTCCCCGAGAGCCAGGTCATCGCGGAAATCTATGCAGGCGCGCTCAACGCTGCCGGCGTGACCGCCACCACCAAGCCGAACATCGGCTCCCGGGAAATATACGTCAAGGCTGTCCAGGACGGCTCGGTGGACCTCGTGCCGGACTACACCGGCAACCTGCTCTCCTACTTCGACGCTGCTGCCCCGCAAGTCTCAGCCGACGATGTCTACAAAGCCCTCCCCGGCAAACTCCCTGACGGATTGGCGGTCCTGGACGCGGCAAAGGCTGAAGACAAGGACGCCATGGTTGTTACAAAGGCCACGGCCGAGAAGTACCAGCTGAAGTCCATTGAGGACCTTGCCAAGGTCTGCAAGGACCTGACCATGGGGGCACCCGCCACCTTCGAGACCCGTCCCTACGGCTTCCCCGGCCTGAAGCAAAACTACGGCTGCGAAATGAAGGCGCTGAAGCCATTCAGCGACGGCGGTGGCAACCTGACCCTGCAGGCGCTGCTGACCGACGACGTCCAGGTGGCGGACATCTACACCACCACGCCGTCCATCGCGGATAACGACCTGGTAGTCCTGGCGGATCCCAAGAACAACTTCAAGGCCCAGCAGGTCCTGCCCCTCTACAACAAGGCAAAAATGACTGACAAGGCCAAAGAGGCGCTTAACAATGTTTCGCGGATCCTCACCACGGATGACCTGATCAACCTCAACCGCGCCGTCAGCGGCAGCCAGAAGCAAAACCCCAAAGACGCAGCAGCCTCCTGGCTGAAGGACAAGGGCATCGTCAAGTAGCACCTCACCTTTTGCGGTAAACCACGACGGCGGCTGCCGGACCCACGGGAGGATTCACGCGGGCCGGCCGCCGCCGTCGTACGCTGCCTCCCCTCGTGTGTCCGAGGTCTCAACGGAAGTACATCCGTCCTATGGCATATTTGATGAATGGCAGAATTCAAGCAGTCCACCAAGCTTCACAACGTCCTTTATGACATCCGTGGACCGATTCTTCAGGCCGCCCAGCAGATGGAGGCGGAGGGTCATAGGATCCTCAAACTGAACATCGGAAACCCTGCACCATTTGGATTCGAAGCGCCGGACGCCATCCTGGTGGACATGATCCGCCACCTGCCGCATGCCCAGGGATACAGCGACTCACGCGGCATCTTCTCGGCCCGCACCGCCGTCTCGCAGTACTACCAGACCCGCGGCATCCAGAACATTCACGTGGACGACATCTACCTGGGCAACGGCGTCAGCGAGCTGATCACCATGTCCCTGATGGCGCTGCTCGACGCCGGCGACGAGGTCCTGATCCCCACGCCCGACTACCCGCTATGGACCGCCTCCGTTGCCCTCGCCGGCGGCAAGCCCGTGCACTACCTCTGCGATGAGGAATCCGGCTGGCAGCCCGACCTCGAGGACATGGAAGCCAAGATCACGCCCCGGACCAAGGGCATTGTGGTGATCAACCCGAACAACCCCACGGGTGCCGTCTACCCGGAAGAGACGCTGAAGAAGATCGTGGCGCTGGCCGAAAAGCACGGCCTGGTGATCTTTGCTGACGAGATCTACGAGAAGATCCTGTACGAAGACGCCGTGCACATCAACCTGGCCGGCCTGACGGGGGACGACGTCCTCTGCCTCACCTTCAGCGGACTCTCCAAGGCCTACCGGGTGTGCGGCTACCGGGCCGGCTGGATGGCCATTTCCGGGCCCAAGAAGGATGCCGCAGACTACCTCGAGGGCATCAGCCTGCTGGCGAACATGCGCCTGTGCGCGAACGTTCCGGCCCAGCACGCCATCCAGACGGCGCTCGGCGGCTACCAGAGCATTAACGACCTGATCCTGCCGGGAGGCCGCCTGCTCGAGCAGCGCAACAAGGCCTACGACATGCTCAACGCCATTCCGGGGGTCAGTACACAGCAGGCCAGGGGTGCCATGTACCTCTTCCCGAAGCTCGATCCCGAGGTCTACCACATCCGCGACGACGAGAAATTCGTCCTGGACCTGCTGCGCGAGCAAAAAATCCTGGTCTCCCACGGCCGCGCCTTCAACTGGGTCCGCCCGGACCATTTCCGGATGGTTACCTTGCCGCTGGTGAAGGACCTCGAAGAGGCCATTAACCGCATGGCGGACTTCCTGAGCCGGTACAAAGGGAACTAGCCTGTGGTGACGCGCTTCTTGGCGCGCAGAACGATCGGGGAGGGACTGCCGTGGCCGGAATTGTCGAATTTGAGAAGCATCCTGCGGACACGCTTAAGGTGGGGAAGGGCTTTTCCCTTGCCAAAGCTGATCCTGAGGCGACTCCCGGCTACAGCGGCAATAAAGCCGATGGTGAAGCGCTTCTGGCTGATCTGGACGGGAAGCTCTCAGCTTTGCAGGAAACACTGTTCGCAGAGTCCCGGTTCGGCGGCAGGAAACGGATCCTCCTGGTGCTGCAGGCCATGGACACGGCCGGCAAAGGCGGGATCGTCAACCACGTCATGGCAACCATGGACCCGCAGGGTGTCCAGTTCAAGGCGTTCAAGGCGCCCACGGAGGAGGAGAAGTCCTACGACTTTCTCTGGCGCATTGAGAAGGCCGTCCCCGCTGCGGGCATGGTGGGCATTTTCGACCGTTCGCACTACGAGGACGTCCTCATCCACAAGGTCCACAACTGGGCGACTCCTGAGGAAATCAAGCGTAGGTACCGCGCCATCAACGAGTTTGAGCGGCGGCAGACGGATGCAGGCACCAAGATCATCAAGGTGATGCTCAACATCAGCAAGGACGAGCAAAAGGCGCGGCTTCTGGCCAGGCTGGATAACCCTGACAAGCACTGGAAATACAGCAGCGGAGATCTGAAGGAGCGGGCGTTCTGGCAGGACTACATGGACGCCTACCAGGCCGCGTTCGACGAGACCAGCAAGGACCATGCTCCTTGGTACGTTGTTCCGGCCAACAAGAAATGGTATGCCCGGATCGCCGTGCAGCAGCTCGTGTTGGGTGCGCTGACTGAGATGAAGCTCGATTGGCCCAAAGCGGAGTTCGACGTTGGGGTTGAGCGTCAGTTGGTGGAGCGCTCCTAGAGAGGCTGGTCGCGGGCGGCGGCGAGCCGCTTGCGGGCGCCCTCCAGCCACTCCTCGCAGCGCTTGGCCAGGGCTTCCCCCCGCTCCCACAGGGCCAGGGATTCCTCGAGGCTCGCGCCGCCGGCCTCCAACTTGCCCACCACCAGGACCAGTTGCTCGCGGGCTTCCTCATAGCTCAGGGCGTCGATTTCGGGATCATGCTTTGTCTCGGGCATGTACTTCTCCTTGTTAAAGTTCGCCGTTAAAGTTCGCCGGTGGATGTGGCGCCGAATTGGCCCTCGGCGACCCGCACGGACAACGCGGTTCCGCCCGGCGCCTCGGAAGGGTTGCGGACTACTGCGTGGCCGGCGGTTTCCGTGGCCCGGGCGGGCCGGCCGTCGGCGAGTTCGACCACTGCGTAGCCGCGGTCGAGGGTCTTTTGTGGGGACAGTGAGCGCACCTGGGCCTGCAGGTGCACCAGCTGGTCAGCTGCCCGGACCACAGTGGAGCTGACGGCCGCCGATGAGCGCCGCAGGAGCCGTTCGAGCTCTTCCGCGCGGACGGTGACCATCCCCTCGGGGCTGGCAAGGACCGGCCGGGAATGGAGTGAGGCGAGCCGGTCCGTCTCGCGTTCCACCAGCCTGCCGATGCACCGGCGCAGGTATTCCCGCGCCTGGCGCACGCTCGCCAGCTCTTCGGCAACGTCAGGCACGATCCGTTTGGCAGCATCGGTGGGTGTTGACGCGCGGAGGTCAGCAACGTCATCAAGAAGGGGCCGGTCGGCCTCGTGGCCGATGGCACTGACAATCGGGGTGGCCGCTGCCGCCACGGCGCGGATCAGTTCCTCGCTGTTGAACGGGAGCAGGTCCTCCAGTGCGCCGCCGCCGCGGGCGATAACAATGACGTCCACGTCCTCACGGCCGTCCAGCTCCCGAAGGGCGCGGACGATCTGGGACACCGCGGTGTTGCCCTGGACGGCGACTTCGCGGATTTCGAATTCAACAGCGGGCCAGCGTAGTGCCGCATTTTGCAGTACGTCCTTTTTGGCGTCCGAGTCGCGCCCGGTGATCAGCCCGATCCTGTGGGGGAGCATCGGAAGCGGCTTCTTCCGGGAATCGGCAAAGAGTCCTTCTGCGGCGAGGGCCTGGCGCAGGCGTTCGATGCGGGCCAGGAGGTCGCCCAGGCCAACCGGCCGGATGTCCCGTACCTGCATGTTCAGGCGCCCGGTTTTCAGCCAGAACTCCGGTTTGAGCAGGGCCACCACGCGGGAACCGCGTTCCAGCGGCATGTTCTGGCGGTCAAGGACTTTCGTCCAGACGGACGCCGGCAGCGAGACTTCGGCGTCCACGTCCCGCAGCGTCAGGTAGGCGTTGCCGCCGCGGCGGTTCATTTCGATGACCTGGCCCTCCACCCAGGCCGCCGGCGCACGGTCGATATGGACCTTGAGTTTCTGGGACAGCAGTTGCAATGGCCAGGGATTATCCGGGGTGGTCTCAGCGGCCGTGGCAGGAAGAGTCGAAGCCCCGGTGCCTGGGAGGGCAGCCTGTTCAGACATGCGCGCTGCCCCCGGAAGGTGTAGCTGGAGGCATGGCGGTCCTTTGTTCGGCGAAAGCAGGTATGGATAAGGTTGTTGGCGGCTGTCATTCAACCTTATCCATAAGCTGTAGCACCCGGGACTGACATCCGCCGTCCAGGAACCAGCCCTATGATGGCTTTGCCGCCGCCAACCAGTGAGGACCTGTTTTGCGCACCTTCGTCTCAGCCGTCGCTGCCGTTCTGGGCCTCCTGCTGTCCGCCGTGGCAATTCCCGCGATCTGGGCTGACCGCAACATCGTCCAGGAGGATGGCTTCGTGGCGCTGGCTGCACCGCTTGGCCAGGACGCCGCATTCCAGCAAAGGCTCGCGGCCGCGACCGTGGGCACCATCGACACCGGCGCCGTACCGGACGCGCTGGCCCGTCTCGTCAAGCCTGTGCTGGAAGCGGCGGCAGGATCCCTGACAGGGCTGCCCGGTTACCCTGCGGCCTGGGAGGAAACGCTGCGCAAAAGTCACCGGCTGAGCTTCGCGGATCCGGCCACACTGCCTCCCGAAGCGGATTCGTCGTCGTCCCTCACCCTGGACGTCGCACCCCTCGTGGCACTGGCGACGGGGGAGATCTCGCGCGCAACCGGGCTGCCGCTGAAAGCGCCGGAGCAAACGTTGATCAACGTTGGACAGTCGGGCCAGCGCCAGATCATCGCGGGCTTGACCGCCTATGCTCCGCTGGGCTATCCACTGGCCGTTGGGGCCGGAATCGCGTTTGTTCTGGCCTTGGTTGCCGCCCGCCGGAAATGGTCGGTGCTCTTCTGCGTGGGCTTCGGGGCCCTGGTGCTGGCCGGTCTATGGACCCTGGGCTCCACCATGGCGCGCGCCGCGGTCCTGCGGACGGCCAGCGGAAACGGGGTTGCTGACATGTTCAAGAACGAGTTTGTGGCGGCGGCTGCCAGCAGCTTCGGATCGTGGGTCACGGGAGCACTCATTGCGGGCGGTGTGCTTCTCGTTGCCGGCCTTGTGATCAGGATCGCTTCGCCGGGGCGGCGACGACCCACCCGGTAGCATGGAGGCATGACCTCCTCAGTTTCCCTTTCGATGCCAACTGTCCCGCGAAGGCGGCGCTCGCCGGAGGAAGTGTTTGCCGCAGCGCCGGTGTCGGGGCCCAAGAAGGTCCTGCTCGCAGCTCCCCGCGGCTATTGCGCGGGTGTGGACCGGGCCGTTATCGCGGTGGAAAAGGCCTTGGAGCATTATGGTCCGCCCGTGTATGTCCGCAAGCAGATTGTGCACAACGTCCACGTGGTGAGCTCGCTCGAGGCGCAGGGTGCCATCTTTGTGGATGAAACGGACGAGGTGCCGGAAGGCGCCCTTGTGATCTTCTCGGCCCATGGCGTGTCGCCGGCTGTCGTCCAATCCGCCGAGGACCGCGGCCTGCGCACTATCGACGCCACCTGCCCGCTGGTGACGAAAGTCCACAAGGAAGCCGTCAGGTTCGCCAAGGACGACTTCGATATCCTCCTGATCGGCCACGATGGTCACGAGGAAGTTGAGGGCACTGCGGGCGAAGCCCCGGAACATATCCAGATCATCAACGGCCCGCATGAAGTGGACAATGTCACGGTCCGGGATCCTGAAAAGGTCATCTGGCTCTCCCAGACCACACTGAGTGTCGACGAAACGATGGAGACCGTCCGGCTACTCAAAGAGCGGTTCCCTACGCTGCAGGATCCGCCCAGCGATGATATCTGCTACGCCACCACCAACCGTCAGGTGGCCATCAAGAAGATCTCGCCGCAGGCTGACCTGGTGATCGTGGTGGGATCAGCGAACTCGTCGAACTCGGTCCGGCTGGTTGAGGTTGCTTTGGAGTATGGTGCCAAGGCTTCCTACCGTGTGGACTTCGCCAACGAAGTGGATGAGGCCTGGTTTGAGGGCGTCGCGACAGTGGGCGTCACTTCCGGTGCTTCCGTTCCCGAAGTGCTGGTCACCGATGTCCTGCGCCTGCTTGCGGATTACGGGTACGGCTCGGTGGAGGAAGTTATCACGGCTGAAGAAGATCTGCTGTTCTCCCTGCCCAAGGAACTCCGCGCAACCCTGAAGGAAGCAGGCGACGTCAGCCGCGCCCTCGGCGGACGCCGGTCCCGCAACTGACGTGCCGCAACTGACGTGCCGCGGTTGGTCTCCCGGGTTTAGGCTGCCGCGTCATCCTGCTGAAGTTCAGGGGCGGCCAGCGACCGCGGAGTGACTTCCAGAGCTGCTGGGGTCAGCAGTCCTGACTCGTCCATCGCATTGAGCTTCCGTGCGGTGGGCAGGATCCGCGCCTCAAGGGTGCCGATCAGGGAGTTGTAACGGTCCACCGACGATTTCAGGGACGAACCCAGCTTTCCCACGTTCTCGCCCAGTGTTCCCATGCGTTCGTAAAGCTGGCGGGCGAGGTCGAACAGTTCGCGCGCATTGTCCGTCAGCACATCCTGGCGCCAGGTGAAGGCCACGGATTTGAGCACGGCCAACAACGTGCTCGGTGAGGCGAGGACTACGTTCCGTGACAGGGCGTGGTCCAGGAGCGTCGCGTCCGCCATG
Source organism: Pseudarthrobacter sp. TAF60_1 (assembly GCF_052113505.1). Lineage (NCBI taxonomy): Bacteria > Bacillati > Actinomycetota > Actinomycetes > Micrococcales > Micrococcaceae > Pseudarthrobacter > Pseudarthrobacter sp. TAF60_1. Next base: position 111,180 of record NZ_JBFRDI010000003.1, read on the forward strand.
AGTGCCGCTGCCAGAATGGATTCCGCCGGCAGGAAGCAGATCACCAGCTCGGGGGAGTTGCCGGGGATGTCCCAGTATTTTTTATTGCTGAGCGCGTCCACGTGCGCGCGCAGGGCTTTTGCATGCGCCGCGAGCAGCGTTTGCTGGGATGCGTGGGCCTTCGCGCCCTGACCAATGGCGTTGGATTGTTCCAAACCGGACCCGGAGCCAAGTTCCTGCGCTTCAAGATATGAGGACAGCGGAACCTTGGCATCTACCACGAGCTGCTTCTGGCCCGGAAGCTGGACCACCAGGTCCGGCCTGATTGTAGAGTCGCCGCCAGCGCTGTGAACCTGTTCCAGGAAATCGACGTGCTTCAACATTCCCGATGCTTCCACTACCCGGCGCAACTGCACCTCGCCCCATTGGCCGCGGGCACTGTTGGAGCGGAGGGCGGACTCGAGGGCATGTGTGGAACGGATCAGCTGGGCATCGGATAGCCGGGCTTCCTGCAGCTGCTGCGCCAGCTGGCCGTACTGTTCCAGGCGGTCCCGCTCAAGCAGTGCCACCTGCTGCTGCACGGCCGTTAGCTTTTCCGCCACCGGCGCCAGCGCGCGCAGGACGTTGCCGTCCTGGTTGCGCGACTCTCCGAGTTCCCGGTTCTGTGCGCTGAGAAGGCGCCGCTCGGCGTCGGCCGCTGCGAACTGCGCGTTGACCTCGGAAAGGCGCGCGGAAACGGCGTCGAAGTCCTCCTCCACGGCGACGGTGCGGCGACGCAGGAGCAGATAGGTGGCGGCGGCGCCGGCGAGGGCACCGAGCAGCAGCATTAACAGGGCGAGAATCAGGGCTAAAGCATCCATAGGCTCACTGTGGCACGGCCCTCCGACATTTTCCGGAAGCGACATATTCCGTCAGTCTTTCCCGGCGCTGCCGGCACCGGTGCGCGGCCGCCGTTGGACCCGCTGGGGCCAGCATGTGCCGCAACCGGTAGAATCAGTGCTCGTGGCTCTTACTATTGGCATCGTCGGACTGCCCAACGTCGGCAAATCAACTCTTTTCAACGCACTGACCCGCAACCAGGTGTTGGCGGCGAACTATCCGTTCGCCACCATTGAACCGAACGTGGGCGTCGTGAACCTGCCGGATCCCCGGCTCAAGCAGCTTGCGGAGATCTTCGGCTCGCAGCGCCTGTTGCCTGCGCCGGTGTCGTTCGTGGACATCGCCGGTATCGTCAAGGGCGCGTCCGAGGGCGAAGGCCTGGGCAACAAGTTCCTGGCCAACATTCGCGAAGCCGAAGCCATCGCCCAGGTTGTCCGCGTGTTCGATGACCCCGATGTCATCCACGTTGATGGCAAGGTGGATCCTCGCTCGGACATGGAGACCATCAACACTGAGCTGATCCTGGCAGACCTTCAGACCATCGAAAACGCGATTCCGCGGATCGAAAAAGAAGTCAAGATCAAGAAGCGGGATGCAGCCGAGCTCGCAGCCATCAAGGCGGCGCAGACGGTCCTGGAACGCGGCGACACCATCTTCTCCTCGATCAAGAGCGACAAGCTTGAGATGGAGCACCTCAAAGAGCTCAGCCTCCTGACCGCCAAGCCCTTCATCTACGTTTTCAATGCGGACGAAGGCATCCTCGGCAGCCCGGAGAAGCAGGAAGAGCTCCGTGCCCTGGTGGCGCCTGCCGACGCTATTTTCCTCGACGCCAAGCTCGAGTCCGACCTCGTGGAGCTGGACGAGGAAGAAGCCCGCGAAATGCTGGAGATGAACGGGCAGGATGAGTCCGGCCTTGACCAGCTGGCCCGCGTCGGTTTCCACACACTCGGACTGCAGACCTACCTGACGGCCGGTCCGAAAGAGACCCGGGCGTGGACCATTCACCAGGGCGATACGGCCCCGCAGGCAGCCGGCGTGATCCACTCCGACTTCCAGCGCGGTTTCATCAAGGCCGAAGTAGTCTCGTTCGATGACCTGATTGAGGCTGGATCGATGGCCGAGGCTAAGTCCCGAGGCAAGGTCCGGATCGAAGGCAAAGAATACGTGATGGCCGACGGCGACGTGGTGGAGTTCCGCTTCAACGTCTAGCCACGCCCACGAAAATCGCGTCCCGGCACAGCCGGGGCGCGATTTTCGCGTTCAGGACCAGCTACTGCCCGGCCCGCGCCGGGCTCCATCCCAGTGCCGGACCCAATCTGGTGGCGATGTCGGTGAGGATCTGGACATAGTCCTCATGGTCGAAGCTGAAGGGGAGCGCGAACGCCACCTCGTCGACCTCCTGGAACCCCGCGTGGGCATACAGCTGTTCGGCAATCTGATCACTGGTGCCAATGAGATCGGCGGCGAACAGCATCCGTCGCGGCCCCTGCGGCATCCGGGTCCGGGGCGTGCGTTCGTCGACGTATCGCTGGTACTTTTCCCGCTGCTTCGCTGAAGCCGAATCGGTCGGGATCACTACCAGGCCTTGCGAGACCCGGGCTGGTCCGTGCGATTGGGTTGATGTTGCGGCAGCTTCACGGTAGGCGCGGATCTGTGATTGCTGGATGTCGGCAAAGTCCGGTTCCTCATGCGTTTCCGGAAAAATCACACTGCTGGAGAGCAGGTTGAATCCGTTCGCCCCGGCCCACTCGGTCGATTTCTTGCTTGCCGCCCCATACCAAAGTCGTTCACGCAGCCCGGTAGAGTGCGGCTCGACGCGGTTGGAGAATTCCTCGACGACACCCTGCTTGCCGGAAAACTCCCGGACCGGTTCCCCCGCAATCAAACGCGCAAGCCGCTCCACCCGTGCATAGCTGAAGTCCTCCAGTTCGGCGGTGTCCGGGTACAGCTCGTGCTTCACCGTGTCGAAGTGCATTGGTTCACCCACGCTCAGGCCCGGATTGATTCGCCCGCCGGCGAGCAGATCGACGGTGGCCAGATCCTCCGCCAGTCGCAAGGGGTTTTCCCAGCCCATCGGGGTTACGGCGGTTCCAAGTTCGATCCGGGAGGTGCGTTGGCTGGCAGCGGCCATGATCGCTATCGGAGAGGAGATGCCGAACTGCAGGTGGCGGTGGCGCAGCCAGGCGCTGTCGAATCCAAGCTGCTCGCCCAGTTCGATGACCTGCAGGGTCGATTCGTGACCCACGGCCGGATCCGCCGGATCGAACAGGCCAATAGTGAGGAATCCAAGCTTGCGTAACGGTTGTGAAGACTGGGGCATGTGCTTCCTTCAGGATCGGCAGAGGGCTGATCCTCATGATATGCGGCAGGCGGACCTTGCTCCTGGGCCTACTCCTGGACCGTTAGAATTCTATGAAAACAAAGTGACTCAACGGCGTGTGGCTAAAAGTACGTTCCGCTTCAACGTCTGATTCCGGAACTGGCAAAGGAGACGGCATGCCGCTGAGGCGTCTGATTCAGGTCATAACCGCGGCCGTGGCTGCGGCGCTGGTCATTTCAGGATGTTCCGGTTCCGGGGGAGCCGCGCCCGTGGTGGTGGGCGAGACCAAACGCGGCGGCAGCGTCACTGTGGCTGAGGTGAATGCCTTTACTTCCTTCAACCCGTTCAGCGCCACGGGCAACACGGATATCAACGCCAAGATCGGCAACATCACCCATTCCGGGTTCTACTACGTGGATAACACCGAAAAGGTGGTCCGCAACGAGAAGTTCGGGCGCATTGAAAAGGTGTCCGACAGGCCGCTGAAGGTGAAATACACCGTCAACGAGGGTGTGAAATGGTCCGACGGCGCCCCAATAGACGCCGGGGACCTCCTCTTGGCGTGGGCGGCGGGTTCGGGCTATTTCGACGACGCCGACGCCAAGTCCGGGACCGGCACCACCTACTTTTCCGCCGCTTCGGACAGGACCGGCCTGGCGGCCACTGCTTTCCCGGAAATTGGTAGCGACGGCCGGTCGATCACCCTCGAATACCTGTCACCGTACGCGGACTGGGAGGTGGCGTTCGACGTCGGCCTTCCGGCCCATGTTGTCGCCGCGAAAAGCGGCCTGAACGACGAAGGCGACCTCATCGAATTGCTCAGGGACTCGCCGCGCGGTGATGCCAAGCGCCCCGCGGTTAATGCCCCGCTGAAGCGCGTCAGCGATTTTTGGAACACTGGTTTCGATACCAAGACGCTGCCGCCGGACCCCGCGATGTATCTCTCCAGCGGCCCGTACATTGTCCGGGACATGAATCCGGGCGCCTCTCTGACGCTGGTCCGGAACAAGGATTACGTTTGGGGTGCTGAGCCCTATCTGGATGAGATCACCGTGCGTTTCACCGGGGCTGCCGGCGCCGCTGCTGCGGCCCTCCGCACGGGGCAGGCTGACATCGTTGCCCCGCAGCCCTCTGCCGGTACCGAGGGGCTTTTCGATGGGCTGGCTGCACAGGGAAACACCGTGGAGCGGTACAACCAGACGGGCTACGACCATCTGGATTTGAAGTTCTCCGGCCCGTTCGCCGAGAAGGACGTCCGTGCGGCGTTCCTCAAGACGGTTCCGCGGGAGGAGATTGTCAAGGACGTGGTGGGCGGCCTGGTGGATGACGCAAAACCGCTGGACTCGCACGTATTCCTTCCGTCCCATCCCAAGTACGCCGATGCCGTCAGGAACAACGGATCCGCTGAATATTCCAAGGTGGATATCCAGGGCGCTGCCTCGCAACTCCGTGGTGCTGCCCCGACAATCCGGATCCTGTATAACAAAGACAATCCCAACCGCGTACGGGCCTTTTCCCTGATCCGTGAGTCCGCCCGGGCCGCAGGCTTCACCGTTGAAGATGCAGGCCTCGGCAGTTCTGATTGGGTAGCAGCGCTCAGCAGGGGCGCCTACGACGCTGCCATCCTGGGCTGGATAGGTCCCGGGGTAGGTGTCAGCCGCGTCCCTCAAATCTTCAAGACCGGCGGAGGCAGCAACTTCACCGGGTTCTCCGACGCCGAAGCCGATAAGACCATGGAGGAACTGGCCAGCACCACGGACCTGGGAAAACAGGACGAACTGTTGGCCAACGTCGACAAACGGATATGGCAAGACGCTTACGGCCTGCCGCTCTACCAAACCACCGGAACAGTTGCGTACAGCAGCCGAGTGACCGGCATTAAACCCAGCTCCGGCCCCCTGGGCGTGTGGTGGAACGTGTGGGAGTGGCGCCTGAAATAGGCCGGGAGGGGCCTTTCCGAACGCCCTCCGCACCAGCGCCGGGGCCGATTTCGCCCTAGTCCTACCAACGAGTAGCATGTGACTTGCGCAACTTTCCGGGGCAGGCTGGTTATCAGCGGTTAACTGATTACGGTTTGGCAACGGTGTACCAGTATTTGGACTTTGTGCGGTTAGGCTACTCGTACATGGGCTGCGTCACAGGGTAAATCCGTGACAGGCCTGCCGGGGAGCAAAAGATTCCCTGAACATCTCCCACAACTCATAGGAGGCGGAATGCGTTTCACGCGCACTTCCAAAGCACTCGGCATGGTGGCGATCGCCGCCCTAGCCCTGACCGGCTGCGGCGCTGGAGGCGGCAGCAATGACGGTGCCAGCCAATCTGCCGGTGACCCCAACAAGGTCATCACCGCATACAACAGCGAACCGCAGAACCCCTTGCTGCCGGCGAACACCAATGAAACCAATGGTGGCCGCGTCATCAACCTGCTTTTCGAAGGCCTCCGCAGTTACGATCCGGACGGCAAAGCGGTCAATGCCCTTGCCGAGTCCATTGAGTCACCGGATGCCCAGAACTGGACCATCAAGGTCAAACAGGGCCAAAAGTTCACCAACGGCGAAGCAATTACTGCCAAGACGTTCGTTGACACCTGGAACTTCGCTGCCAACTCCAAGAACCTGCAGAACAACAGCTTCTTCTTCGAATCCATCGCCGGTTACGACGATGTTTCCGCGGTGACCACTGAAAAAGCCGCGGACGGCAAGACCACCACCACCCCGGCTCCCAAGGCCCAAACAATGTCTGGCCTGAAGGCCACCGACGATTCCACACTTACGGTCAAGCTGGCGCAGCCTGAAGCTGACTGGTCGCTGCGGTTGGGTTACTCGGCCTTCTACCCGTTGCCCTCCGCAGCGCTGGCCGACCCGAAGACGTACGGTGAGAACCCGGTCGGCAACGGCCCGTACAAGTTCGAAAAAACCGGCGCCTGGGTCCATGACCAGTCAATCTCTCTGGTGAAGAACCCCGACTACAGCGGTCCCCGCTCAGCTAAGAACGGCGGTGTGACCTTCAAGTTCTACACCGATCCGAGCCCCGCATACACGGACCTGCAGGCTGACAACCTCGACATCACCGACGTCCTGCCTTCAAACGCGACCAAGACTTACGCTGCAGATTTCCCGGATCGAAGCGCCACCAAGCCCGTCGCCACTAACGGCACGCTTAATATCCCGCCCTACAACCCGAACTTCCAGGGTGAAGCCGGAAAGCTGCGCCGCCAGGCCCTTTCCTACGCCATCAACCGTGAAGAGATCACCAAGGTTGTGTTCAACGGGACGCGTACTCCGGCCAAGGCCTTCGCCCCACCGGTGATCGATGGTTTCAAGGCTGACCTCAAGGGCAGCGAAGTCCTCAAGTTCGATGCCGCCAAGGCAAAGGACCTGTGGGCCCAGGCTGAAAAGATCAAGCCGTACGACGGCTCCAAGCCGCTCCAGATTGCCTCCAACACCGACGGTGGGCACAAGGAATGGATCGACGCCGTTGCCAATGGCTTCAAGAACAACCTCGGCATCCAGGCTGAGATCCAGCCGTTCGCCAAGTTCGCTGAGGTCCTCAACTTGCGCAAGTCACAGTCTCTCCCTGGCCTGACCCGCGCCGGCTGGCAGGGCGACTACCCGTCCCTGTACAACTTCCTCGGACCGGTTTGGGCCACGGGCGCATCCTCTAACTACGAGAAGTACTCGAACCCTGAGTTCGACAAGCTGCTCAAGGAGGGCCTGGCTGCCAAGTCCACGACGGAGGCGAACGACAAGTTCAACCAGGCACAGGAGATCCTCTTCCAGGACCTTCCCGGCCTGCCTCTCTGGGATTACGCAAAGCCGATTGTGTGGAGCAACCACGTTGTGAAGGCGGAGACCGGCTGGAACGGCGAAATCCTCTACTACAACATCACGGCCAAGTAGTCCAGCATCTAACTTGCCGACAGGCGAATGGGGGTCCGGTCTTCGCGACCGGCCCCCATTTGCCTGCATGGCAGGAAGGCACAAATGAACCCGTTTTCTTCGCATCAGGAAAGCCGGTGATCCTGTGGTCAGCTTCATCCTGAAACGACTTCTGCAAGTGATCCCAGTTTTCATCGGCACCACGCTTTTGGTCTACTACATGGTCTTTGCCCTCCCCGGCGACCCCATCGCGGCACTCTTCGGGGACCGCCAGCCCCCGCAGGCGGTTATCGATATCCTCCGCAGCCAGTACCACCTCGACCAGCCGTTCTGGGTCCAGTACGGACTGTTCCTGCAGAACCTCTTCACCTTCAATCTGGGCAATGACTTCACCGGTCAGCCCATTGCAGCGAGCCTTGCCCGAGCCTTCCCGGTGACGGCGATGCTTGCCACTGAGGCGCTGCTCATTCAGGCAGTTTTCGGCGTTGCCTTCGGCGTTTTCGCCGGCCTTCGCCGAGGCGGCTGGTTCGACTCCACCGTCCTGGTGGCCTCCCTCGTGGTCATTGCAGTTCCCACGTTCGTCCTCGGCTTCGTTTTCCAATTGGTTTTCGGTGTCCAACTTGGTTGGGCCAAACCCACGGTCGGTGCGAACGCGGACTGGGGCAGCCTGCTGCTACCCGCCGTGGTCCTGGGCTTGGTGTCATTTGCCTATGTGCTTCGCCTGACCCGGGCCTCGGTGAGCGAAAACATGAACGCCGACTATGTACGGACCGCCACCGCAAAGGGCCTGTCCCGGCCGCGGGTTGTGATTGCACATATCTTGCGCAACTCCTTGATACCGGTGGTAACTTACCTCGGCGCCAACCTCGGCGGCCTGATGGGCGGGGCCATCGTGACGGAAGGTATCTTCAACGTTCCCGGCGTAGGCAACAAGCTCTATCAGGCCATTTTGCGCACAGAGGGACCGACAATCGTTTCCATTGTCAGCGTGCTGGTGTTGATCTTTGTGGTGGCCAACCTGCTCGTTGATCTCCTGTATGCATGGCTAGACCCGAGGATCCGTTATGACCAGTAATAACAGCCACTTCGTGGCGCCCATCGACGAGACTCCGCTGCTTGCAACGGACGCCGTCAAAACCGACCAGGCACCACTGAGCCTATGGTCGGACGCATGGCGTAAGCTCCGCCGCCGGCCGCTGTTCATCATTTCCTCGCTCCTGATCCTGCTGCTGGTGGTCGTGGCGCTCTTCCCCGGCCTCTTTTCCTCCGTTGCACCTAACGATGGGTGCGAACTGGCCAACTCGGAAGGGGGACCCACGGCGGGCCACCCGTTCGGCTTCACGTTCCAGGGCTGTGACATCTACTCCCGCGTTGTCCACGGCACGCAGGCCTCCCTATCGGTGGGTGTGCTTTCCGTCCTGTGCGTGCTTGTTATCGGTGTCACCATCGGCGCCATCGCAGGCTACTACGGCGGGTGGGTTGACTCAGTCCTGGCCCGACTCGGTGACATCTTTTTCGCTCTCCCCCTGATATTGGGCGCGCTGATCATCACGCAGCTGCCGGTCTTCCGGGAAAACAGAAGCGTCTGGTCCGTTGTTTTCGTGATTGCCCTGCTGGCCTGGCCTCAAATGGCGCGCATCACCCGCGGAGCCGTGATCGAGGTCCGCAACGCAGACTTCGTGACCGCGGCCCGCTCGTTGGGCGTTTCGAGGTTCGGCGCGCTTGTCCGGCACGTCCTGCCGAACGCGCTGGCACCGATCATCGTCCTGGCCACCTTGGAACTGGGTGTGTTTATCGTGGCCGAAGCCACCCTGTCCTTCCTGGGCATTGGCCTCCCGCAGGGCATCATGTCCTGGGGCAATGACATCGCGGGTGCCCAGGCATCCATCCGCACCCATCCACAGATCATGCTCTACCCGGCAGCGGCGCTGTCCATCACCGTGCTGAGCTTCATCATGCTCGGTGATGCTGTCCGGGACGCGCTTGATCCGAAGAGCCGTCAGCGATGAGAGACAAAGAGATGACTACTCCCGAAATCAACATCGACGAGGCCGGCCCCGCGGGCCTAAAGCCTTTGCTGGAAATCCGCGACCTGGCCATTACGTTCAAGACCGGCGGCGGTGACGTCCAGGCAGTACGTAATGCGCACCTGACCATGATGCCCGGTGAGACCGTGGCCATTGTGGGCGAATCAGGCTCCGGCAAATCCACCACCGCGCTTGCCGCCATCGGGCTCCTGCCCACCAACGGCGCGGTGTCGGGCGGGCAGATCCTCCTTGACGGGGAGGACATAGCCCATGCCTCCGAAAAGCGGATGATCGAACTGCGCGGCAACACGATTGGCATGGTCCCGCAGGATCCCATGTCCAACCTGAACCCGGTCTGGAAGATCGGCTACCAGGTCAAGGAGACACTAAGGGCCAACGGGCAGCCCAGCGGCCCGGACGACATCGCCAAGGTGCTGTCCGAGGCGGGCCTCCCGGACGCCCACCGGCGCGCCAACCAGTACCCGCACGAGTTTTCCGGCGGTATGCGCCAACGTGCGCTGATCGCTATCGGGCTGTCCTGCCAGCCGCGACTGCTCATCGCGGATGAGCCGACGTCGGCCCTGGACGTCACCGTCCAGCGGCAGATCCTGGATCACCTGGAAACCATGACCACTGAGCTCGGCACGGCCGTCCTGCTCATCACCCACGACCTGGGTCTGGCCGCTGAGCGGGCAGACAAGGTGGTGGTGATGTACCGGGGCCAGGTTGTGGAAGCCGGTCCTTCCCTGGAGTTGCTCCGGAACCCGCAGCACCCCTATACCAAGCGACTGGTCGAATCCGCCCCTTCGCTGGCAAGCCGGCGTATTCAGGTCGCCAAGGAACAGGGTGTGGAAGCGTCAGACCTGTTGGCCCCCGCGGCCGAGGCAACTGCCGCGGATAACATCCTGCAGATCCAGGACCTGCGGAGGGTCTACAAACTGCGTAGCGGCTTGGGGAAATCGACGGACTTTGCAGCCGTCGACGGCGTGAGCTTCGACGTCAAGCGGGGAACCACCACCGCCATTGTGGGGGAGTCCGGTTCGGGCAAGTCCACTGTGGCCAGAATGGTCCTGCAACTCGAAAAGCCTACCGAAGGCAGGATTCTTTTCGACGGCGTCGACACGTCACTGCTCAAGCCCAAGGAACTCTTCAAGTTCCGGCGCCGGGTGCAGCCGATCTTCCAGGACCCGTACGGTTCGCTGGACCCGATGTACAACATCTTCCGGACCATCGAGGAGCCGTTGCGGGTCCACAAAATTGGTGACGCTGCAAGCCGCGAAAAGAAGGTCCGCGAACTCCTGGACCAGGTGGCTTTGCCTCAGTCGACCATGCAGCGGTACCCGAATGAACTTTCGGGCGGCCAACGTCAGCGTATTGCCATTGCCCGGGCCCTTGCACTGGACCCGGAAGTGATCATTTGCGATGAGGCCGTATCCGCTTTGGACGTGCTGGTCCAGGCACAGGTCCTGAATCTCCTGGCCGATCTCCAGGCCAATCTGGGGCTGACCTACCTCTTTATTACCCATGACCTTGCGGTGGTCCGGCAAATAGCTGACCACGTGTGTGTGATGGAAAAGGGGAAGCTGGTGGAAACGGGCTCCACGGACGACGTTTTCGAATCGCCCCGGCAGGACTACACCAAGGCACTGCTCAACGCCATTCCCGGGGCGAAGCTTATGCTTCCGCCGGAAGTGGCCTAAATAGTAGGGCCTGTCAGGGAAAGTAGGAGCCGGTGCCCGGAAGGGCGCCGGCTCCTGTTCCGTCTATAACTGGAGATCGAGTTTCCGGAGGCTGTCGCCGAGCAGGGAGCCCAGTGTCTTTCGGCCGGAGGCGTTCACGTGTACGGCGTCTGCCATATTCTTGGTGAGGTTGTACTTGGTCAACCAGTCACCCACGCCTACAAACGGTATGCCGTGCTTGGCTGCCAGGCTTCCCAGGAGTGCATCCACCTGTGCCCTGCGTCCGCCCCCGTAGTTTGTTCCGCGGGCCAACGTTCCGATCATGGCGAGCCGGCTGTCAGGGTAGCGGTCCCTAAGGGCGCCGATCAGACGGTCCGCATTGGCCACTATCTGCGCGTCCGTAGCGCCTTGGGCTGCATCGTTGCCGCCCCCTTGGATCACAATCAGGGCCGGGGTTCCGTAAGGAAGCTTCCAGTCGCCCCGTTCCAGGGCATCGATGTAGTTGCCTGTCTTTCCATTTGCCGCCACAAAGCCGGTTCCGCCCAGGCCGCAGAATTGGACCTTGTAGCCAACGGCGGCCAGGCCAAGCCGCGGCCAGCCGTCGGCGGGTTCGGATTGTGAGTCGCCAATGAGCAGGGCGGTGTGCCTCATGTCCGGGACCACCACTTCGTCGCGGCCGCTGGCGCGATTACGGACAACCGAACCGGGCGGGAGGGCATCCGGATCAGCCCCGCGAGCTATGTAGCCACTGGCAGTCCCGCCCGCGGCGCCCGGCCCAGCGGCAGCAGGCGCACCGGCCGTTGCCGCGGGCGGCTGCGTGGCGGACGAAGCAGGGGGTGAAGGTGGCAGCCCGCAGCTGCAGAGGAGGACGCCGGCAGCGATTCCCGATGCGACTAAGCGGGACAGAGCCGAGGCTTTTTGCATCAGTGGTTCTCCGGGCTTGAAGTATCACAGCAATAATGAAGCATCAAGTCACGAAAATCCAGTGACTTTGCCCACTCCATAGCTGCATCCGGCAAAGATTTGCCGAGTCTGCCGGTAGTGGGGCCTCGGTGGATTTTTAGGCGCCTTAGGCCGCAGCGTTTAGAATAATGGAAGGCGCCCTGTGTTAATGGGCCAATCCGTCGTGGACTCCGGTTGGAAATGCGGCGAAACAACAGCTGACTCACACTGAATCGAGCAATAACGCATGTCTGAAACCACCACCAACACTGCGGTAGCCACTGCATCACGCAGTGACCTGCGTAACGTCGCGATCGTGGCCCACGTTGACCACGGCAAGACCACACTGGTCGATGCCATGCTCAAGCAGACCAACTCTTTTGCCGAACACAACCACCTCGAAGACCGTGTCATGGACTCCGGTGACCTGGAGCGCGAAAAGGGCATCACCATCCTGGCCAAGAACACCACGGTGGCCTACAACGGACCTTCCTCCAACGGTGAAACCATCACCATCAACGTGATCGACACCCCGGGCCACGCCGACTTCGGTGGCGAGGTGGAGCGCGGCCTGTCCATGGTTGACGGCGTTGTTCTGCTTGTTGACGCTTCCGAGGGCCCGTTGCCGCAGACCCGCTTCGTGCTGCGTAAGGCACTCGCCGCGCACAAGCCGGTTATCCTGCTGGTTAACAAGACTGACCGCCCCGACGCGCGTATCGAGGAAGTTGTCCACGAGTCCATGGACCTGCTCCTGGGCCTCGCCTCGGACCTCGCCGACGAAGTTCCGGACCTGGATCTGGACAAGATCCTCAACGTCCCGGTCGTCTACGCAGCAGCCAAGGTTGGCCGCGCCTCTTTGGACCAACCCGCCGACGGCTCAGCTCCGGACAACGAAGACCTTGAGCCGCTGTTCAAGACCATCATTGAGCACATCCCGGCCCCGACCTACAACCCGAACGGCGTCCTCCAGGCACACGTGACCAACCTGGACGCTTCGCCGTTCCTGGGCCGTCTCGCGCTGCTCCGTATTTACAACGGCACCCTCCGCAAGGGTCAGACCGTTGCCTGGGCCCGCGCCAACGGCGAAATGAAGACTGTCAAGATCACCGAACTGCTGGCCACCAAGGCGCTGGACCGCGTTCCGGCCGAGTCTGCAGGGCCGGGCGAAATCGTCGCCGTCGCCGGCATCGAGGAGATCACCATCGGTGAGACCCTCACCGACGTCGACAACCCGCAGCCGTTGCCACTGATCACGGTTGACCCGCCGGCAATCTCCATGACCATCGGTATCAACACCTCCCCGATCGCCGGTAAGGTCAAGGGCCACAAGGTCACTGCACGCCAGGTGAAGGACCGTCTGGACAAGGAACTGATCGGTAACGTTTCCCTGAACGTTCTGCCCACCGAGCGTCCCGACGCTTGGGAAGTTCAGGGCCGTGGCGAATTGGCTCTGTCCATCCTCGTTGAGCAGATGCGCCGTGAAGGCTTCGAGCTCACCGTTGGTAAGCCGCAGGTAGTGACCAAGACCGTTGAGGGCAAGGTTCACGAGCCGATGGAACACATGACCATCGACGTTCCCGAAGAATACTTGGGCGCCGTGACTCAGCTGATGGCCTCCCGCAAGGGCCGCATGACCAACATGGCCAACCACGGTACCGGCTGGTGCCGTATGGAATTCATCGTTCCGGCCCGTGGCCTGATCGGTTTCCGCACGCGCTTCTTGACCGACACCCGCGGTGCCGGTATCGCTTCCTCGCTGGCCGAAGGCTACGAGCCGTGGGCCGGCCCCATCGAATACCGCACCAACGGTTCGATCGTGGCTGACCGCTCAGGCGTTGTCACCCCGTTCGCGATGATCAAGCTCCAGGAACGCATGACCTTCTTCGTGCAGCCCACCTCTGAGGTTTACGAGGGCATGATCGTTGGCGAGAACTCCCGCGCCGATGACATGGACGTAAACATCACTCGCGAGAAGCAGCTCACCAACATGCGCGCAGCTTCCTCGGACACCTTCGAAAACATGACGCCGCCTCGCGACCTGACCCTCGAAGAGTCCCTCGAATTCGCCCGCGAAGATGAGTGCGTCGAGGTCACCCCGGAATCCATCCGCATCCGAAAGGTCATCCTGGACGCCGGCGAGCGCGCGAAGGCAAACCGCGCCCGCGCCAAGGTCTAAGCCTGAATTAGCTCACCACTGAAGCTGCCGGTACGGCAGGCGGGAGACCGCCGTCGTACTGGCAGTTTCTTTTTATGCGTGGGAGGAGGCCGCGGGCTCAGTCGCGGAGGCGGGCGCGGCGCCGCGACTGAGCAGGGGGCACTTCCTTGGCGGCAACCACCAGATCCAAGGCGATCACGACGTCGGCCTGCCGCGTCCGGACGGTGCACTCGCCGTCGGCCGTGGCCACCAAGAGGCCTAGCGCGTCCGTCAGACCGCCCTCGATCCGGTACCGGACCACCACCCTGGTTCCGGGCGCGGCAGCGGCCAGGAATTTTTGGGGCGTAGGCTGGACGGGACTCACCAGTTCATACTAGGTCGGCCCGCTAGGTTCGCGGGAACGGGCTGGGAGATAATAAGCTCAGAAGTCAACAGTCCGGATATTGCGCCGGATACAAGTGCCGGCGGTCGCCGGAAACAACGTGGAGAGGCAAGGGACGTGACGTACGTAATCGCGCAGCCGTGTGTAGATGTCAAGGACAAGGCATGTATTGAGGAGTGCCCGGTCGACTGCATCTACGAAGGTGAGCGTTCGCTGTACATCCATCCCGATGAGTGCGTCGACTGTGGTGCCTGCGAGCCTGTGTGCCCGGTTGAGGCCATTTACTACGAGGATGACACTCCCGAGGAATGGGCCGACTACTACAAGGCCAACGTCGAATTCTTCGATGACCTGGGCTCGCCCGGCGGTGCCGCGAAGATCGGCAACACGGGCAAGGACCACCCGATGATTGCCGCGCTGCCGCCGCAGAACCAAGACAACTGAGCCGGGCCGCCCCGGTGACATCAGCGGTGAACACTTTTGGCCTGAGCCTGCCCGATTACCCGTGGGAGGCCATGGCGCCGTACTTGGCGAAGGCTTCAGAGCATCCCGGCGGGGCCGTCAACCTCTCCATCGGCACCCCTGTGGACCCCACGCCGGTCCTGATTCAGGAAGCCCTCAGAGCCGCCGCGGACGCCCCCGGGTACCCCACCGTGCACGGCACACCGGGGCTGCGTGAAGCGATCGCGGCGTGGTTTGGCCGCCGCCGCGGCGTTGCGGGACTCGACCCCAAAAACGTCATGCCCACGGTTGGGTCCAAGGAACTGGTGGCGTGGCTGCCGCTCCTGCTCGGACTTAAGCCGGGCGACGTCGTCGTCCGCCCCAAGGTGGCTTACCCCACTTACGACATCGGTGCCACGCTGGCAGGGGTCACTTCCGTAGCCACGGACCATTTGGACGAGCTCGATGCCGCCACCCTCGCAAGGGTGCGCCTCATCTGGGTCAACTCCCCGGGGAATCCCACCGGAAGCGTGCGGGACGTCGAGTCGCTGAAGGCCTTGGTGGCTCAGGCGCGCGAACTGGGCGCCGTGGTGGCCTCGGATGAGTGCTACGCAGAGCTCGGCTGGGGCTCCTGGGACGCCCAGCGGGGCGGCGAAAAGGTTCCCAGCGTCCTGGATCCCCGTGTTGCCGGAGGGTCCCACGAGGGAGTCCTGGCCGTGTATTCGCTGAGCAAACAGTCCAACGTGGCAGGCTACCGAGCGGCATTCGTGGCAGGCGATCCGGCCATCATGGCCAACCTCATCAACAGCCGAAAGCATGCCGGCATGATCGTGCCCTACCCGGTCCAGGAGGCGATGCGGGTGGCACTGGGGGACGACTCGCACGTGCTGGCCCAGAAGGAGCTCTACCGCGGACGGCGGGAACGCCTGGTGCCCGCACTGCAGCGCTTTGGACTGGAGATCAAGGATTCCGACGCCGGGCTGTACCTTTGGTCCGCCGCGGGGGAGGACACCTGGGTAACCGTGGCGCGCCTCGCAGACTTGGGCATTGTGGTGGGCCCGGGCGTGTTTTATGGCGACGCCGGCAACGGTTTTGTTCGGGTGGCGCTCACTGGAACGGATGAGCGCATCGACGCGGCGGTGGCCAGGTTGACCGCGAGTCGGTAACAATCATGTGACTCGCGTCACAAAGAAGTCGTTTTGGGGGGATTTCGACGGCCGCCGATTAGTGCCACCAGTCCATCGGGCGGTATTTTTTAAGTGACTATCAATGGTGGCTTTCTACAAGAAGGCAGCCCGGGTGTTGGATTTCCTGGATGAACAGGGACAGTGCCACGGCTCACCGGTTGGATCAAGCTTTCGACAGAGGCCCAAGCGCCTCATGAAGGGGACTCCATGACTGAGACCAACAGCGCAACCCTGCACCATGCAGGAGGCGAGCTCAAGCTCCCGCGCATCAAGGTTGTTGAAGGGAACGAAGGCTACGACGTTTCCAAGCTGCTCAAGCAGACGGGCGCAGTCACCTTTGACCCCGGCTTCATGAACACCGCAGCAACCACCTCCGCTATCACCTACATCGATGGCGATGCCGGCATCCTGCGTTACCGCGGATACCCCATCGAGCAGCTGGCGCAGCACTCCAGCTTCCTCGAGGTTTCCTACCTGCTGATCTACGGCAACCTGCCCAGCCCCACGGAGCTGGAAGCATTTGACCAGAAGATCCGCCGCCACACCCTGCTCCACGAAGAGCTCAAGGGTTTCTTCAGCGGCTTCCCCCGCGACGCCCACCCGATGCCCGTGCTGTCATCTGCCGTGTCGGCGCTGTCCACCTTCTACCAGGACTCCCTGGATCCGTTCAACGCCGAGCAAGTGGAGCTCTCCACCATCCGCCTGATGGCCAAGATGCCGGTCATCGCCGCGTACGCGCACAAGAAGTCCATCGGCCAGCCGATGCTCTACCCGGACAACTCCCACAACCTCGTGGAAAACTTCATGCGGCTGAGCTTCGGCCTTCCCGCCGAGCAGTACGAAGTGGACCCGGTCATCGCCAAGGCCCTGGATCTCCTCCTGATCCTGCACGCCGACCACGAACAGAACTGCTCCACCTCCACGGTGCGCCTGGTTGGCTCCTCCAACGCCAACCTCTTCGCTTCGGTGTCTGCAGGCATCAACGCCCTCTTTGGTCCCGCCCACGGCGGCGCCAACGAGGCTGTGCTCAAAATGCTCCGCCAGATCCAGGCCGACGGCACCAAGCCCGAGGACTACATGGAGAAGGTCAAGAACAAGGAAGACGGCGTCCGCCTCATGGGCTTCGGACACCGCGTCTACAAGAACTACGATCCCCGCGCGAAGATCGTCAAGGCCACGGCCCACGAGATCCTCAGCAAGCTCGGCGGCAACGACGAACTTCTCGAGATCGCCCTCCGCCTGGAGGAGAAGGCGCTGAATGACGACTACTTCATCCAGCGCAAGCTCTACCCGAACGTGGACTTCTACACCGGCCTGATCTACAAGGCCATGGGCTTCCCGGAGAAGATGTTCACCGTGCTGTTCGCCATCGGACGCCTGCCGGGCTGGATCGCCCAGTGGCGTGAAATGATCACCGACCCGAACACTAAGATCGGCCGCCCGCGCCAGCTGTACATCGGCGAGCCGGAGCGTGACTACCCGGTCCGCTAATCCCCACCGGTTCAAGTACGACGGCGGCCGGTCACCTTCTTCGCGAAGGTGACCGTCCGCCCAGAATGCGGGAAGGTCACCCGCCCGGCGCTCGGTGATCTCATAGGGGATGGGCTTCCCCACGGCCTTCTCGAAGGACCGCAGGACCTCCAGCACCGAGGAGCCCTTGCCCGAGCCGAGGTTCCAGCGGAACACACCTTCGCGATCCGCGACGTGGTTGAGGGCTGCGACGTGGCCTTCGGCGAGGTCGACGACGTGGATGTAGTCGCGGAGGCAGGTGCCGTCCGGGGTGTCGTAATCGCCGCCGAACACCATCAGCTTCTCGCGGCGGCCGACGGCAACCTGGGCGATGAACGGCACCAGATTGTTGGGGATGCCCTGGGGGTCCTCGCCGATGCGGCCGGACGGGTGGGCGCCCACCGGGTTGAAGTAGCGCAGCAGGGCGATGTGCCAGCGGCTGTCCGCGGCGCCGAGGTCCGACAGGATGTCCTCGATCTGCTCCTTGGTGCGGCCGTAGGGGTTGTTGGCGCCGATCTCCATCTTTTCCACGTAGGGAATGGGGTTGTGCTCGCCATAGACCGTCGCGGAGGAGCTGAAGACGATGGAACGGACGTTGTGGCGGTCCATCACCCGGATCAGGTTCAGCGTGCCCACAAGGTTGTTGTAGTAGTACTTGAGCGGTTCACGGACGGACTCGCCCACGGCCTTGAGGCCGGCGAAGTGGATGACGGCGTCGATCCGGTTCCCGGCGAAGACGCGGTCCACCGCACCCTCATCAACGAGGTCGACGTTATGGAAGTCTGCGGTCTTGCCGCTGAGTTCAGCAACACGCCGCAGCGATTCCTCGCTGGAGTTCACCAGGTTGTCAATCACCACCACGTCGTGACCGGCTTCCTGAAGGGACAAGACGGTGTGCGAGCCGATATACCCGGTGCCACCTGTGACCAGTATTTTCATGCCCCAACGCTATCCCAAATCCGCCGATGGACGGATTCCAGCACGGGTGTGCTAAATAATAGGGGTGCCGAAAATTGTTGATGCCGAAGCCCGGCGCGCGGAAATCGTCGAAGCGGTCTGCAGGATCGTTGCCGTGGACGGCCTGGAACGGGCTTCCCTGCGTGAGGTAGCCGACGAAGCAGGACTGGCGGTCGGGTCCGTCCGGCACTACTTCGCCGGTAGCGACGAACTGCTCAGGTTTTCCTTCGCCGCCGTGGTGGACCGGATTTTGGGAAGGCTCAGGACAGCCCTGCCCAAGATGCTGGCCAGCGAACCCGGCTCTGACGCCCAGCGCGCGGCTGTATTAACCCTGCTGGGTGAATTCCTGCCCTTGGACGAAGACCGTGCCGTGGATGCCTGTGCCTGGATGGCCTTCAAGAATGCGGCCAGGATCCGGCCGTTTCTCGCGGCCGAAGCCGACCGCAGCCACCGCGAGGTGGCCGCCGTCGTCGGGCAAGTGATTACTGCCCTGGTGAGCGACGACGGCGACGGGCACCACTCGCTCACGGTCGAGGCGGAGAGGCTCCTCGCAACGCTCGACGGGCTCTGCATGCACGCTCTCCTCCAGCCCGCATGGATGACGGCGCAGATGTGCCATGACGTGCTGGACCGGCACGTGAGGAGCTTGGCCGGCTGACACTACCGTCCGCCTGCATCGGGAATAGACTGGGAGTCGGGGGAAGCGGAGCGGCCGGAAGCCCTGTAAGGGCAGGCCAGAGGAGGAATTGGGATGCATCAAACAGGCGGTTCCGGCTGGCAGATCACGACGGACACGTCCGGACCCCTGATGATCGCGCTGTTTGTCCGTGACGCGGCAGGCCTGGACGGCGCGGGCCATCCGGCAGTCTCACACGCCGCACCGAAGGTCCGCCATGCCGACCATTCACACCTCACTGCCGAGGTGGGCGGTGTGAAGGCGCTCAAAACCGAGTGGGAAGCCTGGTGGGAGCAACTGCTCAAGGCGCATCCACAGACTTCGCCGGAACTCGCGCCGCCGGACTTTGAGGCCTTCGGCAACTCCCCGGCGCTCCAACGAGTCTTGCAGGCGCATTTCGGTGCCGCCCTGACCTGGGCACGGGAACGCCGCAGCGAATACGCCCGATTGGAGGCGGAGCGGGTAGCCAGCGGTTCGGACCAGCTTTTGGGCGACATGGTGGATGACCGGCTGATGGAGGTAGGCCGGGAGGCGCGTGACTTCGAGCTGACCATCATCGAATTGCCGCTGAATGAACAGCGCGCCTGGTACCTGGAGCCGGACAAGATCATCATGAGTCACAACCTCATGTCACAGCCGGAACTTTTCCGCAGCTACGTGCAGCCGGTCGTGGAAATCCTCGCCTGAGGAATCCGCGAGTAAACGGCGGTTGCCGTTGCGGCCAGGCTAGGAGCTGCTCGAGACGGAAGTGTGCGGCAGGACCGCGTCGTCCGCGGCCCGGGCCGCGGACGGGAACAGCGCCAGCAGCAGCCCGAGCCCTGCGGCCGCCCCTACCAGTTGCGCAATCACAAAGCCGGGAACCGAGGCCGGTGCGATGCCGGCGAAGGTGTCAGTGAAGATGCGCCCAACTGTCACCGCGGGGTTGGCGAACGACGTCGAGGAGGTGAACCAGTATGCGGCGCCGATGTAGGCGCCCACGGCAGGAGCTGCGAGAGCGCCCCGCTTGGTGGCAGCCAGGGCGAAGATCAGCAGGACGAGCCCTGCGGTGGCGACCACCTCGCCGAGGAGATGCCCGGGCGTGGCCCGCTCCTTGACTGAGATGGACGTGCCCACTTCGAACATGGCGTTCGCCATGACACTGCCGCTCATCCCGCCAACGGTCTGGGCAATGACGTATGTGCCGAGCTCCGGCAGGGTCAGCCCGGTTCCGCTGCGCCGGCCCAGGACCCAGTCCACAAGGGACACCGCAGGATTGAAGTGCGCGCCACTGACAGGCCCCAACACGAGAATGAGCACCGTCAAACCCAAGACAGTGGCGGTGCTGTTCTGGAGTAGCTGCAGGCCCACGTCATGGGGGGAGAGCTGCTGGGCGGCGATCCCGGAACCGACGACGATCATCACGAGCAGACTGGTGCCAATCAGTTCGGCGGAGGCGCGGCGCCACAGCGGTGGTTCTTGAGAAGTCATGGCAACAGCTTGACGGAAAGAATTAGCTCAGTCAAAATTGGACCAATGGATACTGACCAAGCTGATGTCTTCCGTGCGCGCGTCGCCAAGCACGCGGCCCTGGCGGATCCCGCGCGGCTGCGCATCGTGGACCTGCTGACCCTGGGAGACCTTTCCCCGACGGAACTGCAGGCCGAGCTGGGGATGCCCTCAAACCTGCTGTCCCATCATCTGCGCACGCTGGAAGGCTCGGGCCTCGCAGTACGTCACCGTTCAGAGGCGGACAAGCGCCGCAGTTACATCCGGCTCGCCGCGGGCGCGCTGGATGGGCTGGCCCCCGGCGGCGAACACTCAGCCCGCCGCGTTCTCTTTGTCTGCACCCGCAACAGTGCCCGGTCCCAACTCGCCACTGCGCTTTGGCAACAGGTGAGCGACATTCCGGCAACGTCAGCGGGAACCCATCCTGCGGACGGCATCGCCTCAGGTGCCATTAGTGTGGCGAGCCGCCACGGCGTCGCTCTTGCGGACGTCCGGCCTCGCCGGCTCGATGAAGTGGCCCATGACGATGACTTTGTGGTGAGCGTGTGCGATAACGCCCACGAGGGAATCCCCAACCTGGGTGGAATACACTGGTCCGTCCCGGATCCGCTTCGGCTGAACACTGAACTCGCCTTCGAAACCGCCTACGCCGAGATCGCCAGCCGCGTCAATGACCTCGCACCCCGCCTGCACGCCGCCTAAACCCCTACAGGAGAAAACCACGTGAGCACCGAGACCGCCAAGAAGCCATCTGTCCTGTTCGTCTGCGTCCACAACGCAGGCCGCTCCCAGATGGCCGCAGCCTTTCTCACCACTCTGGCCAAGGGCAACATCGAGGTCCGCTCCGCCGGATCCCAGCCTGCCGACAAGGTCAACCCGGCCGCCGTCGAGGCCATGGCCGAGCTCGGCATCGACATGTCCGCCGAGATCCCGAAGGTCCTTACCACGGCGGCCGTAAAGGAGTCCGACGTGGTAATCACCATGGGCTGCGGTGATGAATGCCCGTACTTCCCCGGCAAGCGCTACGAAGACTGGGTTCTGGAAGATCCGGCCGGGCAGGGTGTGGACGCCGTCCGCCCCATCCGCGACGAGATCAAGACCCGCATCGAAGGGCTCATCGACTCCCTCATCCCGGCCGCCTAGCCCCTCGAAACGGTCCGGGAGATCCGCTACGCCGCAGGCGCCACGGTGATCCTGACCTGCCCATCCGGGGCGTCCGATACTTCCCAACCTGACTGGTCCTTGCGGAGCCAGCTGTGGCCGGCTACATCCACCTGGGTCACGGCCAGATCCTTGGCGTTGGCCACGGCCCACTGCGCAACGGACCAAGCCTGGCCGTTACTGGCTTCAACAACCAGCGACTCGCCTTCGACAGCGGTCGCCAGCGCTCCATAGGCCTGGGCCAGCTCCGAGTCCACCGTTTCCGGTTGGCCCGCTCCCAGGGGTGCCCGCAGCGTGCATTGAAGCGCCTCCGGAGTCTGGCCGGTTAATGCGGACGCGAAGGACCGGCCCATCACCTCGTGCTGGGCATAGGCGGTTGGAAATGCCGAGCGCTGGACGCGCTGGGCGGCGTCGGTAATATCGAGGGACTCATAGCCAGGTATTTTGACCAGGGCGTCGTAAAAAGCGTTGGCCGCATAGTACGGATCCATGATCTGTTCCTGACTGCCCCATCCCTGCGACGGGCGTTGCTGGAACAGTCCGCGGGAATCAGGGCCGGCGAGGTCGCCGTGTTCAATGTTGCGCAATTTGGATTCCTGCATGGCGGTTGCCAATGCGATGCTGGCTGCCCGTGCCGGCAGTCCCCGCCGGACGGCCACTGCGGCAATTAGCGAGGCATTGGCCGTCTGGTCGGTTGCGAGTTCCGCTGACTGAGTGCCGACGTCGGCCGTGCAGCGTTCCGTAACCAGTTTCTCGGAACGCTGCACGAATGCCACCACCGTGTAGATACCGCCGGCCAAGAGCGCCAGGGCGAGCAGGAGCACCGTGGCACGCCGGAAGCCACTACCCCTGGCTAGCACCGCGTCAGTTGGCGTGGAGTGCGTCGTTCAGTTCCACAGTCTGCCCCTTGCGCGGCAAGGCTTCGACGGCGCCTGTGGTGGAGTTGCGCCGGAAGAGCAGGTTGGGGACGCCGGAGAGCTCTGCCGCCTTCACGATCTTGGTGGTGTCTTCGCCCACTTCGTCCTTGGGTCCGGGAACGCGAACGCGCGTGCCGGCGGTCACGTAGAGGCCTGCTTCCACGACGGAGTCATCGCCAATGCTGATGCCGACGCCGGAATTGGCGCCCAGCAGGACGCGATCACCGACGGCGATCCGCTCCTTGCCACCCCCTGAGAGGGTGCCCATGATGGAGGCGCCGCCGCCCACGTCGCTGCCGTCCCCGGTGACCACACCGGCGGAGATGCGGCCTTCGACCATGGACGCGCCCAGGGTGCCGGCGTTGAAGTTCACGAAGCCTTCGTGCATCACTGTGGTGCCTTCGGCGAGGTGGGCGCCGAGGCGGACGCGGTCGGCGTCGGCGATCCGGACACCGGAGGGCACGACGTAGTCCACCATGCGCGGGAACTTGTCGATCCCGTAGACGGTCACGGCGCCGCGGCGGCGAAGTTTGGCGCGGGTCAGTTCGAAGCCATCCACGGCGGCGGGGCCGAAGTTGGTCCAGACAACGTTGGGGAGCTTACCGAAGATGCCATCCAGGTTGATGGTGTTGGGCCGGGCCAGCCGGTGGGAGAGGAGGTGGAGGCGAAGGTAGGCGTCGGCGGTGTCGGCCGGGGCTTCATCAAGGTTAATCTGGACGAAGACCACCTTCTGTGCGGTGCCGCGGTCCGCGTCGGTGCCGTCCTGGGCGAGCTGGAGAAGGGTTGCGTCCGCATTCTCCACGGCACGCAGGCTGTCGGCTGCGATGCCCAGGGCCGGTGCCGGGAACCAGACGTCCAGGACAGTGGCGTGTCCGGCGGACGTGGCGATGGTGGCCAGGCCGAAGCCGTAAGCGGAGCGGTCTTCGGAGGTCGTGTTCTGGTCTTCGGGCACGGCGGAAGTAGCAGTCTCAGTCATGCCCCCAGTCTAGCGAGGGCCGGGCATACGGTTCGAACTAGACTGGCAACGTGACTGCCGAAACCGCCCCTGAACCGACCCCCGTTCCTTTGGACCTCCGCCAGGACGTCGCGGTGCTGACCGCCGCCCTGATGGACATCAACAGTGTGTCCGGTAACGAGAAGGTGCTGGCTGACGCCGTGGACCTTGCTCTCCGTGCCATTCCCCAGCTCCGCGTTGTCCGCGACGGTGATTCTATTATTGCCCGCACAGAACTGGGGCTGCCGGAACGCGTCATCCTGGCCGGGCACCTGGACACCGTGCCGTTGCCCACCACCGAAGGCGCCCGGGGCACTGTCCCGTCGACGTGGGAATCCGGCATTCCGGGAAAGGGCGTCCTCTACGGGCGCGGAGCCACCGACATGAAAGGCGGGGTTGCGGTGCAGCTCGCGCTTGCGGCCACAATGTTCGACGGCGGGGCGTCGCCCCAGCGGGACGTCACCTTTGTGTTTTATGACCATGAGGAAGTGGAGGCGGTGAAGAGCGGCCTGGGCCGCTTGGTCCGCAACCACGGCGACCTCCTGGACGGCGACTTTGCCATTCTCCTGGAACCGACGCACGGCACCGTGGAAGGTGGCTGCAACGGCACGAGCCGTTTCGAAGCCACCACGGTGGGGGAGGCGGCCCATTCCGCCCGGGCCTGGATGGGCAGCAATGCCATCCATGCCGCCGCGCCGATCCTCGCCAGGCTGGCAGCATACACACCGCAGACCATCAACGTGGACGGCCTCGACTACCGGGAAAGCCTCAACGCCGTGAAGATCAACGGCGGCACCGCTGGTAACGTCATCCCGGACCGGTGCGTGGTGGAAATCAATTACCGCTTCGCTCCGGACAAATCCCCGGACCAGGCTGAGGCTGTAGTCCGCGAACTGCTGGCCGGCTTCGAGGTGGTGCGCACCGACGCTGCCGCCGGCGCCCGGCCGGGACTGAACCACCCTGCTGCGGCGTCCTTTGTGGCGGCGGTCGGTGCCGAGCCCAAACCGAAATACGGTTGGACCGACGTCGCACGCTTCAGCGAACTGGGCATCCCGGCGGTGAACTTCGGCCCCGGCGATCCGCTGCTGGCCCACAAGGATGAAGAGCACGTCGACGCCGATGCCATCCGTGAGTGCCTGCGGGCGCTGCGGAGCTGGCTGGCGGACTAGCAGCCGCTCCGGCGCATAGAGAAGGGGTCCGCAGCCGGATGGCTGCGGACCCCTTCTGCATATGTGCGTGATCGGTTACTTAAGTTCCGGTGCAATGACGGCGGTGGGTGCCTTCGCCACGCCACCGGCGGCCTTGTTTGAACCGCGGCGCTCGATCCAGACGGCGATCCGGGAAACCGTGATGTTGATCGCGATGTAGATGGCCGCGGCGACGAAGAAGATGGGGAACAGGAACGCGTTGCCAAGGAAGTCCGCCATGACTTGTACAGCCCGGAGCAGTTCGCCGTAGGCCACGATGTAGCCCAGCGAGGTGTCCTTCAGGAGCACCACCAGCTGGGCAACCAGCGACGGCATCATCCGGCGGACAGCCTGGGGCAGCTCGATCAGCATCCGGGACTGGAAGCTGGTCAGGCCGATGGTCAGGCCAGCTTCCCGCTGCCCCTTGGGCAGCGATTGGATGCCTGCGCGGATGATCTCGGCGAAGATTGCGGCGTTGTATAGGACAAGCCCGGCGATCACGGCGATGAAGGAACTCGTCCCAAATACGAGCAGGACGAACAGCATCATGAGGACAACCGGCATGCCACGGAGGAACTCCAGGACCACGCGGGTGGGGATCCGGATCCAGGCGACCAGGGAGATCCGCAGCAGGCACAGCCCCAGGCCGAGGGGAAAGGCTATGACTGCGGCGATGGCGGCAGCACTGAGGGTGGCCCCGATGCCGTTGCCGAGCAGTGTCCAGACGTCCGCCCGAGTGAAGATGGCCCAGCGGCGCCCTTCAAAGATGCCCTGCTGGGCGAGCGTCATGATGATGAATGCGAGCAGACCAAGGATCAGCACGCTTCCGATCACGGAACCGATCAGCGATACCCGGCGTGCTTTGGGGCCGGGGACGTCGTAAAGGACGGAAGTCATCGGGCAATCGCCACCTTTCGTTCCACCGTGCTGGCCAGGATGCCCAGCGGAACGGTGAGGAGCAGATAGAAGAACGCCACGCCGAGCAGCACGGCCATGACCTGGTCGCCGTTGGAATTGGCCAGCTGGCGGCCGTAGCCGAACAGTTCAAGCACGAAGAACGCACCGGCTACAGAGGAGTTCTTGACGAGGGCAATCAGGATGTTGATCAGCGGCGGGATCACGGTCCGCAGTGCCTGCGGCAGGATGATGAGCGAGAGCACCTGGCCGAACTTCATGCCGATGCTGCGTGCGGCCTCCGCCTGGCCGATCGGGACACTGTTAACGCCTGAGCGGACAGCTTCTGCGATGAATGCCGCGGTGTAGGCGCTGAGGGCGATGATGGCGGCCACTTCAAACTGTTCAAACTTAACGCCAAGGCGGGGCAGCACAATCGCCGCGAAGAAGAAGGCGATGGTCAGCGGTGTGTTCCGGAGAACTTCCACATACACCGTACTGAAGCCTCGAAGGGCAGCAATGGGCGAAACCCTGGCTGCGGCGAGGAGGGTACCCACGATGAGGGCGATGATCCCGGAGACGACGGACAGGAAGAGGGTGCGCAGAAGGCCTTCCCAGTAGAGGGGGAGATTGTGAATGATGACGTCCATAGGATCCTTCGGCTCTGGGCGTAGGGGGTCGTAAAGGCAGGCTGGCAGTTTCCGGGGAGTCCGCTGGGGTGCGGACGCCCCGGAAACTGCCCGGGGGTTACTTGGTAGCGGTGCTACCTAGTAGCGGACGATGGCAGGAAGCTTGGGAGCGGTCTTGATGACCGAACCGGCGGTGGCCTCCCAGGCCTTCTTGTAGGACCCGTCCTTGTCGAATGATTCAAGCTGGTCGTTGATCCAGTTGCGGAATTCGGTGTCGTCCTTCTTCAGACCGATGCCGTAAGGCTCCTTGGTGAAGGTCTGGTCCGAGGCCAACTTGAAGGCGTCCGGCTCCTTGTCCACAAAACCGGCCAGGATCACGTTGTCCGTGGTGATGGCCTCAACCTGCTTGTTGCGCAGCGGCTCGAGGCACGCTGAGTAGGTCGCTGCCGGTACGAGTTCCGCTCCGTATTTGTCCACGATGGTGGCGGCCGGAGTGGATCCGGTCACGGAGCAGACTTTCTTGCCCTTGACGTCTTCGGGCTTGGTGATAGAGGTGTTGTCCTTGTTCACCATCAGCGCCTGGCCAGCCTCGTAATACGGGCCCGCAAAGCTGACAACCTGCTTGCGCTTGTCGTTGATGGTGTAGGTGGCGATAACGAGGTCCACCTTGCCTTGTTCAATGAAGGGCTCACGGTTTGCCGATACCGTCTCGGACCATTCGATCTTGTCCGCGGAGATACCCAGCTTGGCAGCGATGAGCTTGCCCATTTCGACGTCGAACCCGACGGGCTTGCCGTCCAGGCCAACCTGGCCAAAGAGGGGCTGGTCGTACTTGGTGCCGATCTTGATGGTCCCCGCCGAGGCCAGCTTCGCCATGGTGGTTCCAGCAGCGAACGTCGGCTTCTCAACCGGGCTCGGGTTGCTGGAGCCGCCGGAGTCTCCTCCGCCACAGGCGCTGAGCGAAAGTGCGAGGGCAGCGGTAGCCGCTACGAAGAACGACTTCCGGCGGGTCATAAATGCCTTCATGACATTCCTTTCATTGATCGGCCGTAGGTCACGGCCAGGGTGCGAACTGGAGTGTGTTTTCGGTAATGGAAAATCAGTGGGTGAGCAGCTTGGACAGGAAGTCCTTGGCGCGGTCGCTCTTGGGGTTGGTAAAGAATTCCTCCGGCGTGGCGTCTTCGACGATCTGGCCATCGGCCATAAAGACCACCCGGTCAGCGGCCTTCCGGGCGAAGCCCATTTCGTGCGTGACCACCACCATGGTCATGCCTTCCTTCGCCAACTGGATCATGACATCGAGGACCTCGTTGATCATTTCGGGGTCCAATGCCGAGGTGGGCTCATCGAAGAGCATGACCTTCGGCTTCATGGCCAGGGCACGGGCAATGGCCACACGCTGTTGCTGGCCGCCGGAGAGCTGGGCAGGGAGCTTAGGAGCCTGGTGACCCACGCCCACACGTTCCAACAAAGCCATGGCTTCTTTATCCGCCTGCGCCTTGGCCATGCCTTTGACCTTGATGGGGCCCAGGGTCACGTTCTCAAGAATGGTTTTGTGCGCGAAGAGGTTGAAGGACTGGAAAACCATGCCGACGTCGGCGCGCAACTGAGCCAGCTCCTTGCCTTCCTCAGGCAGCACCTTGCCATCAATGCTGATGGTGCCGCCCTCAATCGTTTCCAGTCGGTTGATGGCGCGGCACAACGTGGACTTGCCCGAGCCAGAGGGCCCGATGACAACAACCACTTCGCCCTTCTTGACCTGAAGATTGATGTCCTTTAGGACGTGCAGCTGACCGTAATGCTTATTCACACCATTCAGGGAGACGAGCGCGTCGCCGGGCACATGAGTAGTCATAAGAAGAATCTAGCGAACAAAGACCGCCTATGACGGGAATCACGCCATGTTCCCGCGGAATCGTGATTCAAGAGATACCTCCCACCGGCGCGGCACCGGGGCATTAGCCTAGGGGGATGAGCATCAACGCAGATCCGGCAAAATCCACGCAGCCGCGCCGTAAGGGTCCCCTCGAACTACGACGCAAACAGGCAGCTGTGGAAATGTCCGATCAGCATCTGCTTGATACCAAGGGCGCCGGGCAGTTCGTTCATTCTGATCCGTGGCGGGTCCTGCGGATCCAAAGCGAATTCGTCGAGGGGTTCGGAGCGCTCGCTGATCTGGGGCCGGCGGTCAGTGTGTTCGGTTCGGCGCGCACCAAACCGGGGAGCCCGTTCTATGAAATGGGCATGGCGGTGGGCCGGCACTTGGCGGCCGCCGGCGTGGCGGTCATTACCGGCGGGGGGCCGGGCTCCATGGAGGCGGCCAACCGCGGCACCGTGGAAGGCAATGGCGTCTCTGTTGGCCTGGGCATCGAGCTGCCGTTCGAGCAGGGTCTGAACCAGTGGGTGGACCTCGGCATCAACTTCCGCTACTTCTTTGCGCGGAAGACGATGTTCGTCAAATACGCCCAAGGCTTCATCGTTCTCCCGGGTGGACTGGGGACCCTGGATGAACTTTTTGAGGCTATGGTCCTGGTCCAGACCCGCAAAGTGACGTCCTTCCCCATCGTGCTGCTCG
The DNA here is from genome assembly GCF_052113505.1 of Pseudarthrobacter sp. TAF60_1. NCBI lineage: Bacteria > Bacillati > Actinomycetota > Actinomycetes > Micrococcales > Micrococcaceae > Pseudarthrobacter > Pseudarthrobacter sp. TAF60_1. The sequence continues at coordinate 140,033 of NZ_JBFRDI010000003.1, forward strand.
GCGTCGACTTCTGGGGCCCGATGATCGAATGGATCCGCGGGACTCTGGTGGCCGAAGGGATGGTCTCCGAAAAGGACCTGGACCTGATCCAGGTAGTGGACGATCCCGCCGAAGCTGTGGAGCGCGTGCTGCACGGCACTGTCCAGGCTCCCTCCACCAACGGGGAACAACGGCCCGAATAGCCGGACCGTCCACATCTGGCACGATGGGTGGTGTGAGTTTTTTCCTGGTCTTCCTCGCCGTTCTGCTGATCGGTGCCACCATTTGGGCGGGTGCCGGTGGCTCCAGCAGCATCGTAGCCGGTGTGCGGCGCAAACTGCGCCGGGGTGATAGCCCCGCCGCCCCTGCAGCCGACCCTCCGGGCGCAGGGCTGCTCTATGCCGGATTCGCGCAACCCCCGGCCAACCTGCCCCCGGTGCTGCTGCCCGCGGATGCGGTGCCGGCCGACATCGATGATGTCCGGTTCTCCCTTGGCCTCCGTGGCTACCGAATGGACCAGGTGGACCAGGTTCTTGACGAACTGCGCGACCAACTGGCTGCCAAGGACGCCGAACTGGCTGAGTTAAGGATCCGGCTGCTCGACGCCGAACGGGCGGCCGCGCCCGAGGCCGGCGCTTGAGCGCAGACACGGGTGACAGAACGGGCCCGACGACGTCCATCACCGCCCTCGGTGCCCGCGCCACAGCTGCCATCCGGCGTTGGCCGTGGTGGCTGCAGGTAGCCGCCCTTTATGTCGCAGCCCGTGTGGTCAGCGCCTGCATCTTTATCGCCGCTGCCCGGCACCAGGGGCCCAATCCCTGGTTTCCCCCCGCGCCTGACTACTGGAATTTCATCAACATCTGGGATGCGCGGTGGTACAGCCGGATCATCACTGACGGGTACCCCTCCACGCTGCCCACGGACGCCGCGGGCAACGTGCAGGAAAATGAATGGGCCTTTTATCCGCTCTTTCCTGCGCTGGGCCGGGCGCTGGCGGGCCTGACGGGGGCCAGTCCGGCCGCGGCGCTGACGGTAGTGGCCATGCTCTCCGGGCTGGGCGCAGCCCTTGCCGTGTACTGCCTGTTCAGGCATAAGGCATCGCCCGGTACGGCACTGTGGGGAACGGCGTTCTTCGCAACTTTTCCCGCCTCGGCCATCCTTCAGGTTCCCTATGCGGAACCCCTCACCATTTTCCTTCTGGCAACCACGCTGTTGTTGGTGGTCCGGCGGCACTATCTCTGGGCCATGCCGGCAGTAGTGCTGCTGTGCCTTTCCCGCCCCGTGGGTGTCCCGTTTGCGGCCATGTTGGGACTTCTCCTGATCGCCAGGGCTGTGGAACGGTACCGGACGGGACAGGCGGGATCCCATAGTGTGCGCGAGCTGGCGTCCCTTGCCGGGCTCACCGCCTTGTGCGGCGCTGCTGCGCTTTCCTGGCCGGCAGCGGCCTGGGTTGCCACCGGCGACATCGCGGCCTATACCAAGACGGAAACGGTGTGGCGTGGCCACGACCTGGTGCCCTTCAAACCTTGGTTTGATACCGGCGTGGACCTTTTCGGCCCCGTCCTGGGAGTGTTGGCGCCGTTCGTTTTTGCCGTACTTTTTGCGCTGCTGCTGTTCACCAAGCCGGTGGTGCGCCTCGGCACGGAGCTTCGTCTGTGGTGCGGATGCTACATGGGGTACCTCCTGCTGTTCCTGCACCCCCAGACCAGCACTTTCCGCATGCTTCTTCCGCTCTTTCCGCTGGCGCTCGGGGCCGCATTGCTGTCCCGGTCCAAGGCCTACCGCGGCACCGTCCTGACCATGTTTGTGCTGCTCCAGATCGTTTGGATTGTCTGGCTGTGGGCGTGGGCGCAGCTTCCCGGCGGCGGCGATTACCCGCCGTGATGGTCTGCGGCACCACGCAATCGGATCAGGGAATCCGACGCGGCCGTAAATGTCCATCGATTAGCTACGTGCGGGTAATTACAGGATAATAGGGAGTAAGCAGGGACAACAGGATTCAGAATGTTCAGCAATGGCGGCATCAGTATGGGCTGCCATAGCGGCTTGATTTGACCACGCGGACACAGCCCGCCCGGGCTGCTATGTCCTGGGACTAAATGGAGGGGAAATTCCTCATGGCGGCTATGAAACCACGCACGGGCGACGGCCCTATGGAAGTCACCAAGGAGGGCCGCAGCCTGATCATGCGCGTACCGCTCGAAGGCGGCGGACGGCTTGTGGTGGAACTTAACGCTGCGGAGGCGGCCAACCTTAAGGAATGCCTCGTGGGCGTTACCGAATAATTTCGGGACCGGTTGATCCCGTGGGGCGAGGGCCCGCAGCTACAGGCTGCGGGCCCTGTCCTATTTCTTGACCGCTACCAGCAGACCGTCGCCCGTAGGCAGCATCGCGGAGGCGAGCCGGTCGTCGTCGCGGATCGACTTGCCCACCTGACGCAAAACCACTGTGTTGGCATCACGGGCGGCAGGGTTGGCGACGCGGTCCTTATCCAGGGCGTCATTGATGATCAGCAGCCCGCCGGACTTCAGGAGACGGACGGCCTGTTCGACGTAGCCTGGTAGGCCGGGCTTGTCCGCGTCGATGAACACCAGGTCATAGGCGGCATCGGTAAGGCGCGGCAGGACGTCGCCCGCCCGGCCGGAGATGGTCCGGGTGCGGTTCGCCGGGCTCCCGGCCTCCGCAAACGCCTCGCGTGCAGCCTTTAGGTGCTCCACGTCAACGTCGATGGTGGTGAGCACGGCATGGGGACCGAGGCCGCGAAGGATGCAGACACCCGAGACGCCCGCCCCCGTCCCGATTTCGACGGCGGTCTGGGCCTTGGACCCGGCGGCCAACACCGTGAGGACCGCGCCGACGCCAGTCCCGATAGGGGTCACCCCTAACTCGAAGGAACGCTCCCTGGCACGTACCATGACCTCGTCCTCGGCGGGCAGATCTTCAGCATAGGACCAGCTCGTGGACTTGTCGGCGCTCATGGGGGATTCGCTTTCTGGGCGGCAGGGGGATTGTCTACTACAGCCTACTGTGTCCGTTGGTGTCAGCCGCGGAAGGAATCCGTTGCGCCGTGGGCTGAAGGGCCCCGCCGGTCAGGAAATTCCCAGTCAACTTTGAAATGATGAAGATCCGCTCATCCGCGAGGTGGTCGGCGCCGAATCAGAGATGTCAACAGTATCCGGGCGATAGCAATCCACGATGGGAGTGGACGATGTCAGCATCAGATGTGGCACCTGTCCCTGCAACAGAACTTTCCGCGGCCTGGGTCAGGCCGACCTGGGACGAGGTGGTGGCAAACCACTCTGCCAAGGTGTACCGGCTCGCATACCGGCTGACGGGGAATAAGTTCGACGCCGAGGACCTCACCCAGGAAGTGTTCGTGCGCGTCTTCCGGTCCCTGGAGAACTTCAAGCCGGGAACACTCGATGGCTGGCTGCACCGGATCACCACCAACCTGTTCCTGGATCAGGCACGCCGGAAGAGCCGGATCCGCTTCGACGCGCTGGGTGAAGACGCAGAGTCCCGGATCCCGGGGCGCGAGCCCGGTCCGGAGCAAAGCTTCGAGCTGAACAACCTTGACCTCGACGTCCAGGCCGCCCTGGAGGAATTGCCGCCGGACTTCCGCGCCGCCGTCGTCCTGTGCGATCTGGAAGGCCTTTCCTACGATGAAGTGGCTGCCGCGCTGGGAGTAAAGCTTGGGACAGTGCGTTCGCGGATCCACCGGGGCCGGACCATGTTGCGCGAGAAGCTGGCACACCGTGACCCCCGCCCGCAGCCGGGCCGGAAGCCAAAGCTTTCGCTGCCGCGCATCGCCAGCATCCTCTGATCGGCACCATGACGCTCCAGAACCCCTTTGGCCGCAGGCATCACCGCGGCGCCGAGCACCTTCAGGGCTGCAACGAGTGCACAGCTGCCCTCAAGCGCGAACGCCAATACATAGAGCGGCTCCGCGAAGCGCCCGTGCCACCAGCCAGCGACGATCTGACGGCCCGGCTGCTGTCCAGGACCCAGTTGCTGGCGGCTACGCCGGAGCCCGTCCAGAACCAGAACCCTGGGGTGCGGGCACTTGCCCTCACGGCTGGCGGCACGGCTGCCGCAGCCGGAATTCTTGCCGTCAGTGCCTTCGCGATGGCCGGGGACACCCTTCCTGCGTCGGGCGCGGCCATGAACGCTAACCTGATGCAGCACGCGGCCCAACTGCCCGCCGACGGCAGGGCGCTCACGGCCACGCAACTGTCCGCGCTTCGCGCGGAGGGATGGGTGTGCCCGGGGTTCGAGTCGCTGGGATTTCAGATCCGGAGCGCCAACGCCGTCACCCTTAACGGCAGGCTGGCTGTGGAGCTGCACCTCTCCGACGGGCAGCACTACGCAACCGTGGTGGAACAGCACCCCGCCGAGGCGCCGGCAGGAACCGGCCAACCGGAGGTCAGCAGCCTCGCTCCCTGGACGGCCAGTTATGCCACGCCCGCAGGTACGTTCACCGTGGAGTCGGACCTCCCTGCCGACCGGGCCGACAACACGCTTCCAGTGCTCCAGCGGCTCAGTTCCGTTGCTGCGGAAGGTATTGACGCAGGCGCCAGCACCGCGTCGGGCACCGGCTCCACAGATGACGGTGACGAATCACCGGCCGCCCGGCTGGAACGCGGAATTGTCAAAATCGGGGAGATACTGTCGCAGTGAAGTTGGCAGGTTCCCGTACAGGCGGGCACGAATCGTCAGAGCGACTCCTGAGAGGGTAATCTTCCTAACGTGTTTGGAATCAACGGCCCTGAGTTCTTCGTGCTCCTGATCATCGGCATCCTGGTGATCGGTCCCCAACGGCTGCCCGAATACACCCAAAAGTTGGCGAACCTGGTCAAAGAAGTCCGCCGCATGGCCTCAGGCGCCCGCGAGCAGATCAAGGAAGAGGTCGGGATCGACATCGACGATGTCGACTGGAAGAAATACGATCCCCGGCAGTACGATCCGCGCCGCATCATCAAGGAAGCCCTCCTGGATGATGACACCAAGCCCGTCAGCGCAGGAGCGCCCGCCGCTGTGGCGGCCGTCTCCGGGGCCGCAGTCACTGCTTCCGGCAGTGGGTCCGGAGCGCCGGCACGGCCCGAACGCGTGGTCCAGGCGTTGCCGCCGGGCGCGCCCGCCCCGTTCGACTCCGAGGCTACGTAGCCCCGGTTCTTGGCGGCGTTGCTTCAGCGCGGCTGGAGCCCGAGCCTCAGTCCCGTCAGGCCCCGCGGTTTGGCAGCGAGTTTTCCAGCAATCCCGTTCAGGGCCATGGCCGCCGGAGTCTCCGGCCGGCTCAGCACAATGGGCGCTCCAGTGTCGCCGCCCTCGCGCAACAGGATGTCCAGCGGGATCTGCCCCAGTAGCGGAACATCGGCGCCCACCGTCGCACTGAGCCGTTCGGCGAGGATCGCCCCGCCGCCGCTTCCGAACAGTTCCATCCGCCCGCCGTCGGGCATTTCCAAGTAGGACATGTTCTCGATGACGCCAGCCACTTTCTGCCCCGTCTGGGTGGCGATGGCACCGGCGCGCTCTGCGACGTCCGCTGCCGCGGCCTGCGGGGTGGTCACCACCAGGATCTCTGCCTTCGGCAGCAGTTGGGCCACGGAAATCGCGATGTCGCCGGTGCCGGGTGGAAGGTCCAGGAACAGGGCGTCAAGGTCACCGAAGTAGACGTCGGTCAGGAACTGCTCGAGGGCGCGGTGGAGCATCGGGCCGCGCCAGGCGACGGGCTGGTTGCCGGTGACAAACATGCCGATGGAGATGACCTTGACGCCGTATGCCACCGGCGGCAGGATCATGTCGTCCACCCGTGTGGGCGCCTGCGTGATGCCCATCAGGGCCGGAACTGAGAAGCCATAGACGTCGGCGTCCACGATGCCAACGCGGAGCCCTTGCGAAGCCAGGGCGCAGGCCAAGTTGACCGTGAGGGAGGACTTGCCCACGCCGCCCTTTCCGCTGGCAACAGCGAACACCTTCGTCAGCGACCCCGGCTCGTTGAACGGAATGCCGCGCTGGGGCCCTGCCCCGCGTAACTGCTCCTTAAGGGCGTCCCGCTGGGCCCGGTTCATCACCCGCAGTTCAACCTCGACGGCGGTGACCCCGGGAACGGCGGACAGCGCCCGCTCGGAGTCCGCCGTGATGGTGCCCCGCAGGGGGCAACCGGCGATAGTGAGCAGGACTGCCAGCCTGACCGTCCCATCGCTGGAGATATCCAGCGAATCCACCATTCCCAGCTCCGTAATGGGACGGCGGAGTTCAGGATCAATGACGGTGGCCAGCGCAGCGTGGACTGACTGCTCCAGGGTGGCGCTCATTCGGGCAGGGCTCAGCTTTCGGGGGTAGGGGTGTGCTTCGGGGCGGTGGCGCCTAGATCTGTGGCCCCGCCGTCAGCGGGCCTCGTGGCGACGTGGCTGGGTTTGACCTTCGGCATCTGCTGCGTGCGCGGGCCCCGCTGTTTGTCACGCTTTTCCTTCAGTTTTTCCTTGATTTTTTCCCGAGGCGACTCGTGGCTGCCGGCCCCGGCAGGATCGTGTGTGCGCAGTTCTTCCTGGGCCTCCAAGATGTCCTCAAGAAGGCTCCGTAGTTCCGCTCGGACGTAGTCTCGGGTGGCCACCTCGCGCAGCGCGATCCGCAGGGAAGCCAGCTCCCGGGTCAGGTACTCGGTGTCGGACAGGTTGCGCTCGGCGCGCTGGCGGTCCTGCTGGAGCGAGACGCGGTCCCGGTCATCCTGCCGGTTCTGGGCGAGCAGCAGCAACGGGGCCGCATACGAGGCCTGGAGGGACAGCATGAGTGTGAGCAGCGTGTAGCCCAGCGCCTGAGAGTCGAACTGCCACTGCTCCGGCGCAAAGGTGTTCCAGACCAGCCAGAAAACGCAGAACACGGTCATGTAAACCAGGAACTGGGGCGTGCCCATAAACCGGGCAAAGCCCTCGGTGGCGTGGCCAAACGCGTCAGGGTTGGGGGAAAACTTCGGCAGCATGCGCTGACGGCCGCTCATGGGTGTGTCCAGCCCGCCCGTGATCGGCGGCTTGGCCGTCGGGCGCTGGCCGGGATTCTTGTGGGTGCCGGTGTCAGCCAATGCGGCCTCCCAGTTTTCTTATCGGGACTTCGCCATCGTTGGCTCGCCAATCGTCGGGCAACATATGATCCAAAACGTCATCAACAGTCACCGCCCCCACAAGCCGGCCGTCATCATTGACCACGGGGAGGGAGTTCAGGTTGTAGGTTGCCAGGGTCCTGGCAACTTCACTGATGTGGGCTTGGTCTGACAGCGGCTCCAGGTTCTTATCCACAAGGTTGCCCAGTGGCTCGAACGGCGGGAACCTCAGCAGTTGCTGGATGTGGACCACCCCCAGGAAACGGCCGGTTGGGGTTTCCAGGGGCGGCCGGGCGACGAAGATGGATGAGGCCAGTGCCGGGGACAGCTCCTCACGGCGGACGTGGGCCAAGGCTTCCGCGACTGTTGCCTCGGGCGGCAGGATCACCGGAACCGGAGTCATCAGGCCGCCGGCTGTGTCCTCGTCATATTCCAGCAGCCGGCGCACGTCCTCGGCCCCTTCAGGTTCCATCAGCTGCAGCAGTTCTTCGGCCTGCGCGTGAGGCAACTCGCCCAGGAGGTCGGCGGCGTCGTCCGGATCCATTTCCTCCAGGACATCGGCTGCACGCTGGAGATCGAGGGCGGAAAGGATCTCCACCTGGTCATCCTCCGGGAGCTCCTGCAGGACGTCGGCGAGCCGTTCGTCCTGGAGTTCGCTGGCAACCTCGAAACGGCGTTTGTCGCTCATCTCCTGCAATGCGTCGGCAAAGTCTGCAGGCTTGAGGTCCTCGTGGTTGGCCACGAACTGGGTGGCCGCCTGCGGCTCGGTGCGGGCACCCTGCAGGGCGTCGGCCCAATCGATGATCATGGTCTCGTTGCGCCGCAAACGGCTGAGCGGGGAAAGCGAGTGGCCCCGGCGGACGAAAAGTTTGCTGACAAACCAGTCGCGGGAGCGGTGCTGGTCGATAGCGATGTCTTCGATGGTGGCGTCTCCACTGCCGTCCCGCAAGGTGACCCGGCGATCGAACATTTCCGCGACTACCAGGGTCTCGGCACCGCGCTGCTCAAAGCGGCGAAGGTTGACCAGTCCCGTGGAGATGATCTGCGTCTGATCGATCGAGGTAATGCGGGTCATCGGCACAAAGACGCGTTTCTTGCCGGGAACTTCGACGACGATGCCCACCACGTGCGGGGCGCCCCGGCTGCCGCGGGAGAGCACCACAACATCGCGCAGGCGCCCCAGACGGTCGCCCAAGGGGTCGAAGACGTCAAGGCCCAGTAGGCGGGCCACAAAGACGCGCGAAAGATTTGTGCTCACGTTTACAGGCTACCGAGTCTGCTCTCTTTTAGCGGAATCTACAGGCGGCACACATGCGGATAGGCAACAATGGGTGTATGTCAAACATTTTTGGTGCTCCCAAGGCCGGCGGTCCCACCGGGCCGGACGACGCCCGTATGGTTCCGACTGGTGACTCGGTCGGCTCGTACACCTCCTACTTGGACGCCCAGAAGGCGGTGGACTACCTCGCGGACCAGCAATTCCCGGTCCAGATGGTTTCCATCGTGGGCAACGAACTCAAGATGGTGGAGCGCGTGACCGGCCGCCTCAGCTATCCGCGCGTGGCGCTCTCCGGCGCCCTCAGCGGCATGTGGTTCGGTTTGTTCGTCGGCGTGATGCTGTCCTTCTTCGCACCCTCGCCGGGGTACTTCTCCATTCTCGCGTCCGTCCTGATGGGTGCTGCCTTTTTTATGCTGTTCGGCATCGTGACGTACGCCATGCAGCGCGGTAAGCGGGACTTCACGTCCACCAGCCAGGTGGTGGCCACCAGCTATGACGTCATCGTTGCCGTGGAAGCCGCCCATGAGGCACGCCGGCTCCTCCAGCAGTTGCCCATGACCCGGTCGGACGCGGCAGCCACTTCCTACAGCGGGCCGGGCTACCAGAGCCCGCAGTACGGTCAGCCGGGGCAGCAGCACCCTCAACAACACGGCCAGCCGGGGCAGGCACACCAGCCGGGGCAGGCACCCGCCCGCCCCTCGGGGTGGAACGACCCCTATGGCCAGCAGGGCACCGGCCACACCGCAGAACCAGGGCAGGGCCTGCAGCCAGAGGGAGCACAGGAACCGGCCCAGGCCCCCGTTGCGGCAGTACGTTACCCAGATCTTCCGGACGGCCGGCCCCAGTACGGGGTCCGTGTCAGCGATCAGCCAGCTGCAGGCTCGCGGCCGTCTGCTGCCGGCGAACATGAGTCCGGCGAGCCCCAGGCCACGAACGACTCCTCGAAGGACTTCTCGAAGGATTCAGGAGAACCTACACCGTAGGCCGGTGAGCTCAGGCGCCGGGTTAGCTTCACGGTCCGTGCCGCCTCAGGGCCAATAAAGAACTCCGTCCAAACCTGGCTAACGCCGGTCGGGACGGAGTTCTTTTTTGGTGGGTGATTGCTAGGTGGCGCCCCTGCCGGCTATTTGACGCCGCCTATTTGACGCTGCCGGCTGTCAGGCCGCCCACAAGGTACTTCTGGAACATGAAGTACAGCACCACCACAGGGACGGCGCACACCAGCGATGCCGCCATCATCTGCGAATACACGGGGATCGCTCCGCCTTCAACCGCTGACGCGAAGACCTGCAGCGCTACGGCCGCGGTGTGGGTGTCCGGACGGGTGAAGACCGATGCGAACAGGACATCGTTCCAGCCGAGCAGGAAGGCAAAGATCGCGGAAACGATGATTCCTGGCCAGCTGAGCGGAATGATGATCCTGAACAGAATTCCTAGGTTGGAAGCACCGTCAATGCGTGCCGCCTCCTCCAGCTCACGCGGAAGTCCCCGGAGGTACGTGACCATCACCCATGTGGAGAACGGGAGGGCGAATGTCAGGTAGGCGATGAAAAGGCCCCAGAGGGTTCCAATAACCGTCACGCCCAGGTAGGTTCCCGCCGAGGAGAACAGCACAAACACGGGCAGGAGCATGAGGGTTCCGGGGATGGATTGGAGTCCCAGCAGGCCGCGCAATACCGTCAGGCGGCCCCGGAATTCGAACCTGACCAGCACGTAGGCTGTCCCGATAGCCATCAACGCCGAGACCACCGCCGTGGCACCGGAAACGATCAGGCTGTTCCCGATGGCCTTCGCCAGGCCCACAGAATCCCAGATCTTGTTATAGCTGTCCAAGGAGAAGCTGCTCGGCCAGAACTCGCCGCTGGCCACACCCACGTCCGTGTTCAACGAGGCCAGGAAAATATACAGGATGGGGATCAGCACCAGGGCGCACAGCAGGACCGTGATGATGATCAGCAGGGGCTTCGGCATCAGGCGCGTGACTTCGAGGGCGGCATCACGCCGGATCGGCTGCTTCGCCTGCCGCTCGATCGGGTTCGCTGCGTCGATGGTCATTTCTTTCCTCCCTCGTGCACGTCAAGCCTGACTGCGCGCAGGTAGATGAAGAGCGGAATGGCGATCAGCACCAGTGAAACGACAGCCATCGCCGCGCTCAGGCCGAACCGGAAGCTCTGGAAGCTGGTGACGTAAACGAGGATCGGCAATACGTTCACGTCCGATGGGGCCGGCGCGCCAAAGAGTACGTAAGGAAGGGTGAAGTTGTTGATGTGGTTCAACGTGGCAAGCAGGAAAGCGAGCGAGACCGGGCCCTTTAAGTAGGGAAAGATCACGTACCGCAGCTTGGTCCACCAGAGTGCACCGTCAAGGGCTGATGCCTCGTGAACTTCGTGGTCAACGGCCTGCAGGCCGGAGAGGGCGAGCAGGTAGATGAACGGCCACGCCGCCCAGATCTCAACCCACACCAGCGTCCAGTACGAGTTGGGGCCATTCAGCCAAAGGCCGCCGCCCATGCCCATATTGGTCAGCGTCACGTTGACGATGCCGTCCGGCTGGAGCATGGTCCGCCATACGCTGGCCACCACGAATGATGGCAGGACGTAGGGGATCAGGAAGACTGAACGCACCAAGGCGCGGCCACGGTAGGCGTTCTGGGTGACGACGGCGGCAGCCACGCCCAGCGGGATGGTCACCAGGGTCGAGATCACCGCGAAGGACACGGACAGCCAGATCGAGCGGAGCAGGTCACTGCTGGTGGCCGCTTCGATGTAGTTGTGGATGCCGATGAATTCGGCGCTGACCCACCGGCGCAGGCTGTACTGGTCCAGGTCGATCACGGACATCCAGATGCCCATGGCCAGCGGGATGAGGATGACCACCGTCATCAGGAAGCCGCCAGGAATCAGCAGCCACAGCGGCCGGTTCTTTTCGCTCAGCCCCTTCCGGCGCTTATCACTGGGCTTAGGCCCGCCGGGTCCGGCGGCCGCCCCGGCCGGCGGACTGCTGTCCGACGGCCGGGGCTCGGTAACGCTGCTAGCCATGTTCCGTAACCTTCCGCGGTCGTCCGGTCGGTCTTACTTCTTGGCCCGGTCCAAGGCAGTCTGCGACTTGGCTTGTTCGTCCTTGAGCCGCTGGGCGAGGTTGGCATCGCTGACGGCACCGGCGGAAAGATCCGGAATGGACTGAACCACCACGTTCGTCAGCGACAACTGGACATCTCCCCAGGCCCCGCTGAACGGCGTTGCGACGGATTTGGCACCCGAATCGAGGGCGGGCGCGATCATTGGGTTGCTGGAGAGTTCCTTGGCAGCCTCGGCGTTGGCAGGCAGCTGGCCGAAGACCTTGAAGTAGTTGAGCTGGACATCCTTTTCGGTGATCATCTTGATGAAGGCGAAAGCGAGGTCCTTCTGCTTGGAATAGTCCGCAACCACGAGGTTGTCACCGGAAAGGATGCTTGATGCGGGCTTGCCACCGGAAGGGTTGGAGGTCGCGCCGGGCGGGACTGTAGGCATCAGCGCGTACTTGTACTTGCCCTTGACCGAAGAGGCGTCCAATGCGGGGATGGACAGCGGCGAAGTCATGGGGAAGTAGGCTGCCTTGCCTGCCGCGAACGCAGCCAGGGCCTGAGGGTTGGCCCAGCCAACCGAGGCAGGGTCAACCACCTTGTCCTTGGTCACCCAACCGAAGTAGGTCTCGTAGGCCTTTTTGGTGATTGGGTCGTCAAGGCGGACCTTGCCTCCATCAATAAGGGGGTTGCCTGCCTGGATGGACATTCCCCAGATGTACTTCCAGGGATCGAAGTTGTCCTTGTAGGCCACGGCGACGCCGTACTGGTCACCTTTTGTGAGCTTCTTAGCCTGCTCGGTGAATTCGTCCCACGTCGTGGCCGGCTTCTCAATGCCGGCAGCGGCCAGCAGTTCGGTGTTGTAGGCCATGACGAACGGCCGGCTCACGAACGGAATGCCGATCTGGTTGTCCTTGTCGGGGCCGGAAATACCCAAGGCGGCGGGAACGAACTTGTCCTTGCCGCCGAGCTGGTTCCATTCGTTGTCACCCAGCTTCACGAATGCCCCCGTGGAGTACGCCGTGGGGGTGAACGTGGTGCCCAGCCCGTAGACGTCGGGGCCCTGGCCGGACACCACGGAGGTCTGGATCCGGGTCATCTCATCATTGGCGGTAGCGAACGTCTCCCATTGGATGTCGGCTCCGGTTTCCGCCTTGAACTTGGTGCTCATTTCCTTGAACCACGCCTGCTGCTCCTGGGGGTACTGCGCAGTCACGTTCATCAGGACGTTGAGCGTCTTCCCGGTGCCATCCACCTTGCCGCCCGTGCCGCCGGTGCTGGTGCCGCCTGACCCGCCCGAGCCGCCGCACGCGGCAAGCATCAGGACCGAAATTGTCGCGGCGGCAACAGCACCCAGGCGACGTGGTTTGGACATACCCATGAGACTTCTCCTTTGAAGACATACGTTGCGGCAGAGATCCGAGACTCAGATCACAGTCTACGATTTTGTTTCTCCGCGGCCAGCGTATTCACCGAAGTCAAAGTTTGGCAAGCGATTGCCAAGAACTGTTATCAGAGCTTCACCATGGGTAGTGCTGCCTTGTTCAGCCCCAGCAAGGGCTGTCACATCCCGTCAGACAGTGCCTCCGTGAGCGCCATGCCCGGCCTCGCCGTAGATGCCTGCCATCCAGGATTCGACGTCGGCAGCCTTTCGGGGGAGTTCGGCGCTGAGGTTGACCGGACCGTCGGGCGTCATCAGGATGTCGTCCTCGATCCGCACCCCGATGCCGCGGTACTCGGCAGGGATGGCCAGGTCTTCGTTCTTGAAGTACAGGCCCGGCTCGATAGTGAAGACCATGCCCGCAGTGAGCACGCCATCGAGGTAAAGCTCGCGCTTGGCCTGGGCACAGTCATGGACGTCGAGACCCAGATGGTGGCTGGTGCCGTGCGGCATCCAGCGGCGGTGCTGCTGGCCTTCAACGCTGATGGCTTCCTCAACACTGACCGGCAACAGCCCCCACTCGGCGAGCCGTTCGGCCAGTACCGTGGTGGCGGCAGTGTGGATGTCCCGGAATTTGGTGCCTGGCTGGGCGGCGGCGAACCCGGCGTCGGCGGCGTCTAGGACGGCTTCATAGACCTTGCGCTGGATATCGCTGAACGTCCCGTTGGCAGGCAGGGTCCGGGTGACGTCGGCCGTGTACAGCGAGTCGGCTTCAACGCCGGCATCCAGGAGAAGCAGGTCGCCCGCGTTGATCCTGCCCGTGTTGCGGTTCCAGTGCAACACAGTGGCGTTGTTGCCTGCGGCGGCGATGGTGTCGTACCCCAGTTCGTTGCCCACTTCGCGGGCCCGCGCAAAGAAGGCACCTTCCACCACGCGTTCGCCCCGGGCGTGCGTCAGCGCCCGTGGAAGTGACTTGACCACTTCCACAAAACCCTCAACCGTGGCTGCCACGGCCGTCTTCATCTGCTCAACTTCCCAGTCATCCTTGAGGAGCCGGAGTTCGGACAGGGCTTCGGAGAGTTTTTCATCCAACGCATCAAGCACGGCGAGGTCCAGGTTGTCCGGATCCTTGGCAGTGTTGTAGCGGGCCGTATCCACGAGCGCGTCGATGTTCTCATCGACCTTGCGGACCAGCCGGATGGAGGTGCCCCCGATCTCAGGAGCGCCCACGTTCTTGGTGATCGCAGTTTCGAGTCCATCAATGTGCGCAGTGGGCAGGCCCAGGCGGGCTTCGAACTCGGCGAGCGTTGGGCGGGTACCGATCCAGAATTCACCCGACCGTGAGTCTGCGTAGAACTGTTCTGTATCCCTTCCCGCCAGCGGACGGAAGTAAAGGGTGGCACGGTGGTGCCCGCCGTCGTCGCCCTTTCCTTCCCCGGCCGGCTCCAGGATGAGGACGGCGTCCGGCTCATGGTCCAGGCCGAGGCCGGTGAGGTGGGCGAAGCCCGAGTGGGGGCGGAACCGGTAATCGCAGTCGTTGGACCGGACTTTCAGCGGGCCCGCGGGGATGACCAGACGTTCGCCTTTGAACTGGTCGGAAATGGCCTTGCGCCTGGCCGCGGCGTAGTCCGCAACGGTGTCGCGGGCCGGCAACTCCTGGCCGGTCGGCGCCCAGTTGCTGGCCATAAAAGACTTGAAGGCATCGGAACTGGGCCGCTGCGAGCGGTTGTTGACGCGCTCATCGAGGGGCTGGGAAGCAGAGTTTGGGGTGTTTTCGGCATCGTTCACGGCACCATCGTCTCACCAGCGGCCCGGCATGCGCGACAAAGGAGCCAATACCCGGGCAGGCGCGGTCAACTAGGCTGGGCAGGTGAAGATTGACCTGCATGCCCACTCCAACGTTTCCGATGGCACGGAAGCCCCCGCTGACGTGATGGCCTCGGCAGCCCGGGCGGGCCTTGACGTCGTGGCCCTGACCGACCATGACTCCACGGACGGCTGGGCTGAAGCGTCACGGGCGGCGTTGGCTCACGGGGTGGCACTGGTCCCGGGAATGGAAGTTTCCTGCCGCACGGAACAGGGCATCAGCGTGCATCTGCTGAGCTACCTGCACGATCCTGCCCATCCCGGACTGCTTGAGGAAATCACCAAGTCCAAGGACGCACGCCTGACCCGGGCCGAGCGAATGGTGTCCCTCCTCGCCGAGGACTACCCGCTGAGCTGGGACGACGTCATCCACCATGTCGCCCCCGGGGCCACGTTGGGGCGGCCGCACATCGCCGATGCCCTGGTGGCGGCGGGAGTGGTTGCGGACCGTTCGGAAGCCTTCACGTCCATCCTCACCTCCCGTTCGCGCTACTTTGTCCAGCACTACGCACCCGACCCGGCAGCCGCCGTCGAACTTGTCCGTGCGGCAGGTGGCGTCCCCGTGTTCGCCCACCCCGTGGCTTCCTCGCGTGGACGGATCGTGGGGGAGCGCACCTACCGGGACATGATCGACGCCGGCCTGGTGGGCCTGGAGATCGACCACCGTGACAACCCGGAGGAAGGCCGTGAGTTCCTGCGGAGTCTTGCAGCAAGGCACGGACTGCTGATCACGGGTTCCTCGGATTACCACGGCACGGGCAAACCCAACCTGCTGGGCGAGAACACCACGACGCCGGAGGTGCTGGCCCGGATCGAGGAGCTCGGCACGGGCACCGCCGTCGTCCGCCCCTAGTCCCGGACCCGCCCCAACTGGCTGGCACTTAACGCACTCAAACGCGCGAATGACGACGTTAAATGCGGGTTAGTTGGGTGGGAACGAGGTGAACTCGGCGTGCGCACCCAACCGCTTGGCCATGACGTCGATGGCGGGCTGGTTCTGGTCCACGCACACAAACTTCCGGTCCAGCTTGGCCGCGACGGCGCCCAGCGTTCCCGAACCGGCGAAGAAGTCCAGGCACCAGTCGCCGGGCCGGCTGGAGGCAGCCACCACCCGCCGGATAAGGCCCTCGGGCTTCTGCGTGGGGTAGCCGGTCTTCTCCTTGCCGGTGGGGGAGACGATGGTATGCCACCACACATCAGTGGGGAGCTTCCCGAGTTCCCGCTTGGCAGGTGTGACCAGCCCGGGCGCCATGTAAGGCTCCCGGTCAACCTCGGCGCTGTTGAAGTGGTACTTGGCCGGGTTCTTGACGTACACGAGGATGTTGTCGTGCTTCGTCGGCCAGCGGTATTTGGCGCGCGCACCGTAGTCGTAGGCCCAGATGATCTCGTTCAGGAAGCACTCGCGTCCGAAGATGGCATCCAGCATCACCTTGGCGTAATGGACCTCCCGGTAATCCAGGTGGAGGTAGAGCGTGCCGTCATCGGCCAGCAGCCGCCAGGCCTCCACGAGCCGGGGTTCCAAAAAGGCCCAGTAATCGCTGAAGGCGTCATCGTACCGGTGCAGGGCCCCCTTGATGGTGTCGTAGGAGCGGCCTTTGAAGCCCACGCGGTCGCCCACACCGTCAGTGTTGAGCACCATCCGGGTTTCCTGGCGGGTCTGGGCCCTGCCCGTGTTGAACGGCGGGTCCACGTAAATGAGTGTGAAGGCGCCGTCCGGCAGCGACGGGAGGAACTCCGCGTTATCCGCGTGAACCACCAGGTTGCTGCCGTCCGGCGCCCAGACGGTGTCAGTCATCGAGGCTGTTAGGCCTCTGCGCTGCCGGGCTGTGTGGCTTTGTCGGCACCGGCCACTACTTCGCCGTTGCGGCGGCGGGTGCGCGTCCGGCTGCGGCGGGCGCGGGGGTCCACTTCGCCGGCGGCCATAGCCGCAGTGGCAGGTTCGGCGGCAGGCCCGGAGCCGGCGCTCGCCGCATCAGACGTACGACGGCGGCGCTCGCCTGAACGGCTGCCCTCACCTGAGCGGCCACCATCGGAGCCGCTACGGCGGCTGCCTTCGCGCCCGCCTGAACGGCCGGCGTCGCGTCCGCTCTCACGCCCGCCGTCGCGTCCGCTGTTTTGTCCGCTGGCGCGGGAGTTCTTCTTGCCGGTTTCGCCCAGGTCCTCCAGCACCTCGGCGTCAACACCGGCGAGGGTGCGCTTGTTGCGCGGGAGCCGGCCCTTGGTTCCTGCCGGGATGTCCAGCTCTTCGAACAGGTGCGGTGACGAGGAGTACGTCTCCACCGGCTCCGGAACGCTCAGGCCCAGGGCCTTGTTGATCAGGCCCCAGCGCGGCATGTCATCCCAGTCAACGAAGGTCACGGCTGTGCCCTTGTTTCCGGCGCGGCCGGTGCGGCCCACGCGGTGCAGGTAGATCTTCTCGTCCTCAACGCACTGGTAGTTGATCACGTGCGTGACGTCGTCCACATCGATGCCTCGGGCGGCGACGTCGGTGGCTACCAAAACGTCCACCTTGTTGTTGCGGAAGGCCCGCAACGCCTGCTCGCGGGCGCCCTGGCCGAGGTCGCCGTGGATGGCGGCGGCGGCGAAACCGCGGTCCACCAGTTCCTCGGCCACCTTCGCGGCAGTGCGTTTGGTCTTGGTGAAGATGATGGTGCGGCCGCGGCCCCGTGCCTGCAGGATGCGGGCAACGACTTCAACCTTGTCCATGCTGTGGGCACGGTAGATGAGCTGGCGGATGTCGCGCTTGGTGAGGCCCTCGTCTTCGGGATCGGCCGCGCGGATGTGGGTGGGCTGCGTCATGTAGCGGCGCGCCATGGCAATGACCGGGCCGGGCATGGTGGCGGAGAACAGGAGCGTCTGGCGGACGGCGGGGGTGCCTGCGATCAGAGTCTCGACGTCCGGCAGGAAGCCAAGGTCCAGCATTTCGTCGGCTTCGTCGAGGATGACGATCTTGACGTTCTTGAGGCTCAGGTGCTTCTGCTTGTACAGGTCAATCAGGCGGCCGGGGGTTCCCACCACGATCTCGACGCCCTTCTGCAGGGCTTCCACCTGGGGCTCGTAGGCACGGCCGCCGTAAATGGTGGTGATACGGGCATTGCGCTTAACGGAGGCGGTCTGGAGGTCGTTGGCCACCTGGACGGCCAGCTCGCGGGTGGGCACGATGACCAGGGCCTGCGGTGCGCCGGGAACGGCGAGCTTGTCGAAACCGGCATCGTCCGGACCCACCACGCGCTGCAGCGCAGGGATGCCGAAGCCGAGGGTCTTGCCCGTGCCGGTCTTGGCCTGGCCGATGATGTCGTGGCCCGCGAGCGCCACCGGCAGGGTCATGGACTGGATGGGGAACGGGTGGGTGATCCCGGCGTCTGCCAGGGACTCGACGATGTCGGCGCGCACGTTGTAATCGGCGAATGACTTCTCCGCGATTTCGTGCGGCGTCTCGTCGGAGATGATGGTCTCTTCGGGTTCGATCGTTTCGATGCCGGAGTCGTCCGTCAGGAGCTGGTGGGTATGCAATTCACTCACAGGTGAGTTTCCTTATTCATTTGGGCATTGGCGCTGCCTGCTCAACGGGCCGGCCGATGTGGCCGCTCCGGAGCACGCTCGGGCGCGCAAGCAAATCCAGTGGAAGCCGATCGCGGGCTATCTAAATGCTGGCACTGGTGACCAGCGGGTCTGTCTCAAGATCGCGTAGGGGCGGGCTTGTTGAATTCAAAATAAAGGAAATCAACGACC
The DNA here is from genome assembly GCF_052113505.1 of Pseudarthrobacter sp. TAF60_1. Classification (NCBI taxonomy): domain Bacteria; kingdom Bacillati; phylum Actinomycetota; class Actinomycetes; order Micrococcales; family Micrococcaceae; genus Pseudarthrobacter; species Pseudarthrobacter sp. TAF60_1. The sequence goes on from NZ_JBFRDI010000003.1 coordinate 158,427, forward strand.
GGGCATCCATTTCTACTTCTTCAGTCTAGCCGTACGGACCCCGAATCCCGGCTTTTGGCCGTGGAAACAAGGGCGGGCTGCTCAGGCCAGGAGCTCGAAGTGGACCGCACGGGCGGTGATATCGGAGGAGATCAGGCGCACCCGGACCTTGGTGCCTGATTCGAGGTCGCCGGCGCATCGGGCTGTCACGGCCGGTTCGGCGATCTGGACGATCCCCGAGGGGCCATTGCCGTTCTTCCCGTTCCCGCTCTTGCCGCCGTTGTTGCCGTTCTTAGCAACGTTGCCATTGTCTTTTTGCGGCTTCGACCCGGAAATGACAATGGCATCAAACTCCTGGCCAATGTGGTTGACCAGGAGGGCGGCTTCCACGGTGTCCAGGGCCATGCGTTCCATCCGGCTTGCCAGCTGGTCGGATGCCGCCATGATTTCCGGGAGGGTGGGCAGGGCTTCCCGCGCCCAGTCGGGGACCGGCCTGCCGTTGCTCAGGGCTTCGCAGATCACCAGGACGAACCTGTCGATGAGCCGCCGGAGCGGCGCCGTGGTGTGGGCATAGGCGGCGCCGATGGCCGACTGGATGGCGTCCTCAGGAACAGTGCCGTCAAAAGCGGTGTAGCTCGCACCGCGGAAAAGCATGCCTGCGGAATGCATGATGGCCAGTTGCCTGGGCTCGGTGGGATCGAGGCTGCGGAGGTACTCGCCGTAGCTGGTCTTCCCGTCCCACGGCTTGCCGAGGGCCACCGTCTGGAGCCGGAAATGCCGGAGCGAGCGCTCGTCAGGGGCGGGCATGGTACGCAGGACGCCAACCTTCCCCGCCAGCATCATGTCGGCTGCAGCCATTCCGGTCATCAGCGAAATCTGGGCATTCCAGTCCTCCACCGGAAGCTGGGGCGCCGCGGCAATCCGGTAGCCGCCGTCGGGCAGTTGTAGGATTTCCTGCTCCGGCATGTTCAGGCTGGCGCCGCCACGCTGACGCTCCAGTTCAACGCGCTTGAGCCCTACTTCCTTCAGGAGCTGCAGCACGGGGTTGGCCGTTCCGGCGTCGATCTCGGCCTGGACACCCTTATAGTCCAACTTGGCCCGGCTGCGGATAGTGGCCCGCTGGACGGACACGCTGCCAACGTGGGCGTCGTCGTCGAGCCCGAATTCCCAGACAAACGCGGCACACAGCTGGTGGGCCAGCAGGCTGCCTGCCTCCTCGCTGATGACCTCGGGATGCAGCGGAATCCGGCCGTCCGGGGCATAGAACGTCTGGCCGCGGCGGCGGGTCTCGGCGTCCAGGCTCCCGCCGGGACGGACAAAGGACGGCACGTCCGCGATGGCGTACAGCACCCGGTAGCCCGCGGCGGAACGCTCGATGAACAGCGCCTGGTCAAGGTCCGTGGACGACGCCGGATCGATGGTCAGGAACTCAACATCCGTCAGGTCAGCGGGCGGCAGCTGATGCGCGGCGACGGCTTCCTCGGCGTCGCGGACCGCCTCGGCCGGGTAAGGGCCGGGCAGTTCCAGCTCGGTCCGCAGGGCACTCAGGGCTGCCTCGAGAGCGTTGGTCTTCTCGTGGACGTTCGGGGCCAACCGATGATGGGACACAAAAGTCAGGTTAGCCCGATTTCCCTTGATCGCGCACGTCCCGCTCCGCTGCGCGGGGGATTCTCAGGAGCCGGACGCCTGATTGTTAGGCGGCACCGGCATCCAAGGCGGCCAGCAGGGCCCTGGCTGCGGCGGCGGGGTCAGAGGCTTCCGTAATTGCGCGGACCACAACGATCCGGCTGGCACCGGCTTCCACCACCTGCTCGACGTTGTCCAAGTCAATCCCGCCAATAGCGAACCAAGGCAAAGCGGCCTGGGTGCCGGTGGCAGCAACGGCGTCCGCTGCATAACGCACCAGGTCAAGGCCGACGGCGGTCCGGCCGGGTTTGGTTGGGGTGGCCCATACCGGGCCCACGCAGAAGTAGTCCAGGCCGCCGTCGGCAGTCACCGAGGAGGACAAGCGGATGGCGCCTTCCACCTGTTCGGTGGTGTGGGTGGAAAGCCCCACCACGGGCCCTGCCCCCAGCAGCGTGCGTGCGGAGGCCACGGGCAGGTCTTTCTGGCCGATGTGGAAGACCGGCGCACCGGACAGCATGGCAATGTCAGCACGGTCATTCACCGCCCAGAGCCGTCCGTGCCGGGCAGCGGCCGCTTGGAGGACGGCGAGCAGTTCCAGTTCCTCGGCGGCCTCGATGTCCTTGTCGCGGAGTTGGATGATGTCCACGCCGCCGGCGAACGCCGCGTCCACAAACTCGGCAAAGTCCCCGCGGTCGCGGCGTGCGTCGGTGCACAGGTACAACCTGGCGCTGGGGGGCAGGCCGGCGCCGGACTCCTGGACGGTGGGGTTGGGGAGGAAGCTGGGGGTGGAAGACACGTTCATGGAAACCACCCTAGTTCCCCTAAACTGGGCGTGTACTGCGGGAGCCCGTTGCAGCCGTCACAAAGCGGCCGGGCTGAGAGGGCGTCAGAGCCGACCGCTTGACCTGATCCGGCTAGTACCGGCGTAGGGAAGGAAACACATGGTCCCCCCATCCGGCGGCCCGGCCGCCAGCCCACCCGGCCTTGACGAGAGCAGTCCCCCCATCCTGCGCGCCGACGTGGCGGTGATCGGTGGCGGAGTTATTGGCCACTGCATCGCCTGGGAGGCGCGGCGCTCCGGCCGCTCCGTGGTGCTGATCGATGACGAACCGGGTTCAGGGGCGAGCTGGGCGGCCGCCGGCATGCTCGCCCCTGTCAGCGAACTGCACTACCAGGAGGAAGGCCTCCTGGAGCTGATGCTCGAGTCCTCGTTCCTTTGGCCGGCCTTCGCGGCAAACCTCGGCCGGGCAGGGGCAGGGGATTTTGGCTACCTGACGACGCCGACCCTCGCCGTCGGTGCCGACGCCGCGGACCGCCGCGCGCTGATGGACCTCAGGGCCGTCCAAGAGGCCAATGGACTGCAGGTGGAGCCGCTGACGGTCAGGGAAGCGAGGGGCAGGGAACCGCTGCTCAGTCCGGCCATTTCCTGTGCCCTGGCCATTCTGGCGGACCACCAGGTGGACCCGCGCAGGCTGATTGCATCGCTGCGGGAAGTCCTGGCCGGCCACGAACCGGGCGCAGGGACCGCCGTCGATGGCGCCCGTAACGGGTTCGCCGTTGATGACCGCGCCACGGCACTTCTCTGGGAGGGAAAGCGCGTCAGCGGTGTGAAGCTGGCCGGTGGCGGCACAGTCCTGGCGGGGGAGACCATCGTGGCCAACGGCCTTCAGGCGGCGGCCTTGGGTGGCTTGCCGGATTGGCTGCAGCTGCCTCTGAGGCCCGTTTACGGCGACATCCTGCGCCTCCGCGTTCCCCAGCACTTGCGCCCGTTGGTGACGTCCACCGTCCGGGGCCTGGTCCACGGCGTGCCGGTCTACATTGTCCCCCGGCAGGACGGCACGGTGGTGATCGGGGCAACCCAGCGCGAGGACGCACTTCCCGGCGCGGAGGACACCGGTGCAGCCCGCCGTGCCGTCACAGCTGGCCGTGCCGTCTCTGCGGGCGGCGTGTACCAGTTGCTGCGTGACGGGCAGGTCCTGCTGCCCGCCGTCGCCGAGCTGGAGCTTCTCGAATGCACCACGCGGGCGCGTCCTGCGACGCCGGACAACGCGCCGCTGCTGGGCCGCGTCCCTGCTCCCAGCTCAGGACACATTCCGGGGCTGATTATTGCCACCGGTTTCTACCGTCACGGAGTGCTGCTGGCTCCCGCAGCAGCAGCCATCTGCCGCGACCTGCTGGATGGCCGGAACGATCCGCGCTGGCAGGTTCACTCGCCGGACAGGTTTTCCAGCCAGCCACAAGCCGCCCTTCAACCCACAAAGGAAAAAGCATGAACATCACCCTCAACGGCGCGCCGCATGCCGTCCCCCGGGACGCGTCCATCACCACCCTGGTCACCCAGATCACGGGCCGCCCCCTCGCCGCCAACGGCCAGGCCGCGGACGGGCAGAAACTCGGCGTCGCCGTTGCCCACAACTCAGAAGTGGTACCCCGCAGCCAGTGGTTCGTCACCGCGCTCGCCGACGGGGACAACGTCGAACTGGTCACCGCAGTTCAGGGAGGCTGACACCATGACAGTCACAAACAACATCAGCACCGCCACCACGTCGCCGGACACGGACCGGCTCGTCATCGACGGCGTCGAACTCGGCTCCCGCCTCATCATGGGCACCGGGGGCGCCCCCAGCCTGGACGGGCTTGGGGCCGCCCTGCTGGCGTCGGGAACGGAGCTCACCACCGTGGCCATGAGGCGCTATTCGCCCACCGAGTCCGGGTCCCTCTTTCAGCTCCTGGTGGACCACGGAATCCGGGTCCTGCCCAACACGGCCGGCTGCTTCACGGCAAGGGACGCCGTCATGACGGCCGAACTGGCCCGCGAAGCCCTGGAAACGGATTGGGTCAAGCTCGAGGTCATCGCCGACGAACAGACCCTGCTGCCGGACGCCGTCGAGCTCGTTGACGCCACTGAACAGCTCGTGAACCGAGGCTTCAAGGTGTTCGCCTACACCAACGATGACCCCGTCCTGGCCCTGCGGCTGGAGAACCTGGGCGCCACCGCGGTGATGCCGCTCGGGGCGCCGATCGGCACGGGCCTGGGGATCCTTAATCCGCACAACATTGAACTGATCGTTTCGCGCGCCTCGGTTCCCGTTGTCCTCGACGCCGGCATCGGCACGGCATCCGACGCGGCGCTGGCCATGGAACTGGGCTGTGACGCCGTACTACTGGCCACCGCCGTGACCCGGGCCCAAAATCCCGCGCTCATGGGGGAGGCCTTCAAACACGCCGTGATCGCCGGTAGGCTGGCGAAAGCGGCCGGCAGAATACCGCGCCGCGAGCACGCCCTGGCGTCATCGGCGATGGAAAACCGGGCCGAGTTCCTCTAGTCCGGCAACCGCTGGCCGCCCGTCGGCACGCTCACGGAACAAGACCCAGGAGTCAGCTGTGGCCGGCAACCAAGACGTCCTCACCCGCGAACGGCTCGACGCTGCCCTGGCAGTGCTGCCCGACTGGCGGTACCGCCTGGGCGGGCTCGTCACGGTCTATAAAGCGCCGACGGCGGCCGCCGCGCTTGAGCTGATAGCCGCCGTCGGGCGTCTCGCGGAAGAACAGAACCATCATCCCGATCTGGACTGGCGGTACAACAGGGTGTTCATCCGGTACACCTCGCACGACGCAGGCGGCCAGGTCACCGAGCGGGACACCGCGGCCGCGGTGGCCGCCAGCGAAGCGGCCGCCCAGGCGGGGGCAACTGCCCAGCCGGGGCTGTTCAGGACGGTGGAGCTGGGCATCGACACCGCGGACCCGGCGGAAATCGCGGAGGTGTGGCGGGTAGCGCTGGGCTACAAGAAAGGTGCGGGCGGCGACCTGGTGGATCCTTACGGCCGGGGCCCGAGCATCTGGTTCCAGGAAACAGGGACGCCCAATAGCAGCAGGCTCCACCTTGATGTCCACTGGAGCCTGGCCGAATCGGGGCCCGTCCTGGAGAAGACAGCGGCCGCCGGGGCCCTAATGAACCATGACCACGCACCCGACTGGGTGGTGGTCACCGACGCGCAAGGGAACCGGCTGTGCCTGTGCACGGAGGTAGGGCACCGGCCTGAGGCGACGTCGGGCCCCTGAGCGGGCTGGCGGCCCTGGTTGCTACAGCTTCAGGGCCCTGGTGAGCCGCTGGAGGTCATGGTGTTCGCGGCTCCTTCCCAGGTAGATGACGGCCCCGAGGGCAGCCGCCGCGCCCAGGGCCATCGGCAGGATCCAGGGGATCCAGGTGAGGCCCGGCATGTAGCCGAAGCCCGCCGCCATGAAGATGATCCAGCTGAGCGCACCCACGGCGACGGCTACACCGGCGGGCAGTATCATGCCGTACCGGGTATGGCGCCTGTCATTGGCCCAGACAATGAAGCCCGCAGCGGCGGTGACCAGGACAACGATGGTCAGCGAAAGCATGGAATCTCCCTCGGAATGCAGCGGGCCACCGCCGACAGGCAGTGGCCCGCTTGGGTGCTAAAGCTCGTGTCTTAGAACTGGCCGAAGCCAACCTTGCGGGCTTCTTCGGCGCCGATCTCCACGTAGCCCAGCGCATTGCCCGGAACGATGATGATACGTCCCTTGTCATCCTTGAGGCGGAGCTCGGTGCCCTTGGTGATGGCTTCTTCCACGACCGTAGCTATAGCGTCAGCGTCCTCTGCCGATTCCAGCACGATTTCGCGGCCAATGTTCTGAATGCCGATCTTAATTTCCAAAAGGGGGCCTCCCAGCCAATCAAAGTTCTTCGGTTCTCTTATTTGTAGTCTAGGACTCTTTGGGGAAGCGCGAGATTCCGCGCCAAGCTAAACGGTAAATGAGGTCGCTGGCCACATCGAGGTCCAGGTTGCCGTCCGTTTCGAGCCAGTAACGCGCGCTGACCTGCGCCATTCCGGCCAGTCCGCGTCCCAGCAGCTGCGCCTCGAGGTGGGGAAGTTTGGTGTCTTCTGCAATAACGCGGGCGACGGCGTCCGCGAAGGTTTTGTTGAAAGTTTCCAGCCGGGAGCTGACGTCGGGGTCATTGATGAGGTCCGATTCGAAAACCAGGCGGTGGGCCTGGTCGTCGCTGGCGATAAAGCGGTAGTAGGCCCGCATCACTGCCTGCACACGTTCGTCGTTGTCCGTGGTGGAGTTCAGGGCGCCCAGCATCAGGTCAGTCAGGGAGGTCAGGTGGGTATCCAGCAAGGCAAGATACAGCTCGCGTTTGGACGGAAAGTGCTGATACAGCACGGGCTTACTGACGTGGGCTGTTTCGGCGATCTCATCCATGGCAGCGCCATGGTAGCCGTTGGCAACAAAGACCTCCTGGGCCGCCGCCAGGAGCTGCGCCCGGCGCTCATCCCGGGGAAGCCGCGCGGACCGCTGCCCCGCAGTGCGTTGAGGTGCCGGCGGTTCCCCGCCAGACGCCCGGTCAGCCTGTGCTTCATGCGCCACAGTTCCCCTACTTTCCCTTGCCGATACTTCCACAATACTGCGCGGTAATATGACCGGGCGGTATCTTCGGGCATACATTGAAGTATGGCTTCGACTTTGACCGTAAATGATTCCTCTGTATCGCTTAAGCCGCTGGTGGAGCCCGCCTCCGATCTGACGCCGGCCGAGGTGGAACGGTACTCTCGGCACCTCATCATCCCGGAAATCGGTGCCGTGGGGCAGCGGCGGCTAAAGAACGCCAAAGTGCTGGTTATCGGCGCCGGTGGCCTGGGCTCGCCCGCCCTGCTGTACCTGGCGGCCGCCGGGGTGGGGACCCTGGGAATCATCGACGACGACGCCGTTGACCTGAGCAACCTGCAGCGGCAAGTGATCCACGGCGTGGCCGATGTAGGCCGGCCGAAGATCGAATCCGCCCGGGACGCCATCGCAGCGCTGAACCCGCTGGTGGACGTCCGGCTCCACAATGTCCGGCTCGACGCATCCAACGCACTGGAACTCTTCGCGGACTACGACCTGATCCTGGACGGCGCCGACAACTTCGCCACCCGCTACCTGGTCAACGACGCCGCCGCGATTCTAGGCAAACCGTATGTCTGGGGGTCGATCTTCCGCTTCGACGGCCAAGTGAGCGTCTTCTGGGAAAAGCATGGCCCCACGTACCGCGACCTTTATCCTGAGGCGCCGCCGGCCGGATCCGTTCCCTCCTGCGGTGAGGGCGGCGTCTTTGGCATGCTCTGCGCTGCCGTGGGATCACTCATGGTGACCGAGGCAGTCAAGCTGATCACCGGCGTCGGGCGTTCATTGCTTGGCCGGGTGGCACTCTTCGACGCGCTGGGCGGCAGCTGGCGCGAGATCCGGGTGTCCAAGGATCCCGCCGCCGCGCCCATCACGGAGCTGACCGACTACGAGGCCTTCTGCGGAATCACCCCCGCGGTGTCCGCAGACACGGAGCACACGGTCACGGCGACCCAGCTGGCCACCATGCTGGCCTCGCGAAAGGCCGGCCTGAAGGACTTTGCGCTGGTGGACGTCAGGGAGACCGGCGAACACGACATCGTCAGTATCGACGGTTCGGTCCTGATTCCGCAGGGCAGGATCCTTGCGGGCGAAGCGTGGGCGGAACTGCCTCAGGACAAGGACATCGTGTTCCACTGCAAGGCGGGAACCCGGTCAGCGAACGTCCTGGAAGCTGCGCGAAAGGCCGGGTACCAGCGGGTCAGCCATCTCGACGGCGGGATCCTGGCCTGGGTGCGCGATGTCGAGCCGGAAAAGCCTGTCTACTAAGCGGTCTCTCGTCCCAACCCTCTCTCACTTAATGCGGCTAAAACAATGACGCTCTCTCACTTTCAAGAAAGTGAGAGAGCGCCATCAAAAAAGCCGCATTAAGTGAGAGAGCGTCGCCGGTCGCGGGTCGCGGGAGGGTTAGGCGGTTGCGGTGCCGCGCTGGTCGGTGACCGCGTGGTCGACGGGGCATTCGGCCTGGGACGCGGCGGCGGGCTGCTCCACCGTGATTCCATAGAGGGTTTCGAGTGCTGAAACGTAGTCGTCCTGCTGGCCGTTCGCTGCCAGCTGGCGGGCGCGGACCGTAGGTACGTGCAGGAGTTGCTTGACCATGCGGCGGAGCGCGAACTCCACTTCCTCGGCTGCGGCGGTGCAGCCGTGGCGGGCGCGGACCCGCTCCATCTCGGCGTCAAGGACGTTCATGGTGTGGCGGCGCAGTGCAACAATGGCGGAGTCCACCGAGCGTGATTCGCGCTCCTGTTCGAAAGCCCGGGCAGCGCCGGACACGATGTCGCTGGCCTGGCTGAGGGACTCGGCCTGTTCCTGCGGAGCGGCCAAGCGGACTGATTCCAATGTGAGCAGTTCGACGCCGTCGAGTTGGCCCACTTCCGGGTCGAAGTCATGGGTCAGGGCCAGGTCGATTGCGACCAGCGGCTGGCGAGACCCGGCGCGGACCTGGGCCAGTTCACCGGCTTCAACGCGGGTGTCCGATCCACTGCAACCGATCATCACATCGGCCGCGGCCACCGCGGGGGAGAGGGTCTCAGCGTCCAGCGCTGTTCCGCCGCGGGTAGCTACGAAGGCTTCGGCGCGGCCCGATGAGGAGAAGACCGAGATGTCTGTGCAGCCGCGTTCGCGCAGCAACGCCATGGTGGCGCCGGCGTAAGCGCCGGTGCCGAACAGCACGACCTTTTTGCCGGACCAGTCGGGGTTCTCGGACAAATCGGTCGCGAGATCCAAGGCCACCGAGACGATCGACAGGCCACGCGAACCCAGTGCGGTCTGCGCGCCAACATCCTTCGCGGTTTTGGATGCAGCCTGGAACAGCCGGACTAGGCCTGCACTGGCAGTGCCCTCGTGCTGAGCGTTAATAAGAGCCCGGCGGACCTGCCCGGCAATTTCACGCTCGCCCACCACAGCGGAATCGAGGCCGGAACTGACGGCGAACAGGTGCTGGCTGACTTCCGGGCCGGTGCGCGTGCTGAAGGCGCGGGAGACGAGCTGTTCGTTAAGTCCGCTCAGGCCGCTGATCTCTGACACCAAGGCTGCCCTGGCAGCCTCCACGTCATCGGCGTTGGGCGCCTCACCATAGATCTCGTACCGGTTGCAGGTGGCAAGCACCACCGCACCCGTCACTGCCGGCGATCCGGAGAGTGCGGATGTGGCGATCTCTGAAGCACCGCTGCTCAATTGAGCAACGGTCTCAAGATCGATGTCAGCGTGTGTCGCCACCAATGAGAAAAGAACCACAGCAGATCCATCATAGCTTTTTCGTAGCGCCGTAGAACAACCCCGGGGCGCAGTTGCCGGACGGGAAGCCCGTGATTCGCGCCACCCTGCGTCGAAGCACGCTGCACATGACAGGCTGTGCGTTATCTTTTAGGTCCGTTTTTGGGCACAATCAGAGTCATGACTTCCAGCCCCGCCGCGTCCAACGCCGTGTCTCATGCCCCGTCTCATGACGGCGCACTTGCCGCCAGCCACCCGCTGATGGACGGCCGCACCGCCGATTCCCCGCTGATCACCGCCTACCGTGGCGGCAAGCCGTCACGGCGCCCGGTGTGGTTCATGCGCCAGGCCGGCCGCTCCCTTCCGGAGTACCTGAAGGTTCGCGAAGGCGTGGCAATGCTCGATTCGTGCCTGCGGCCGGAGCTTGCCTCCGAGATCACCCTGCAGCCCGTGCGTCGTCACGACGTGGACGCTGCGATCTTCTTCTCCGACATTGTGATCCCGCTGAAGCTCGCAGGCATCGGCGTGGACATTGTTCCCGGCGTGGGCCCCGTGCTGGACAAGCCGGTCCGCACCGCGGCGGACGTCGCTGCCCTGCCGCAGCTAACCTGGGAAGCTCTGGAGCCCATCCGCGAAGCAGTCCGCCTGACCGTGGCGGAACTGGGCAATACCCCGCTGATCGGGTTCGCCGGTGCGCCGTTCACTCTCGCCGCCTACATGGTTGAGGGCAAGCCCTCCCGTGACCACCTGGGCCCGCGAACCATGATGCACGCGGACCCTGAGACCTGGGCTGCGCTGGCTAACTGGGCCGCCGACGCTTCGGGACTGTTCCTCCGGGCGCAGCTCGAGGCCGGAGCGTCCGCCGGCCAGCTGTTCGACTCCTGGGCAGGGTCCCTGGGCCTGGCCGACTACACCAAGTACGTTGCACCGGCCTCCGCCAGGGCCCTGGACCACGTCCGCCACCTCGGCGCGCCGCTGATCCACTTCGGCACCGGTACCTCCGAACTCCTGGTGGCCATGCGCGACGTCGGGGTGGACGTGGTGGGCGTTGATTACCGCCTGCCGCTCGACGAGGCGAACCGACGCCTGGGCGGGACCGTGCCGCTGCAGGGAAACATTGATCCGGCTTTGCTGTCCGCCCCGTGGGACGTCCTCGAGGCCCACGTGCGCGAGGTCATTGCGGCGGGCTCCTCAGCCCCGGGACACGTACTCAACCTGGGCCACGGAGTGCCGCCCGAGACGGACCCCACGGTCCTGACAAGGGTCGTCGAACTTATCCACTCCATCTCCCCGGAGTAAGGGCATGGGCAGCTCCATCACGCCGGCCAGGACAGCGATCGTTCTGGGGGGCGGCATCTCCGGTCTGTTGGCAGCGCGGGAGTTGGCTGCTGCAGGCCACGCTGTGACGGTCTTGGAGGCGACGGCCACCTGGGGCGGCTGCGTAGGCAGTCATGTGGTGGCCGGCCTCACCCTGGACAGCGGCGCGGAGTCCTTCGCCACCCGCTCCACAGCGGTGGCCGACCTCGCCGCTGAGCTTGGGCTTGCCGGCAAGATCGTTGCCCCTCGCCCCGGCGGCGCCTGGGTGCAGCTTCCGGACGGCCCCCGCGAACTGCCCAAGACCGGTGTCCTGGGCATTCCCGCCAACCCGTGGGATCCGGAGGTCCGGCGTTCGCTCGGACTCGTGGGCTCCCTGCGGGCGTCTTTGGACAAGTACCTGCCGGCGCGCATAGGTGCCGCCGCGGAGGTCGCCAGTGTCTCGGCCCTGGTGCGGGCACGGATGGGCCGCCGTGTGCTGCAGCGGCTCGTTGCCCCCGTAGTGGGCGGCGTGCACTCCGCCGATCCGGGCCTTCTCGATGTAGATATGGTGGCGCCCGGACTGCGCGCCGGGATCAAGGCGCACGGTTCGCTGGCGGCCGCCGTGGCTGCCCAGCGCCGCAGTGCGGGGGGACCATCCGCGGCGAAGGCAGGTTCCGCCGTCGCCGGTCTCGAAAACGGCATGCACACCCTCGTCACGGCGCTCCTCAACGATCTCCGGGGGCGAGGGGTTACCCTGCTGAGCGGCTCCGCCGCGAGTTCAGTGGAGCGGACCACGGATGGCTGGCGCGTCACCGCGGGTGAGGCAGCGTACGACGGCGGCCTGCTGGTAGTGGCGCTTCCGGGCCCGGCCGCCGTCGGGCTGCTTCAGCAGGCTGTCCCCGCCCTTGCGGGCAGGAGCCCCGGGCATGGGCCCGACGTCCGCCTCGTCACGCTGGTGGTGGACCTGCCCGAACTCGACCGCAGGCCACGCGGCACCGGCGTCCTGGTTGCGCCGCAGACGCCCGGCATCGAGGCGAAAGCACTGACCCACGCCACCGCGAAGTGGGACTGGCTAGCCGCCGCAGCCGGACCTGGCACCCACGTGCTTCGACTCTCGTACGGGCGGCTCGAGGACACTGCACGAGAAGGCTCTCCAGCGGCGGGTTCCGCGCCCGTCACGGACCCGGATCTCCTGGCCGCAGCACTGCGGGACGCTTCCACCCTGCTGGACGTGCCTGTGCAGGATAAGGACGTAGTGGGTTGGGACGTGGTCAGGTGGCAAGGCGCGCTGCCGTTCGCAGCCGTTGGCCACAAAGCGCGCGTCGCCGAGATCCGCAATATCTGCTCAGCGGAAGACGGACTCAGCGTTGTGGGCGGCTGGGTTGCCGGCAACGGACTGGCTGCTGTTGTGTTCGACACACAGAAAGAGATCCGCGCTCTGGCCGGCTGATCATCGCCCCTGTTCAGCGGAATCCCGGCCCGGAGGCGGCCCCTCACGGGCCGGGATTTCCGGTTTTCAATCCGTCCGGTCCTGTGGCTAGGGTCGATAACTATGGTTATTTACAGGTCCGAGCCTTCCCGTTCCAGGACCAGTATCCCTGGGGGGCTTCGGCGTGGCGCGGCGGCAGCCGCCCTCGGAGCGGTACTGGTGTTTTCTGCAGGTGTCCCTGCCTCCCAGGCCGCCGACGGAAAGAATGATGCCGGCAAGCAAGCCCAAACAAAGAGCCCCAAAGCTGATTCCGTGATCGGCGGCGTGCTTAAGGGCCTTCAGGCCGGCTCGCCGGGCCGTTCCAATGCCCACACAGCACCAGCCGAACCAGCCCCGGCTTCCCCCAGCCCGGCTTCCCCCGGCCCGGTCCCCACCGGCACCGCGCCGACCGGCCCAGCGCCGACCGGCCCAGCGCCGACCGGCACAGCCTCCGCTGGCCCGGCCCGGCCATCGGATCCGGCCACCCAGTCTCCGACTCCCACGCCCATGGCTCCCGCACCGGACTCTCCCACCTCGCCGGCAGCGGTTCCCCAGGACGTCCCCACTCAAGGCGCTCCTGCCCAGGGCACCGCTGCGCCGCCGTCGCCGTCCTCATCGTCAGAGGATCCGCGAAACGGTTCAGCGGCTGGCGGGATCGGCCCGGGCACCTCAGCCCAGCCTGCCGCACCAGGCACGGCGCAGCCGGGGCCGGAGGGACAAGGCTCCCGTCAGTCCGACGCCGCAAATGGTGCGGCACCCACGGCGACGCAAACCACAGCCGGCGCCCACGGCACCGGCTCGACGGAAACCGCCGGACACCCGACTGGTGCCGGGGCGCCCTCGGCCCGCCACGAGATGACTTCCGCCGGACCCGCAGCGGAAACCGCGAAGGTCTGGCTCGGCGTCGGCCTGGTGGGTTCGGCCGGAGCTGCCGGGCTCCTGTTTGCCAGGATCCGCAAGTTTTAATCCTTCGTCAGTGTGAAATTGCGCACTTCTACGCCGTGTAGAACTCGCCGGTTTCGACTTGGAGGTAAGGAAGATGCAAACTGGTAACCATGAGCCACACTTCTGCCGAATCTGTCACTAAAACCGAAGAATCAGCCGAGCAGTTCTTCACCCTCTGGACGGTTTTCAAACGCTCCGAGCAGCTCGTGCGCAGCGCCGACGCTGCCGCCGACTTTGACGCACTGCTGTCACGGCTCGCCGATGCCGGCGTGACCCACCGCGGCAGCTACGACGTCTCGGCCATGCGCGCCGATGCCGACGTCATGGTGTGGCTCCACGGCCCCAAACCCGAAGACCTCCAGAAGGCCATCCGAGACATCCGCCGCAGCAAGCTCTTCGCCGGCACGGAGATCGTCTGGTCGGCCATGGGCGTGCACCGCGAAGCCGAATTCGCGAAGAACCACACCCCGGCCTACTCCCGTGGCGTGGCACCGGCCGAGTGGCTGTGCGTCTACCCCTTCGTGCGCTCCTACGAGTGGTACATCCTCCCCGAGGCGGAACGCGGCAAGATGCTCCGCGACCACGGCCTCCTGGGCAGGGACTTCCCGCAGGTCATCTCCAACACCGTTTCCTCCTTCGCGCTTGGTGACTGGGAGTGGATCCTGGGCCTCGAGGCTCCGGAGCTCGTTGACCTCGTGGACCTGATGCGCCACCTGCGCTCCACGGAGGCGCGCAACCATGTGCGCGAGGAAATTCCGTTCTACACGGGCCGCCGCGTCACCTCGGCCGAGGTCGCAGAGGTTCTGGCGTGACCGGGCCTGAGCCCCAGGCGGGCGCCTCGGTAACCGCCATCAACCCGGTCACCGAAGCCGGCCGGATGGCACCCAAGGAATATGACGCGGTCCTCCTCGCCTCCTTCGGCGGACCCGAAGGCCAGGACGACGTCCTTCCTTTCCTGCGCAACGTCACCCGCGGCCGCGGCATCCCGGACGAGCGGCTTGAAGAGGTATCCCACCACTACCGGGCCAACGGCGGCATCAGCCCCATCAACCAGCAGAACCGCGAACTCAAGGCCGCCCTCGAAGCGGAGCTCACGGCGCGCGGAATCAGCCTTCCGGTGCTGTGGGGCAACCGCAACTGGGACCCCTACCTTCCTCAGACCCTGCAGGACGCGTACGACTCCGGCCACCGCAAATTGCTCATGGTCACCACCAGTGCGTACTCCTGTTACTCCAGCTGCCGCCAGTACCGCGAGGACATCGGCGTGGCCCTGACGGAGACCGGGTTGGATGGCCGGCTGGAGGTGGACAAGGTACGCCAGTACTTCGACCACCCCGGCTTCGTGGAACCGTTCATTGAAGGAACAACAGCGGGGCTTGCGGATGTTCGTGCCCAGCTCGCCGCTGCCGGTACACCGGACGCGCCCATCCACATCCTGTTCGCGACGCACTCCATCCCTACCCGCGATGCTGAAGCTGCCGGACGGTCCGAGGCTGAGCCGCGCGAGTTTGAGGAAGGCTCGGCCTACGTGGCCCAGCACCTGGCAACGGCCGCAGCGGTCATCGACAGGGTCAAAGCCGAGTCCGGCCTGACTGCGCCGTGGTCCTTGGTCTACCAGTCCCGCTCCGGCGCCCCGCACGTGCCGTGGCTGGAGCCGGACATCAACGATGCGATCGAGGAGTTGGCGGGCCAGGGCATCAAGGGCATCGTCATCGTCCCGCTGGGCTTCGTCAGCGATCACATGGAAGTTGTGTGGGACCTGGACACCGAAGCCATGGAGACCTGCCGCAACCTGGGACTCGCTGCCACGCGCGTTCCGACGCCGGGCACCCACCGGAAGTTCGTGAACGGCCTCGTGGAACTCATTTCGGAACGGACCCGTGCCAACAACGTCAGCGAGCGGCCTGCCATGACGGCCCTGGGCCCTTGGTACGACGTCTGCCGGCCCGGCTGCTGCGCCAATTTCCGCGGCGAAAAGCCGACCATCGCCGGAGCGGACACCACCGTTGGCACCGGGCATGACGAGTACCCGGCAGGCGGAACAGGCGCTGCCCGGGGAGAAGGCGCACTGTGACCGTACGGATCGGAACACGGGCCAGCAAACTCGCTCTGACCCAGACCCAGCAGACGGCTGACCAGCTGTCCGCCGTCGGAGGCTTCCCGGTGGAACTTGTCCACATCACCACCGAAGGCGACGTCAAAACCGGATCACTCTCCCAGATGGGCGGCACCGGCGTGTTTGTCGCCGCCCTGCGTGATGCGCTGCTGCAGGAAACCTGCGATGTTGCCGTGCACTCGCTCAAGGACCTTCCCACGGGCGCGGCACTTGGCCTGACTATCGCGGCGACGCCCAAGCGCGTGGATGTCCGGGACGTGCTGTGTGCGCGCGACGGACTGAAGCTCGCCGACCTGCCACAGGGGGCCAAGGTGGGCACGGGCTCACCGCGCCGTGCCGCCCAGCTTCGTGCCGCCCGCCCGGACCTTGACGTGCAGGACATCCGAGGCAACGTGGATACGCGCCTGGGCCGCGTGCCCGGCCTGCCCGGCAACGCTGACACCGCACCGGGTGACCTCGACGCCGTCGTGCTGGCGGCCGCAGGCCTGGAGCGCATCGGCCGCCTGGACACCGTCAGCGAATTCTTCGAGGCGGACGTTATGCTGCCTGCGCCCGGGCAGGGTTCGCTGGCCATTGAATGCAGGACAGCTGACGCCCCGCGCAAGGCCGGTTCCACCGAAGGGTCCCAGGGTGTCCTCGCCCAGGCACTGGCCGCACTCAATGATGAGGACACCCGCCTCGCCGTGACCGCCGAACGGGCCGTGCTGGCCCGCCTCGAAGCTGGCTGCGCCGCCCCTGTGGGTGCCTTCGCTTCCCGTAAGGGCAGCATGCTGTACCTCGAAGCGGCGGTGTGCGCCGTGGACGGCACGAAAATTGTGCGTGAAAAGAAGGCGACAGACGGGCTGACCGAAGTTGGCGCAACCCTGCTCGGCATCGAAGTGGCCGAGCTCCTGCTTGCGGCCGGCGCCGCGGAGATCGCGGACCTTGCCGCGTCCTGATGACCTGGCCTGCGGCCTTGCTGATGACCAGGCTGGCGCCGTGCGTGGCAAGCGCGTCCTGATCACCCGGAGCGCCGACCGCGCGCGGCCGTTGGCGTCGCTGCTCAGCAGCCTGGGCGCCCAACCCCTGGTCCTGCCGCTCATCGATTTCGAACGGGCCATTGACCAGCCGGCCCTCGACGCCGCCCTGGATGGCCTTGCTGCCGGTGACTTTGACTGGCTGGTGGTCAGCAGCATCACCACAGTGCGGGTTCTCGTAGAAAAAGCGGCCCAGCGTGGCACCACACCGGCCGCCCTCGTCCCGTCCGGAACGCGCGTAGCCACGATCGGGCCGTCCTCCCGGCAGGTCCTGCAAGCCCTGGGCATTCCCGTGGCGCTTGCCCCGGAGGACAACCAGTCTGCCGACGGGCTGGTCGGCCTGTGGACCGCAGCCCCGGAACGCGTGCTGCTGCCGCAGGCAGACATCGCTGCGCCCGGGTTGCGCGAAGGCCTTGCCGCGAAGGGGGCCGACGTGACCTCCCTCGTGGCCTACCACACCGTGGATTTCCCGGCCCGGGCGGAACTCCGCGTGGCGGCGGAGCTTCCAACCGCCGTCGGCGGTTCCGCCCACGCGGCACCGCGGGAGCTCAGCCCGCAGGAGGCGCGCGGGGAGCTCGACGCCGGAACTATCGACGCCGTCGTCGCTGCCTCGCCCAGCGCCGCGCGGCGGATCGCCCGCACTCTGCTGCCGCTGGGCCGGTGCCGGTTGATTGCCATTGGGCGTCCGACGGCGGCAGAAGCTGCCGCGCTGGGGATCCCGGTGGCTGCCACCGCCAAAGTGCCTACCCCGGACGGCATTGTGGCCGCCCTGGAGACCGTTTTCGCCAACGAAGGGACCATCTGATGAGCTTTCCGAACCACCGCCCGCGCCGCCTCCGCACCACGCCGGCCATGCGCCGTCTCACCGCCGAGTACCGCCTGGCCCCGGCGGACCTGATACTGCCCGCGTTCATCCGCGAAGGCATCAGCGAGCCGGCACCCATCACGTCCATGCCGGGCGTGGTGCAGCACACCACCGAGTCCCTCAAACGCGCCGCGGCCGAGGCCGTGGAGCTGGGTGTGGGCGGCATCATGCTGTTTGGCGTCCCCGAGGTGCGCGATGCGCGCGGCACCGCTTCCCTGGACCCGGACGGCGTCCTCAACCAGGCCATCCGCGACGTCCGTGCCGAGGTGGGCGATGACCTGGTGGTCATGGGTGATCTGTGCCTGGATGAATTCACCGACCACGGGCACTGCGGCGTCCTGGATGCAGAGGGTTACGTGGACAACGACGCCACCCTGGAAATCTACGGCCAGATGGCGGTGGCCCAGGCTGACGCCGGGGCACACGTCCTCGGCCCCTCCGGCATGATGGACGGCCAGATCGCCGTCATCCGCCAGGCCCTCGAGGAATCCGGCCACAAGAACACGGCCATCATGGCCTACGCAGCCAAGTACGCGTCCGCTTTCTACGGCCCCTTCCGTGAAGCCGTGGACTCCCAGCTCAAAGGGGACCGCCGCACCTACCAGATGGATGCCGCCAACCGCCGCGAAGCGATCCTTGAGGTGGAGCTGGACCTTGAAGAAGGCGCCGACATGGTCATGGTGAAACCGGCCATGAGCTACTTGGACATCCTCGCGGATGTGGCCGCGATGAGCCCCGTCCCCGTCTCGGCCTACCAAATCTCAGGTGAGTACGCGATGATCGAGGCTGCCGCCGCGAACGGCTGGATCGACCGGCGCGGTGCCATCACGGAATCCGTCCTTGGCATCAAGCGGGCGGGCGCCAATACGGTGCTGACCTACTGGGCCTCCGAGCTCGCCGGCTGGCTTAAGGAATCCTGACAAGCCGGGATTGCTGATGCCGAGGGAATGTTTCCCGACGCCCGGTCGTTTGTATGCGTATGCATGAAAACAGCGAGCTTTCCGGAACCTCTCCTTCAACCGCGGTCAACCCCACCGCCCCCGTCCCCTCGGACACCATCCTGCTTGGCGTCAGTACATTCGGCGACGTTGACCTGGCGGCCGACGGGGCACCCAAACACCATGCCCAGGTGCTGCGCCAGGTGGTGGAGCAGGCCAAGGTGGCTGACGCCGTCGGCCTCCACTCCTTTGGCGTGGGGGAGCACCACCGCAAGGACTTCGCCGTCAGCGCTCCGGAGGTGGTCCTGGCGGCCATTGCCACCGCCACGGAAAACATCCGGCTCGGCAGTGCCGTAACGGTGCTGAGCTCGGACGACCCCATCCGGGTCTTCCAGCGCTTCGCCACCCTCGACGCCCTCTCCAACGGCCGGGCCGAAGTCATCCTGGGCCGGGGCTCGTTCACGGAGTCCTTCCCGCTGTTCGGCCACGATCTTGCCGACTACGAGGTCCTGTTCGAGGAAAAGCTGGACCTCTACGACCGGGTGCGCTCCCAGAAGCCGGTGAACTGGGATGGCCGGACCCGGGCGTCGCTTCGGGGTCAGATGGTCTATCCGCATGTGGAAGGCCGCCTGCTTCCCACCTGGATCGGAGTGGGCGGCTCGCCCCAGTCCGTCGTCCGCACCGCCACCTACGGCTACCCGATGGTCCTGGCCATCATTGGCGGCGAACCGGAGCGGTTCCGGCCCTATGTTGACCTGTACAAGCGGACCCTGGCCGAGAAGGGCCACGATCCGCAGGCTTTGTCCGTTCACTCTCCCGGCTACGTGGCCGACACCGACGAACAGGCACTCGAGGAGTACTACTCGCACTGGCTGGTGGGCAGGAACAAGATCGGCGCCGAACGCGGTTGGGGTCCGGCCGGCCGTGGTGAATTTGAGGCCGCTGCGGACGAGGACGGCGCCCTCTTTATCGGCTCCCCGAAAACCGTCGCCGAGAAGATTGTCCGGCTCAAGCAGACTCTGGGCGCTGACCGCTTCGAAATGAAGTTCAGCGGCTCCACGCTGCCCCACGGGAACATGCTGCGTTCCATCGAGTTGTTTGGCACTGAGGTGGCGCCCCTCGTGGCGGACATGCTCGCCGGTAGCTGACGCCCGTTTCCGTGGCCGGAGCCCGCGCATGGCGTGGGCTCCGGCCACCGTGGGGGATGGGAGAATAGGGGCATGACCCGTTCTGATGACCTGTTCGCCCGTGCCCAGACCCTGATGCCCGGTGGCGTCAACTCGCCCGTCCGCGCCTTTGGCTCAGTGGGCGGGACGCCCAGATTCATGGTTTCCGCCAAGGGGCCGTACCTCACGGACGCGGACGGCACCGAGTACGTGGACCTGGTCTGCTCCTGGGGCCCGGCCCTCCTCGGCCATGCCCACCCCGCCGTGCTGGAGGCGGTGCACGCTGCCGTGGACAGGGGGCTCTCGTTTGGCGCGTCCACCCCCGACGAGGCCAACCTGGCCGCCATCGTGCAGGAGCGTGTGCCGGCTGCCGAGCGCGTCCGCATGGTGTCCACGGGGACCGAGGCCACCATGACGGCCGTCCGCCTGGCCCGCGGTTTCACGGGCCGCAACCTCATCATCAAGTTCGCCGGCTGCTACCACGGCCACCTCGACGGACTGCTAGCAGCTGCCGGATCCGGTGTGGCCACCCTGGCGCTCCCGGGCTCGGCGGGCGTCACCGAAGCCACCGCCGCCGAAACATTGGTGTTGCCCTACAACGACCTCGCCGCCGTCGCGGCCGCGTTCGCCGCGCACGGGCCCAACATCGCCGCCGTGATTACGGAAGCCGCGCCCGCCA
Source organism: Pseudarthrobacter sp. TAF60_1 (assembly GCF_052113505.1). Lineage (NCBI taxonomy): Bacteria > Bacillati > Actinomycetota > Actinomycetes > Micrococcales > Micrococcaceae > Pseudarthrobacter > Pseudarthrobacter sp. TAF60_1. The sequence continues at coordinate 178,648 of NZ_JBFRDI010000003.1, forward strand.
ACATGGGCGTGGTCACCCCGCGGGAGGGCTTCAACCTGGGGCTGTCCCGCATCACCCGCGAACACGGCGCCCTACTGATCGTGGACGAGGTCCTGACCGGCTTCCGCACCGGCTACTCGGGTTACTGGGGCTTGACCGGCGGTGCGCCGGATGCGGCTGACCCGTGGACCCCGGACCTGCTCACCTTCGGCAAGGTCATCGGCGGTGGCATGCCGGCGGCGGCCCTCGCCGGGCGCGCGGAGGTGATGGACTACCTGGCGCCACTGGGCCCGGTCTACCAGGCCGGGACACTCTCCGGTAACCCCGTGGCCATGGCCGCCGGGGTGGCCACCCTGACCCATGCCACGCGGGATGTGTACTCGTTTGTGGACGTCCGCTCGCTGGAGCTGTCCTCGGCGGTGTCCTCGGCTCTGGACGACGCCGGCGTGGACCACTCCATCCAGTTCGCCGGGAACCTCTTCTCGGTGGCGTTCGGCACGTCGGCCAACGGTGTCCACAACTACGCGGATGCCCAGGCGCAGGAAACCTTCCGCTATGCGCCGTTCTTCCACTCCATGCTGGACTCCGGCGTCTACCTGCCGCCGTCTGTCTTCGAAGCTTGGTTCCTCTCGGCGGCCCACGACGACGCCGCCATGAACCGGATCTTCGATGCCCTGCCCGCCGCCGCGAAGGCTGCCGCGGCCGCTAAAGCCTAGCGCCGCCGTCGGACGCTGTTTCTGCGGTTAAGCCGGAAATCCCCGGCTCCCGGACAAAACCCCGCCGCATGCGAGGGGGAAATGTCCGGGAGCCGGGGATTTTCTGTTGGTGCGTCTAGAGCACGTCCGAGAGGAAACCCTTCAGGCGGTCTGTCGCGGGCGCCGTGAAGATCTGCTCGGGCGGACCCGATTCGACCACCACGCCTGCATCCATGAACGTCACGGTGTCTGAGACGTTGCGGGAGAAGCCCATCTCGTGGGTCACCACCACCATGGTCATGCCGCCCTTCGCGAGGTCGGTCATGAGGGCCAGGACGCCCTTGACCAGCTCAGGGTCCAGCGCGGAAGTGGCCTCGTCAAAGAACATCACTTCAGGCTTCATGGCCAGTGCACGGGCGATTGCGACGCGCTGCATCTGGCCACCTGAAAGGTTCGCCGGACGGACATCCGCCTTGTGCTTCAGGCCCACGAGGTCCAGTTGGCCGAGCGCTTCTTCCCGCGCCTGGTCCTTGGACATCCCGCGCAGCTTCCGCAGCGCCAGGGAGACGTTCTCCACCACGGTTTTGTGCGGAAACAGATTGAACTGCTGGAAGACCATGCCGATCCTCCGCCGTAGTTCATCCGGGTTGTCTTTGAGCACCGACCGGCCGTCCAACAAAATATCACCCTCGTCGGGCTCAATGAGCCGATTCATGACGCGAAGAAGCGTGGATTTGCCCGAGCCGGAAGGCCCGATCACGGAAGCCGTGGTGCCCTTCTCGACGTGCAGATCGATGCCGCGCAGGACGCGGTTTGACCCGAAAGCCAGGTGGATGTTCTGGGCTGTCAGCGTTCCGGAAACGAACTCGCTCATGCCTGGGCTCCCTTTCCTACGACGGCGGCTGCCTCGTCAGGTTCTTTCTTCTCCGGCCGTCCGGAGCGCAGCCGGCGGTCAATCCAGTTCACAAAATGCGTCAACGGAACGGTGAGCGCCAGATAGAACACCGCAGCCGCAACGTAGGGGGAAAGATTTCCGCTGTTGGACGCCGCATCCTTGCCGATCTGGAAGATTTCGCGTTCCGAAGCCAGGAGTCCGAGCATGAAGACAAGGGACGATTCCTTGATCAGGGCAATGAACTGGTTGACCAGCGCCGGCAGGACCCGCCGGACCCCCTGGGGCACGACGACCAGGCGCATGGCCGGCCCGTAGCCGAAGCCCAGGGCGCGCGTGGCCTCGAGCTGCCCCTTATCGACACTCTGGATCCCGGAGCGGAAGATCTCACCGATGTAAGCGGCCGACATCAGGGACAGCGCCACGATGGCCATCGGATAAGGGCTGCTGGAACCAGTCATCTGCCGGAAAATCGGTCCGAAGCCCAGCCCGATCACCAGGATGGTCAGGATGGGCGGCAGCCCGCGCAGGACATCGGTGTAGATGCGCGCAATCCAGCGGGCGGCGGCGTTCCGGGAGATCCCCATCAGGGCGAGCAGCATGCCAAGAACCGTGCCGATGACCCCCGACGTGACGGCCAAAACTAGGGTGTTCGGCAGCCCGACGGCAAACATCTTGGGCAGGACTTCGCCTATCGCCTTCCAATCCAGGAAGGTATCAGAGAGCAGTTTGAAGATATCCACGGAACGCGCCGGCCTACTTCGCCGGAACCTGGACGGCCTTGCTGCCCGGCTTCCAGCCCTGCGGGGTCTGCTCGGCAGCCGTCGGGCGGTCCGTGTACCACTGGGCCGTGAGCTTGGTCCATGTGCCATCGGCGATCACGGCGTCGAGGCCGGAATTGAGGGCATCGATCAGCGGCTGGTTGTCCTTGTTCACTGCCCAGGCGGTGAAGTTCTGGGTGTTGACGACCTTTTCGGCGATCTTGGTGTTGTCGCCCTCCTTGACCTGGCCGGTGGCCTGCTGGGACGGAGCCACCCAGGCGTCCACCTGGCCGCTCTTCACGTTGGCGTAAACCGTGTTGTAATCCGGGAAACGGACCGGCTCGAGCTTGAGGGTGTTGGTCACATAGTCGTCCTGGACGGTGCCCTGGACAACGCCGATGCGGACGCCTTCCTTGAGGTCGGCAAAGCCCTTGACCTTGGCGTCGCTCTTGGTTACGACGGCCATGTAGCCGAAGTCGTAACCATTGGTGAAGCCGACAGTCTCGCGGCGCTTGTCCGTGGTGGAGATCGAGGAGGATCCGACGTCGAACTGCTTGTTCTTGACCTGCGAGAGCAGGGCGGAGAAGTCGGTGGACGCGAACTCGACCTTGAGCCCCAGCTTGTCGCCAACGGCCCGCAGGAGCTCGTTGTCGTAGCCCGTGAATTTGCCGGAGGGGTCAATGAAGATATTCGGCGGGGCGTCAGAGAGGGTACCAACACGCAGGGTGCCGTCCGTGATGAGGCCAAGTTTGGTCTTATCGATCTTGTCGACCGGGGTGACGACGGCGGTGGTGTACTTGTCCAGCGTCTGCTGGTCGCTGCCCTTCAGGGCGTCCGTGGGGGTACCGCTGGGCTGGGCCGAGCCGGACCCGCACGCGGCCAGCGAGACAGCCAGTGCCACTGCTACCGGAGCCGTGGTCAGCCACTTCATGGCTTTAGTCTTCATGAGGTAGTCACTTTCATCTGAGTCATTCGTTCAACCGGGCCGAAAAGGCTGCGCGTGTGGCGTCTGGAGCCTTGCTCCCAGAATGCCGGCCGGCCGGGACGGGATTACCGCGGAACATAATCATCTCATTTCCCGGTTTCCATCCATTCAGACGAATTAGGGCCGGGATAAAGTAGGGACGACCGAATTTATGCCGGGTTTGATTTGCTCATGAACTTTAGGTGAACGGACGTATCGCGTGACGCCGAATCGTGGAGCTCCAGCTAGGCAGATGGGCGAGTCTTGGGCGTTTGTGAGTTAGCTCTCAGCTAGAAGTCGCCGCGGCCGCCATCTTCCGGCGGCAGGACAGGCCATTCACCTTCGATAACGGCGGTGGGTTTGGTCTTGCGCAGGTAATTCTGAAAGTCTGCCGCCTGGCTGACGGCCCAGTCCTTCTGCAGTTCATGAAGCTGGCTTGCCGGCATCTTCAGCTTGGGGAATTTGATGGTCATGGCGTCCAGCATCCGGAGCGTCGCCAAGGCGTCCGCTGCCGAGGTGTGCGCATTGTCCAGATTGATGCCATACTCCTCGCACAGCGCGGTCAGGGTCCGCTTGCCCTTGCGGTAGCGGTCCACCTGCTTGTTCATGATGTAAGGGTCCAGGACGGGGAACCGGGTGAGTTGCCGGACACCGTAGCGGGCGGATTCCGCAGCCAGGACCGTGAAGTCATAGCTGGCGTTGAACGCGATGACCGGAATGCCGGCGTCGAACAGTTCCTGCAGGACGGTTGCGAGCTCACCGGTGACTTCGTGGGCCGGCCGCCCTTCACGGCGAGCCTGCTCGGTGGTCACGCCATGGACGTCACTCGCCTCCGTGGGAATCTCAACCCCCGGATCGGCCAGCCACTCGTGCTCCTTGATCACGTCGCCCTTGTGGTCGACCACCGTGACTGAAGCTGTGACAATGCGCGCGGCACGCGAATTCCGGCCGGTGGTTTCGAGGTCGAAGGCTGCGCGGGGGAGGGTGTTCCAGGTGGTCATGCTTCAACGCTACCGGCCGGCACCGACAGGATCCGGCAGCGCCACTGCGGCTAGTCTGGGTTCATGCGGATCGAGTACGTTGAGGCGGTGCTGGCGGTGGTGGAGCTGGTCCCGCCCGGGACCGCACTGGCGTACGGCGATGTGGCCGAGTTGCTGGGATCCGGCGGCCCCCGCCAGATTGGCCGCGTGATGAGCCACTACGGCAGCCCCGTGGCATGGTGGCGGATCCTGAAGTCCAGCGGGCATGGTCCCCACGGGCATGAAGCCGAAGCCCTACGCCATTACCTGCTGGAGGGGACACCCCTGCTGGGCCATCCCGAAGACTATCTTCGCACCGGCGAAGGCCGCTGGCGGGTTGACCTGATGGCGGCACGCTGGTCGCCGGGCGAGGACGATTTCGACCGGATAGATGCCGTTGCCGAGCACCTGGAGCTGCGGCTTCACAGATTGTCAGTGGCTGATGATGGAATGTCTGTGTGACCCTAACAATTCCCGATCTCGAGCCCGGCGACTACTCCGGTGCCGCAGACAGCCCTGCTTCCGCGACAGGACAACCCGGCGGCACGGGCCTCCGGCTGCTCCCGCCGCGGCAGCTCCACGCAGAGGTTCCGGTGCTGTCATTGGACCAGTGGGAAGCTGTGGAGGTGCCGCATGGTTCGGGACCCGTGCTGGTACCCGGCGCACCCGGAACGGGGAAGTCCACCGTCCTGATCGAAGCTGCCGTCCGCCGTGCCCTGCAGGACGGCGTGGATCCGGAACGGATCCTCATCCTGGCACCGGGACGCCTGGCGGCTGACTCGCTCCGGGACCGGTTTACTGCGCGGCTGGACAGGAGCCTGAGCACCACCCCCGCCCGGACCTGGGCCTCCTATGCATTTGACCTCATCCGCCGGGCGAAAGCTGAGGGGATCCTTCCGCTCCCACGGGCACCCCGCCTCCTGTCCGGCCCCGAACAGGACCTGATCATCCGGGAGCTGCTGGAGGGCCACCGTCTGCCCGGCCTGGACCTGCCCTGGCCACCGGATCTGGAAGCGGCCTTGGAGACCCGGGGCTTCCGGCACGAAGTGCGCCTCCTTTTTGACCGCATCATCGAATCCGGCCGGACAGCAACAGACCTTGAAGAGCTGGGGCGCCAGTGCGGCAGGCCGGACTGGATCGCCGCAGCAGCTCTGTACTCGGAATACCGGGACGTCCTGGACCTGCGGATGCCTGAGGCCTTCGACCCCGCAGGCATCATCACCACTGCCCGCCAGATCTTCCAGGACGAGCCCGGCTTCCTGGCGGCCGAGCGCGAACGGCTGCAGCTGGTGCTGGTGGATGACGTGCAGGAGGCAAACCCCGCCGTTTTTGAACTCTTGGCTGATATCGCGGCGGGCAAGGACTGCTACGTCGCGTTCTCCCCGGACACGGTGGTGCAGGGCTTCCGCGGGGCCCGGCCGGATCTCGTCGCCGACCTCCCGGGGCTGCTGGCAGCCGAGTCGGGCGTCCTCGAACGGCCGCTCTGGCACACCCACCGGCACACGCCCGCAATCGCCCAGGCCTGGCTCGGCGTAGCCGCCCGGATCTCACAACGGGCCGGAGGGCAGTTGGCGCGGCGGCTCGAGCAGCCCGAGCACAAGCCAGAGTCTGCGAACCCCGGGACCGCCGTCGTCGACCCCCGCGCAACGCTCACGGGAACAGTGGAAGCGCACCTCGTCCCGTCCCCGGTGCACGAGTTGCGGTACGTCGCCCAGCGCATCCTGGACCAGCATGTCAACCACGGCCGGGACCTCGCCGAGATCGCGGTGATTGTCCGAAACGGCGGCCAGCTCAGCGAGCTGCAGCGCTACCTTTCAGGCCAGGGGATCCCGGTCCGCGTGCCGGTGGCCGAGTCTGCGGTCCGCGACGAAGTGGCAGTGCGCCCGTTGCTGGACGCTTATGCAATTGCCCTGGACCCCTCACTTCTAACCCCCGAAGCGGCCGTCGCGCTGCTGACATCCCGGATCGGCGGCGCAACGTCGATTGAACTGCGGCGGCTCCGGCAATCCCTCCGGCGCGAGGAGTTGCAGGGCGGCGGCGGGCGGACCAGTGACGCCCTGCTCGTGGAGGCACTCCTGGAACCGGGAGCGCTGCTGACCCTGGGCGTGGAGGGCAGGTCCGCGCGCCGGACCGCCCGGATGATCCAGGCCGGGCAGAAAGCCGCATCCCAGCCAGGAGCCAACGCCGAGACAGTTCTCTGGGCACTCTGGCACTCCACCGGGCTGGCCAACGCCTGGACCGAATCCGCCCTGTCCGGCGGCACCCACGGTGCGCGGGCAGACCGCGACCTCGACGCCATGATGGCCCTCTTCCATACCGCAGAGCGCTATGTGGACCAGATGCCCGGCGCGGGCCCTGAGCAGTTCCTCGAATACCTCCTGAACCAGGAACTTCCCATGGACACGCTTGCCGCGCGGGCGCAGGTGGACGACGCCGTCGAGCTGATGACACCTGCCAGTGCCGCAGGCCGCCAGTGGCCCGTGGTCATCGTGGCGGGGCTGCAGGAGGGCGTATGGCCCAACACCCGTCTTCGCGGCGAACTGCTGGGCAGCAGCCTCTTCGCTGACGCAGTGGAGCACGGGGTCAGCTACGCCTTGCAGCTCGACCCCCTGAGCCGGCTGCGGGAAATCCGCTACGACGAACTACGCAGCTTTTCCACTGCGGTTTCGCGGGCCGAGCAGCTCCTGATCTGCACGGCGGTCTCGTCGGAGGATGACCAGCCCTCGTCCTTCCTTGACTACGTGGCGCCCCTCGAACCGGGCAGGGAGGGCAGGGGATTCACGCAAGTGGAACGGCCCATGACGCTCCGGGCACTCGTCGCCGAGTTGCGCCAGTATGCCCAGCTGGAAGGCAAGTTTGAGCCCGAAGCCGCCGAAGCGGCCAGGGTTCTTGCCGCACTGGCAACAGCGGAACCGCCTGTGCCCGGGGCCCACCCGGACAGCTGGTGGGGATTGTTGCCCCTGAGCACATCGGAGCCGGTGGTGCCGCCCGGCGGGACCGTCTACGTTTCGCCCTCGAAGGTGGAGTCCGTGCAGAAGTCCCCGCTCGACTGGTTTGTCCAGGCCGCCGGAGGCGAAGCCGCCACCGATTTCGCCCGCAGCCTGGGAACCCTGGTCCACGCCATCGCGCAGGACATGCCGGACGCTTCGGGGGGCGAGTACGTCCAAGAACTTGTGCGCCGGTGGCCCACGCTGGGCATGAAGGACAACTGGGAGGGCAAACTCGACTTCCAACGGGCCGAAACCATGGTGCGCAAGCTCGCCCAGTACGTCCTGGTGATGCGGAGCGAGGGCAGGAGCCTCCTGGGAGTCGAGCAGGACTTCGAGGTGCGCCTGCCCGACCTGCCGCCGCTGCAGTCGGACAGTCTGGGCGGCCCGGAAGCAGGCGGCCCGGAGGCCGGCGGTTTGGACTTAGCCGGCCTGGACGCAGGGCCCCGTGAAAGCGAGCCGCGGGCCGCCATCCTCCGCGGCCAGGTTGACCGTCTGGAGATCGACCAAGAGGGAAGGCTGGTGGTTGTGGACCTCAAGACCGGAAAGCGGCAGCCCGGCAAGACAGAGTTGTCTCGGCATCCGCAATTGGGGGCCTACCAGGCCGCCGTTCTTGCCGGTGGTTTCGTGGACGCCCCCGGTACGGCCGGTGCCGCAGGTTCGGGAGCGGCCGAGCCCGGGGGTGCTGTGCTGGCACAGTTGGGCACCACCACCAAGAGCCCCGGAATCCAGCAGCAGGAACCGCTGGATCCGCAGGAAAACTGGGCACTGGACATGGTCAACGATGCGGCCGCGCTGATGGCAGGCAGCACCTTCGAAGCGAGGCACGATCCCGCTAAAGGCAGCCATGGCGGCCACGGCTGCCGGCTCCCTGAGGTCTGTCCCCTCTGTGTCCGCGGAAAGCAGGTCACGGAATGAACCGGCACAGGCCTGCCGAGCCCCTCTTCAGCCCCGAACGGCTGTCCGCGCTTCTGGGTGAAAAAAACACCCCCACGCCTGAACAGTCCGCCATTATCTCGTCGCCGCTGGCCCCACGGCTGGTGATCGCCGGTGCAGGATCCGGCAAAACCGCCACCATGGCCGACCGCGTGGTCTGGCTTGTAGCCAACGGCTGGGTGCGGCCCGAGGAGGTCCTGGGCGTCACGTTCACCCGGAAGGCGGCCGGTGAGCTGGCCACCAGGATCCGGGCCAAGCTGGCAGCACTGCAGAGGATTGCGGCCCAGGATTCCGGGCATGCCGTGTTCCCGGAAGGCCTGCTCAGCAGCGACGCTCTTGAACCCAAGGTCTCCACTTACCATTCGTTCGCGAGCGGGATCGTGTCCGACTACGGGCTGCGGCTCGGGGTGGAGAGGGATGTCGTCCTGCTCGGCGGTGCCCAGGACTGGCAGCTGGCCAGCGAAGTGGTGGAAGCGTTCGACGGCGACTACCGCCACTTCAAGGCGGCCAAGTCCACCTTGGTCAAGGCAGTCATCCAACTGGCAGGGGAGTGCGCTGAGCACCTGCAGGAACCGGCCGACGTCGAAGCCTGGCTGATGGCCCGCCTGGGCGAATTCGAAGCGCTCCCTTACCTCGCCGGGGCCGCGAAGAACGCTCCGCAGGCCGCCGCTGACCTCACCGCCATGTTGCGCACCCGCGCAAGCGTCGCCGACATGGTGGGCCGCTACACCGCGGCCAAGCGGGCACGGGGGGCATTGGACTTCGGCGACCTCGTGGCGCTCGCTGCCCGCGTGTCCAGGGAGGTTCCGCTGGCTGCTGAGCTGGAACGCCAGCGCTACAAAGTGGTGCTCCTCGATGAGTTCCAGGACACCTCCTACGCCCAGCTGGTGCTGTTCTCCCGGCTTTTCGGGGAGGGGCACGCCGTCACAGCCGTCGGGGATCCCAACCAGTCCATTTACGGTTTCCGGGGCGCCTCCGCCGGGCAGCTTTTCCATTTTGTCCGCGAGTTCCCCGTCCGTTTGGACCGCGACGGGGAAAGCGACGGCGACGACGGCCACCCCGCGTACCAGCCTGCCCCAACGTCCTATCTCACCACCGCGTGGCGCAACGGCCGGGCCATTCTTGCAGCAGCGAACATCATGTCCGAGGCCCTGGGCCGGGCTGGGGGGCACAAGGCTCCGGCCGGCACCACCCCGGAGGCAGTGGCGGTCCCTCCGCTGCAGCCGAGCCCGTTTGCGGTTGAAGGGCAGGTGGTACTGGGCCGCTTCGGCACTGACGTCGAGGAAGCCTCGGCTCTGGCCGGCGACGTCCAGAAGTACCGGGTCACGGACTTCGAGCGCGAAGCCGATGGCAGTCCGGTTCCCCCAGCTCTGGCCGTTCTCTGCCGGCGCCGGGCCCAAATGGAGACCATCCGCCGGGAGTTCGAGTCGCGGGGGATCCCCTACGAGATCGTCGGACTCGGCGGATTGCTTGACACCCCCGAAATTGTCGACCTCGTGGCAACCCTGCGGGTACTGGCGGATCCGGGACGCTCTGACTCTTTGATGCGCCTCCTCGCCGGGGCACGGTGGCGGCTCGGCCCGGCGGACCTCATGGCATTTCGTGACTGGTCCAGCCAGCTCGCACGACGCCGCGGGCACCGGGCGGAGGCGTCACCTCTTGACGCCGACGCCGGGGAAGCATCGGACGAGGCCGTCATTGAAAGCGACCTGACGGACGGCGCCAGCCTCGTTGAGGCGCTGGACTGGCTGCCCCGCGAAGGCTGGGTCTCCGCCCATGGCCGGGCGCTGACCGCGGAGGCACGCGAGCGGCTCGGCAGGCTCTCGGCTGAGCTCAGGCAGCTGCGCGGATACCTAGGCGACGACCTCACAACGTTGCTCGGCGAGGTGGAACGCGCCATGCTGCTCGATATCGAAGTAGCGGCTCGCCCGGGTATCAGCATCCATCAGGCGCGCCGAAACCTGGATGCGTTCCAGGACGCGGCCGCGGGATTCCTGCGGACTTCCCACCGGGTGGACATCCTTGCGTTCCTTGCCTGGCTGGAAGCCGCCTCGGCTGAAGAGAACGGGCTGGAAGCACCGCCGCCGGATATTAACCGCGAGGCGGTGCAGCTGTTGACCGTCCACGCATCAAAGGGCCTGGAATGGGACGTTGTTTTTGTCCCGGGCCTGAATGCGGGCGCCTTTCCGAGCAATAAGGACTCCCGCTGGAGCAGTGGGGCGGCCGCATTGCCCTGGCCGTTGCGGGGTGACCGGTCGGATCTGCCGCAATGGGACACCGACCAGCCCGACCAAAAAGGCTGGCTGGACGCCGAGAAGGACTTCAAGTCGGCAGTCCAGGTTCACGGTGAGGGCGAAGAGCGCCGGCTGGCGTACGTGGCCTACACCAGGGCGAAGCACGTCCTTTGGGTGTCCAGTGCAGCCTGGGTCGGATCCCGGGCCGGCCGCGCTGAGATGTCACCTTTCCTGGCTGAGCTGGAGCAACTCGCCACCGGGGCAGGGGAGAAGCCGCCAACTGTCGGCGCGGTGGTGCACCCGTCATCGGTGGCGGAAGCGTCCCTGCCGGAGAAGAGCCCGCTAACCACCGACACTGAGCTGGCCACCTGGCCGTATGACCCTCTCGAGGGTCCGGTGGACCCCCGTACAGGCGAACGACGGCGCGTGGTTGCCGGCAGGCGGCTGGCCATGGACAGTGCCGCGGCACGTGTCCGGGCTGCACTTGATGCGTCCAGCGCACTGAATGCAACCGGTGCGCAAGGCGCGCTTTATGGCAAGGGTGTGGCTCTTGACGATCCCGGGCCTGCCGGAGAGCAGGGCGGGAGGCTCCGGGGCAATGCTGCCGAGTGGGCCCGCGAAGCTGCGTTGCTGCTGGAACGCCGGTCCAGGCGGGCGGGCGGACAGGACGTGCACCTACCTGGCCACATCTCCGCGTCCACGTTGGTGGACCTCGGCGAGGACCCAGAAGGGGTCGTCGGCCGGCTCCGGCGTCCGGTTCCGCGCGAGCCGGGCATGTCGGCGCGGAAAGGCACCGCGTTCCACGCCTGGGTGGAGGAGTACTTCGGCGCTGCCGGAATGCTGGATCTTGGCGAGGCACCCGGTTCCGATGATCACGTTGACGCCGCTTATGACTTGGACGCCATGGTGGCCACGTTCAAGGCCTCGGAGTGGAGTGACCGGTCGCCCGCGTTTGTTGAAGTCCCGGTCGAAACCCGCGTAGGGGAAGTGGTGGTCCGCGGACGCATTGACGCCGTTTTCCTGGATGCCGACGGCCGCTGGGACCTGGTGGACTGGAAGACCGGCCGCCGGCCCTCCGCATCTCAGCTCCGGGCAAAGTCCGTCCAGCTCGCAGCCTACCGGCTCGCCTGGGCACGGCTGAAAGGGGTCCCCGTGGATGAAGTCCGGGCCGCGTTCTTCTATGTGGCCGACAATCAGGTGGTACGTCCGCACGATCTGGGTTCCGCTGAGGAACTCGAGCAGATTGTGGCGGCCGCCCTGGGAGCTAGTGCTTCCTGACGTCAACGATGCTGATTGCAGCAGTGGAGGTGTCTTCGGGGGCCCGGGCCCCCGTTGTATCGTCCGCTCTGGCCTCGCCGGCCGGTGCCCCGACGTCTGCGGCGTTGTGGTCAGCTGCCTCATCCGCGGATGCGTCGCCTGCCGGTGCTTCGCCCACGGGAACCGGGATGACCGATACCGCCGGAACGGGGACGACGGTAACTGCGGGGACCGGAACGGCACTGACGGAGGGGACCGGGGCGACGGTAACGGCGGGGGCGGTCAACCCCTGCACCGCAGGGGACTTGACGCCGTCGGCTGGTACATCGGACTCAGCGGGGACGGCTCCGGCAGGGACGGCTCCAGCAGGGGCCTGGCCGGGCAACGGCTCGACGCTGATCGCCTGTCCGCCGTGCTCTTCCACGTCAACCGCCAGGGTTTCCAGCATGCCTTCAGCCTCATGGACCATGCCTGAGTCACCAGCCGCGATGCCTTTGACAAGGTATTGCGCCAGAGCGAACTCAGCAGAGAGGGCGGCCCGCCGCAGCAGGTGCTGGTCCGGGGCGTCCCGGCGGCTGCCCGTGTAGCTGGCCAGCACTGCTTCGATGAAGTCCTGCTCGTTCGACGCAACCAGCCAGGCGAAGTCATCGGCGGGATCGCCGATCCGCAGGTCGGTCCACCCCGTCACTGCCGTGACGCGGCTGCCCTCCACCAGCAGGTTGTCCTCGTGCAGGTCGCCGTGGACAACGCTGGGGTTGAACCGCCAGAGCGAGACGTCTTCCAAAGCGTGTTCCCAGCGGCGCAGGAGCGAAGCGGGGATCTTGCCGGTGGTGGCGGCCTGATCGAGCTCGTTGAGCCGCCGCTGACGGAACTCGTTGGGGGTGTAGCTGGGAAGGTCGGCGTTGCTGACCAGGGAGTGCGGAAGATCGTGAATTGCTGCCAGTGCTGTTCCGATTTCCCGGGCGAGTGCTTCGGGGCCTGCCGTCAGTTCCTCCACGCTGCGGGTACTGCCGCCGAGGTGCGAGTAAACAAAAGTGCTCAGGCTGCCGAGGCGGACGCTGCCGGCAACAGTAGGCATCAGGAAGGGGAGTTCCGCCCGGATAGCCGGGGCGAAAGCCCGCAGGACCAGGAATTCGGTTTCGAGCCTGGCGCTGGCCTCGGCGTGCCGCGGCGACCTGACCCGCCAGCGTTTGCCTTCGGAGTCAAGGAGCAGGGCGGAGTCGAAATCGGCGGGATCGTCCGCGGCGGAGCTGACGGCGGTGGGGGTCAGCCCGGGGACTGCCGCGGTTGCAACGGCTGCCAGTTCGATCGGTTTACTTCTCACCGTTCCACGGTAGATTGGCTGGCGTCCAACTCAACGATGTGCGGCGGCGAGTCTCCAGATACGGCGCAAATATCGGCAGTTTTGCCAAGCTTGAGGTCCTGGCCACATGTGCCTCCGATTCATCCCGCCAAATGTAAATTGTCGGTCCGAGTCAGTACGGTGGACACATGAGTTATGCGGAGTCTGCTTCATCGGCCTACCAGGCGCAGGCAGTCCAACTGCCGGCCAACCATTTGTTCGATACGGTACTGCCGGTTCGTCCGGCCGCGGTGGACCGCGGCTCCGTGAAACGCGCCCGGCCGGGCATGGTTGAAGACCTGCTGGCCAGAGACGGAACCCTCGCAGTGGTCCTGGCCGGCCGGCAGGCCCTCATCCGGGCCAACCGGCTGCTCATGCCGGCGTCGCGCGCGGTAATGGCGCAGCTCCAGGATCTCGATACCGTCCCCGAGCAGGTCATTTACCTGGGCGCGGCTCTGCCGGACACGGGTCTGCCTGCGGGCACGGAAATTGTGCTGATCATTTTGCCCGAAACGGTGACGCCGGGGGCAGCGGGAATCCCGTCCGACGCCGAGTGGGCCGGATTCCGGGACATCGCCGCCGTCCTGAACCCCACCGATACGGCGTTGTTTGTTGAGGCCAGCGCCATTGCCAACTGGCACGCCACGCATACCCACTGCCCCCGCTGCGGTGTCCCCACGGTGGTGGAGTCCGGCGGCTGGGTACGCCGCTGCCCCCAGGACAACTCTGAACACTACCCCCGGACAGACCCTGCCATCATCGTGACGGTGGCGGGACCGGACGGCCGGCTCCTGCTGGGCGGCGGGGGACCGCTGGATGCGAAGAACTACTCCACGCTTGCGGGGTTCGTTGAGCCCGGCGAATCCCTCGAGCAGGCAGTGATCAGGGAAATCCATGAGGAAGTGGGCGTTAGGATCACCCGCTGCCAGTACCTGGGCTCGCAGTCATGGCCGTTCCCGGCCTCCCTCATGCTTGGGTTTTCCGCTATTACGGAGGACACCGAGGCAACGCCCGACGGCGTGGAGGTCACCAGGGCGCGCTGGTTCAGCCGGGATGAATTGCAGGACGCCGTGCTCGCCGGCGAGATCACCATCTCCAGCCGCTTGTCCATCGCACGCTCCCTGATTGAGCATTGGTATGGCGGCCGGATCATGGACCGCGCTGACACGTGACCTCGTGGCATGCCTGGCGAGGCGCCGGCAAGCGCTCGGCAGTCCCAACACCGGCAGTCCCATTAATGCAGTCCCAACCACAGAGCAGCAGAAGTGACCACAGAGAATTTTGACAGTGCACAGTCCCTCGAGGAACGCATCCTCGGGGGACTCGATGCTGAGCAGCGGGAGGTCGCCAGCACCCTGAACGGACCGTTGTGCGTCCTGGCTGGCGCCGGCACCGGAAAGACCCGGGCCATTACGCACCGGGTTGCGTATGGGGTGCACTCCGGTGTCTATAGTCCGCAGCGGCTCCTCGCCGTCACCTTCACGGCCCGGGCTGCGGCTGAAATGCGCAGCCGGCTGCGGGACCTGGGCGTGGGCAATGTGCAGGCCCGCACGTTCCACGCCGCCGCGTTAAGGCAGCTGCAGTTCTTCTGGCCGCAAGCGGTGGGCGGCACGTTGCCGAACCTGCTGGACCACAAAGCCCAGATGATCGCGGAGGCGTCCCGCCGCCTCAGGCTCAGCACGGACCGTGCGTCCATCCGGGACCTCGCCTCCGAGATCGAGTGGGCCAAGGTTTCCATGCTGACCCCGGCCAACTACCTGGAGAACGCCCAGGGCCGCGGAACCCCCGGCGGGTTTGACCTGACCGCCGTCGCCCGGGTCTTCCAGTCCTACGAGGACGTCAAGACAGACCGCAACGTCATCGACTTCGAGGACGTCCTGCTGATCACGGTCGGCATCCTGCAGGAGGACCAGAAGGTTGCGGCCACAGTCCGTGAGCAGTACCGGCACTTCGTGGTGGATGAATACCAGGACGTCTCCCCGCTACAGCAGCGGCTCCTTGAACTGTGGCTCGGCGGCCGGGATGAGTTGTGCGTGGTGGGCGATGCCAGCCAGACCATCTACTCCTTCACCGGTGCGTCCCCCAAGCACCTGTTGGGTTTCAAGGCGCAATACCCTCAGGCCAACGTGGTGAAGCTGATCCGTGATTACCGTTCCACGCCGCAGGTAGTGAAGCTGGCCAACGACCTGCTGGCTGCGCGGCGCAGCGGCGGCCCCGTCGCCGATTCGGCGTGGGCAGCCCCGCTCCAGCTGGTGGCCCAGCGGCCGGCCGGTCCGGTCCCGCAGTTCACCGAATGCTCGGACGACGAAGCCGAAGCCGCCACAGCGGCCGTCAAGATCCGGGAACTGCTCGACGCCGGCACTCCCGCCAGCCAAATAGCCGTCCTTTTCCGCACGAACGGGCAGTCCGAAGCCTACGAGCAGGCCCTCGCAGCGGCCGGAATCGGCTATCAGCTCCGGGGCGGCGAGCGATTCTTTGCCCGCAAGGAAGTGCGCGATGCCATCCTTCAGCTGCGGGCAGCCACCCGGGCTGTGGCCGAAACAGCCGTGCCGGAACCCCTGGGCCAGCTGGTCCGCGACATCGTGGCGTCCCTCGGCTACACCGAAGCCCCGCCCCACAACGGCGGTGCCCTCCGTGAACGCTGGGAGTCGCTGGCGGCGCTTGTTGCGCTCGCGGACGAACTGGTCCAGGTCCGGGGAGCGCAGTTCGGCCTGGCCGACTTCGTCAATGAACTCCAGGAGCGGTCCCTGGCGCAGCATGCCCCCACGGTCCAAGGCGTAACGCTTGCCTCGCTGCACGCCGCGAAGGGCCTGGAGTGGGACGCCGTCTTCCTTGTGGGGCTCAGCGAAGGCCTGATGCCCATCTCGTTCGCGGACACTCCCGAGGCCGTCGATGAGGAGCGGCGCCTCCTGTATGTGGGTATCACCCGGGCCCGCGAACACCTCGCCTTGTCATGGTCCACGGCGCGGACGCCGGGCGGCAGGGCCAACCGGAAGCCTTCACGGTTCCTTGACGGGCTCCGGCCCAACTCGGTGGCCAGCTCCAGCGCCCGCGGCAAAGGGCCGGCCCCGCGCCGCAAGGCTGCAGCCCCCGCTACCTGCAGGGTTTGCGGGAGCATGCTGGCCAGCGGAGCCGAACGCAAGGTGGGGCGCTGCAACGACTGTCCGCCCAGCTACGAGGAACAGACCTTTGACGCCCTCCGGCAGTGGCGGAAGGAGATCGCGCTGACCGCCGAGGTCCCGGCCTTCGTGGTCTTTACAGACGCCACGCTGACGGCCATCGCCGAGGCGAAGCCGTCCTCACTGGAGGAACTCGCCGCGCTGGCCGGAGTTGGTCCGTCCAAGCTGGAGCGTTATGGCGAAGACGTGCTGCGGGTACTCGCTGAAAGCAGTGTCCTGTGACCCCGGGGAAGCGCAGCAGGCCGGCAGGTCTGACAACTGCCGACGGAGCGCCGGTGGAAGTGCGGCGGTCGGCCCGGCGCACCCGGACCGTAGCCGCCTTCTGGGAAAACGGGACGGCGGTGGTGGCCATCCCGGCCCGTTTCACGGCCGCCCAGGAGTCCGAATGGGTCCACCGGATGCTGGACAAACTTCACCGGCAAGGGGAGCGGCGTGCAGACAAAGGACGGAAGCAGCCTGCCACGGATGCCGCGCTGGCGTCCCACGCCGCCGCCCTGTCCGCCCAGTACTTCGGCGGCCGGGCAGTCCCGACGTCGGTCCGCTGGGTCAGTAACCAGAACTCACGGTGGGGCTCCGCGACGCCGTCCGAAGGCACTATCCGGCTCTCCGACAAGCTCCGCGCAATGCCGCAGTGGGTCATCGACTACGTGCTGCTGCACGAGCTCGCCCACCTGCTCGTGGCCGGGCACAATGCAGCGTTCTGGAAACTGTTGGAAGCCTATCCCGACACCATGCGCGCCAAGGCGTTCCTGGAGGGCGTCTCCTACGCGACCTCCCGGGGCCTTGGCGCCGCAGGCGTCGGGGCAGGCGAAGGCTCCGGGTCAGGCGACAACTTCAGGCCCGCCGGCGGCGCCGGGCACAGCCACGGCGACGCCGACTAGGCACTCCCGCTAGCCCTTGGGCTGGTCCGTGTCGCCGTCGTCGGCGTCCCTGCCCGATTCGTCCCCGCCTGAGTCTTCCCTGCCGGATTCAGCAGCGCCGGTGCTATCCGTGCCGGAGTCCGCCGTGCCGGTGCCTGCGTCGGGGGAGTCTGCGCCGGGATCACCGGAGTCCTGGGGGGCGTCATCAAAGCCGCCGCTGAGGAGCTTCTGCAGGGCGTCATC
This sequence comes from Pseudarthrobacter sp. TAF60_1, assembly GCF_052113505.1. NCBI lineage: Bacteria > Bacillati > Actinomycetota > Actinomycetes > Micrococcales > Micrococcaceae > Pseudarthrobacter > Pseudarthrobacter sp. TAF60_1. The sequence goes on from NZ_JBFRDI010000003.1 coordinate 195,996, forward strand.
CACTTCGCTGTCGCTGGCCTCCGCCAGCTTGCGGCGGCCGCTGAAGCCCTGGGGGTCGTCAAGATCCTCGGCTGTGGGCAGCAGGTCCGGGTGCTGCCAGATGGCGTCGCGTCCGGCAATGCCGCGTTCTTCCTTGAGGACGGCCCACAGGGTGGCTGCCTCACGGAGTCGGCGGGGACGCAGCTCAAGCCCCACGAGGGAGGCAAAAGCGTGTTCAGCGGGGCCGCCGGTGGCGCGCCGCCGCCGGACCGTCTCACGGAGGGCGGCCGCGGAGGGCAGCATCTTCTCCGTGGCCGAAGCCGTGAGCTCATCCACCCAGCCTTCAACGAGCGCCAAGGCTGTCTCGAGCTTTTCCAGTGCCTGCTCCTGGGCGGGTGTCCGCTGCGGCATAAAGACGCCCTTGGACAGCGCCTCCTGAATGCCTTCAGGATTACCGGGATCAAGGTCCCGGGCCAGCTCCTCGATGCGGGAGGTGTCGATGTGGATGCCGCGGGCGTATGCCTCAATGGCGCCCAGGAGGTGCCCGCGAAGCCACGGGACCTGGACGAACAGGCGTGCATGCGCCGCCTCGCGGACGGCGAGGAACAGGCGGATGTCGTTTTCCGGCAGGCTCAGCCCTTCGCCGAAGGACGCGACGTTTGACGGCAGCAGGGCCATTTCCAGGTCGGCCAGGGGCACTCCGATATCAGTTGAGCTGACGACGTCTGCGGAGAGTGCACCGATGGCCTGGCCCAGCTGCATGCCGAAGATTGCTCCACCCATGTTCTGCAGCATGGACGATGCCCCGCCCATCATGGACTTCATCTCTTCAGGCATCTGTTCGGTCATGGCGCTGGAGAGAGCATTGGCGATGCTGTTGGCGACGGGTTCGGTGAGCCGCTTCCATGTTCCAAGGGTGGCTTCCACCCATTCGGCGCGGGACCAGGCCCGGCCGATCAGGCCGGTGGCGGGGAGGTCGGTCACAGGATCGAGCCAGAGTTCGGCAAGGCGCAGGGCTTCGTCCACTTCCCGGCTCTGCTGGGACGTGACGGACGGGTCCGCGCTGCTGGCTGCGACGCGTCGGGCGTTTTCGTGGGCGAGCTGCCAGTTCACGGGCCCCTCCGAGGGGGCGCTCATCATGGCCTGGACTTGGGAGAACATCTGGGCCAGCAGGTTGGGGTCATCCGGCAGGCCGGCCGCCTTAGCCAGTTCGGCGGGGTCGAAGTTTTCCATACCCTTGCCGCCCATCAGGTTCTGCAGCATCTCGGTCAACGGATCCTTGGGCGTGTCATCGCCGTCGGACGGATTGAGTGGGTTGGAGGTCATGGTCCCGCCGATCGTCAGTTTGAGCGTTCACTTCACGGTACCCCGGGCGGCGGCGGCTGTCTGCCGGACAGGGCGGACGTTCGCTCTAGGCAAAGAGCCGGCTGACAGCGCCACCGCGTAGTGTTGGTGCAGTGACTACAACCCGTGGCGAACACCCACACGAGGACCACACTCCAGAGTTCGACGACGGCGCAAACGCGCCTGCCGGACCTCCCGAAGGGCCTGCGGCCGGCGTTGCCCCTGCCGGGCATCCTGCCCCCCGGACCACCCGGCCCGGGGACAGGCGGGTGTCCGTCATGATGCTCTCGGGAGTACTCGCCGCGGGGCTGGGGATAGCGGCTGCCACCATTCCGGTCCCGTATGTAGTGGAACGCGCCGGGCCCACGTTCAATACGCTCGACAGGTCCGGAGAGACCCCTGTCATCGGTGTCACGGGGCACGAGACCTACCCGGCCAAAGGCAACCTGGACCTGACCACGGTTTACGTCGAGGGCGGACCCAATGGCCCCGTCAGCATTCTGGGAGCCTTCGGCGCGTGGCTGGACAGGTCCAAGTCCGTGTACCCGCAGGAACTGATTTACCCCACAGGCACCACCAAGGAGCAGGCGGAAGAACAGAGCTCCGTGGCCATGACCACATCCCAGGAGAACGCCGTCGCGTCGGCACTGAGGGAGCTCGAGATTCCCTTTGGCCAGCAACTGCAGGCCGCGGGGCTCTCGACCGGATCGCCGTCGGCCGGCAAAGTCGAGAACGGTGACATCTTCGAGACCATCAACGGGAAGCCCATCACGTCCCTCGCCGTGGTGCAGGAGGAACTGGCTGCCGGCAAGGGCGCGCCTGTCACCCTCGTGGTGCAGCGGGCAGGGGAGTCCGTCACCCAAACCATCACCCCAAAGGACAACGGTGCCGGCCGTTACATCCTGGGAATCATGCTGAAGTATCTGTTTACATTTCCCTTCGATGTGAAGATTTCCCTGGACAAGGTGGGCGGCCCCAGCGCCGGTCTGATGTTCGCGCTGGGGATCGTGGACACTGTCACGCCGGGAGACCTGACCGGGGGCAAGCACATTGCCGGTACCGGAACCATCAGTCCCGACGGCACCGTGGGCTCTATCGGCGGGATCCGGCAGAAGATGCTGGGTGCGCGCGCCGGGGGAGCCACGCTGTTCCTCGCCCCCGCAGATAACTGTGATGAGGTGGCGGGCAACGTGCCGGACGGAATGCAGGTGGTTAAGGTGGGGAACCTCGACCAGGCGCGATCCGCCGTCGAACTCGCCGGATCAGGTCAGGACACGGCCGGTTTGCCGTCGTGCACCAGCAACTAGACTGAGCCCAGGAACTAAGCTTTACCGCCACTCGTGGCAGATATGACGGACGTTGCCACACGCTTGACCGGTGCCGGACGTCAACCGCACGCACGCTCCTAATGTAAATCTGACGATCAGCTATGAGGTACCGAGTTTGTCCCGTCCCACCAGCCCCATCCCGCCCGGAAGACCCCCATCACGACGCGGGGCCCTGACACCCACCCTGATAGTCGTTGCCCTGGTAGTTGTGGGCTTCATCTTCTTCGCCAATGTGTGGACTGATGTCCTGTGGTACCAGCAGCTCGGTTACTTCGAAGTGTTCCTCACCGAGAACCTCTCCCGGATCCTGATCTTCCTCGCTGGCTTCGCGCTGATGTTCGCGGCCGTCTTTTTTGCCATCCGGATCGCCTACCGGGCCAGGCCCGTCTACGCGCCCGACTCCGAAATGCGTGACAACCTCAACCGGTACCAGGCCCAGCTTGAACCGGTCCGCCGCGTCGTGATGGTGGGCCTGCCCATCCTGTTCGGCCTGTTCGCCGGCAGTGCGGCGGCTAGCCAGTGGCAGAAAGTTCTGCTGTTCATCAACCAACAGCCGTTCGGCAAGGAAGACCCGCTTTTTAAACTGGACATCAGTTTCTACGTGATGACCCTGCCGTTCCTGGGATTTATCACCGGGTTCCTCATCAGCGTGGTGGTGGTGGCCGGCATCGCCGGCATCCTCACCCACTACCTCTATGGCAGTATCCGCCTGATGGAACGCGGCGTGTTCACCAGTCGGGCCGCGCAGATCCACCTCGCCGTAACTGGCGCGACATTCCTCATCCTGCTGGGCGTCAGCTTCTGGCTGGACCGCTATTCGGCGCTTCAGAGCAACGGCGGCCGCTGGGCTGGCGCCCTGTACACCGACGTTAACGCCGTTATCCCCACCAAGGCGATCCTCGCGGTCGCGGCCGTCCTGGTGGCCATCCTCTTCATCGTCGCGGCCGTCATCGGCCGCTGGCGGCTGCCGGTCATCGGTACGGCCATGCTGGTCATCACCTCGATCCTCGCCGGTGGCGTGTACCCGTGGGTCATCCAGCAGTTCCAGGTGCGGCCTTCCGAGCAGACGCTTGAGAAGGACTACATTGAGCGGAACATCCAGAGCACCCGGGCGGCATACGGCCTGGACCAGATCCAGGTGGACCGGTATAACGCGACGAACACGGCCAACACCGGGGCGCTCGCCCCGGACGCCCAGACCACAGCCAACATCAGGCTCCTTGATCCCAACCTGATCTCTGATGCGTTTGCCCAGCTGGAACAGTACCGGCCGTACTACCAGTTCCCCAAGTCGCTAAATGTTGACCGCTACGAGATTGACGGCAAGATCCAGGACACCGTCATCGCCGTGCGCGAGCTGAACCCGGTCAACGTTGCCACGAACCAGCAGGGCTGGCTGAACCAGCACGTTGTCTATACCCACGGTTACGGCGTGGTCGCGGCCAAGGGAAACAAGTTCACCGTTGACGGCAAGCCGGAGTTTCTCCAGTCCGGAATTCCTTCCACCGGCGTCCTCGGCAACGACTCAACGTACCAGCCAAGGATCTACTTCGGCGAGAATTCTCCGGAGTACTCCATTGTTGGTGCTCCCGCTGGCGCAACCCCTCGTGAGCAGGACAGGCCCTCCGGTAAAGAGGGCGAGGCAGACAACCAGTACACCTTCGAAGGCAACGGCGGCCCGAACGTGGGCACCTTCTTCAACAAGATCCTCTACTCCATCAAGTTCCAGTCCTCGGACCTGCTGCTGTCCGATGGCGTCAATCCGGAGTCCCAGATCCTGTACGACCGCAATCCGCGGGAGCGCGTCGAGAAGGTTGCGCCGTACTTAACCGTGGACGGCAACGCGTACCCGGCCGTTGTGGACGGCAGGGTCAAATGGATCGTGGACGGCTACACCACCAGCCAGTACTACCCGTACTCGCAGCAGGCGCAACTCTCGGCGGCCACTGCAGACTCGCAGACCTCCGCCGGGCGGACGGTGGCGCTGCCCAATAGCTCAGTGAACTACATCAGGAACTCCGTCAAAGCCACGGTCGATGCGTACGACGGTGCGGTGACTTTGTACGCCTGGGATGACCAGGACCCCATCCTGAAGGCATGGCAGAAGGTCTATCCCACGTCCCTGAAGCCCTACTCGGAGATGTCCGGGGATGTGATGAGCCACGTCCGTTACCCGGAGGACCTCTTCAAGGTCCAGCGCGAACTCCTGGGCCGCTACCACGTGACGGAGCCGGGCAGCTTCTACCAGGCGAAGGACGTCTGGAGCGTTCCCAACGATCCCACCGTGTCCACCGACGTTAAGCAGCCGCCCTTCTACATGTCACTGCAGATGCCTGACCAGAAGGCGCCAGCATTCCAGCTGACGTCCTCCTACATTCCGCAGATTGTCAACGGCACCGCGCGAAACGTCCTCTACGGGTTCCTCGCCGCTGACTCGGACGCCGGTAACCAGAAAGGCGTGAAGTCTGACAACTACGGCAAACTCAGGCTGCTCCAGATTCCACCGGAGATCCAGGTTCCCGGACCGGGCCAGGCCCAGAACAAGTTCAACTCGGACCCCACCGTGTCCCAAGCCCTGAACCTTTTGCGTCAGGGCGCGTCGGAGGTGCTTAACGGCAACCTGCTGACGCTGCCGGTTGGCGGCGGCATTCTTTACGTCCAGCCAGTTTACCTGAAGTCCACCGGCGAGACGTCGTACCCGACGCTGCAGCGCGTGTTGGTCGCATTCGGTGACAAGGTGGGCTTCGCCCCGACGCTCGACGGCGCGCTGAAGCAACTCTTCGGCGGTGATTCCGGTGCAGCTGCCGGCGACTCTGCCAACACCGGCCGGACGCCTGCCACGCCGGGGGAGACTCCGCCTGTCAGTGCGGGCGCCCAGGCTGACCTCAAGGCAGCCCTGGAGGCGGCGAACGCCGCCATCAAGGCGGGCCAGACGGCTTTGGCCGGCGGTGACTTCGCTGCCTACGGGGAAGAACAGAAGAAGCTGGCTGCCGCCCTGCAGAAGGCCCTTGACGCCGAGGGGAAGATCCCGGCGCCGGCCCCGGGCGCCACCCCGGCCCCGGAAGCCACACCATCAGCCACCCCCTCGCCTTCAGCAGCTAACTGACGGCGGCCCAGCGAGATACACATCACGCCACCAGGATTTGGCCTCCCGTTCACCGGACGGTAGAGTTGATCTTGCGACGCGGGGTGGAGCAGTTCGGTAGCTCGCTGGGCTCATAACCCAGAGGTCACAGGTTCAAATCCTGTCCCCGCAACTGGCGGAAGGTCCGGATCCTGGAAACAGGGTCCGGACTTTCTGGTTTAAGCCGGCCAACGGCGGAGTGGTAATTGCCTCCGCCGAACTAGGGTATTGTTGATCAAGCGACGCGGGGTGGAGCAGTTCGGTAGCTCGCTGGGCTCATAACCCAGAGGTCACAGGTTCAAATCCTGTCCCCGCAACCATATGAAAGACCCCGACCGGGAGTTACGCCGGCCGGGGTCTTTTTTTGCCCGAATGCTGGTGGTTCCTAGTATTCTCGTTCAGAGCCGTTTGAGCACTGGCCAGTCATTCTCGAGAGGAATGTTTTCGATGTCCACACCCACGAAGAAGCCCGCCTCTGCGGCGGGCAAGCGGTCCAGGCTCTACTGGGGTATCCCGGCCGTTCTTGTGGTGCTGGTGCTGGTGGTGTTGCTCGCCAAGTGGATGACAGAGCTGCCGGCGGTGGCCTCGTTCCTCACCGACTATCCGGGCCACTCGGAACTTCCCGACGGTGCGCCCGTGGGCTTCCCGGCCTGGCTGGGTTGGCAGCACTTCCTCAACGGTTTCTTCCTGCTTCTGATCATCAGGACCGGCTGGCAGGTGCGGACCACCACCCGTCCCAGCGGACACTGGACACGTAACAACAAAGGCCTGATCAAAACCAAAAACGCACCCACCAAGATCACCCTGGAGCTGTGGCTGCACCTCACTCTGGACGCCCTCTGGATCCTTAACGGCCTGGTGTTCGTGATCCTCCTGTTCGCTACCGGCCAGTGGATGCGGATTGTGCCCACCAGTTGGGATGTCATCCCCAACGCACTTTCGGCGGCACTGCAGTACGCCTCGCTGAACTGGCCCACTGAGAACGGCTGGGTCAACTACAACGCCCTGCAGCTGCTGACCTACTTCGTCACTGTGTTTATTGCCGCGCCACTCGCGTTCATTTCCGGTATCCGGACATCTCCTGCCTGGCCCAAGAAGGCAGCGGGCCTCAACAAGGCCTACCCCATGGAACTGGCACGCGCCATCCACTTCCCGGTGATGGTCTACTTCGTGGCCTTCGTCGTGGTGCACGTCTTCCTGGTGCTGGCCACCGGCGCGTTGCGTAACCTGAACCACATGTACGGCGGCAGCGACGACGCCGGCTGGTTCGGATTCTGGGTATTCTTGGCGTCGGTCGCCGCAATGGTCGCAGCCTGGTTCCTGGCGCGTCCCCTCTTCCTGCGGCCCATTGCCTCCCTGATGGGCAAAGTCAGCCGCTGACGCTGCTCGGCGGAATGTGCCTCAGCCTTGAGTGTCCTTAAGCCTTTGATAGGTGGCCAACGCTCGCTCCCGGGACTCGGGGAGCCCCACCACCGGAGCGGGGTAGCCCTGGAGACCGGGCGCTTTCCACGGCTCGTGGATGGCCTTGCCGTCCAATGGGGCAAGCTCGGGGACGAACTCGCGAAGGTACCTTCCCTCCGCATCGAATTTCTTGCTCTGGGTCACCGGGTTGAAGATCCGGAAATAGGGCGACGCGTCGGCGCCTGAGCCCGCCACCCACTGCCAGTTCGCCGGATTGCTGGCGGCATCGGCGTCCACCAGGGTATCCCAGAACCACGCCTCGCCCAGCCGCCAGTCGGCAAGGAGGTTCTTGACCAGAAACGACGCCGCTGCCATCCGCACCCGGTTGTGCATCCAGCCCGTCTGCCACAGCTGCCGCATCCCGGCATCCACCAGCGGATAGCCGGTCCGCCCCTGTTGCCATGCCTCCAGTTCCGCTGCGGTGGGATCCTGCCAGTCGAAGCGGTCAAACTCCGGGCGGTAGTTGCGCGTCGCCAGCTGCGGGTTGACGTAGAGCAGCTGCCAGCAGAACTCCCGCCAGCCGAGCTCGGACCGGAAGATCCCGACGTCGGGCGTTGCCTCGCGGGGAAAGCGGAGGCGGATCTCGTGCCAGACCCGGAACGGACTGATTTCGCCGAAGCGCAGGTGCGGAGAAAGCCGGCTGGTGCCTTCCACCCCGGGCACATCCCGGCCGGTGCCGTACTCCTCCACCGGTCCGTCCAGGAAATCGTCCAGGCGGCGGTGAGCCCCGGCCTCCCCGGGTTGCCACGTCCGCGCCAGGCCGCCGCTCCAGTCGGGGGCCACGGGCAGCAAGGACCAGTCTGCGAGGTCGTCACTGCCCACGCGCCCTGCGCCGGTGCCGGTGCTGGTCAGGCTGCCGGGGGATGGGAGGTGTACGGGCGCATCCAGAGGCTTGCGGGGTTCGCCTGACGCCCTGCAGGCCCGCCAAAACGGCGTGAAGACCTTGTAGGGGCCTCCGCTGCCGGTAGTGATGGTCCATGGCTCGTAGAGCAGGTTGGCTTGGAAGCTTGCGGCCTCGATGCCGTTCTCCGCCGCCCAGGTTTTGATTTCTGCGTCCACGGCCCGTTCAGGCCCGCCGTAGCGTCGATTCCACAGCAGGTGCTTGGCGCCGGTTTCCTCTGCAAGCTCGCGGATCACCGGTCCGGCCGGTCCCCGCCGAAGGACCAGCGCCGAGCCGGCATCATTCAGGGCCGCCGCAAGGGCCGCCAGGGAGTGGTGCAGCCACCATTTGACTGCAGCACCCAGCGGCCGGACTCCCGGGGATTCCTCGTCGAGAATGTAGACCACGGTGAGCGGCATGCCGATGTCGACGGCGTGGGCAAGGGCGGGATTGTCGTCCAGCCGGAGGTCATCACGGAGCCAGACGATGGTGGATGCGACGGGGGAGGCCATGGCCTCCACGCTACACACTTACACCGGCCGCCGCGGAGGGTGCCGCAGGGCGGGTGACACAGCAGGGGCCGGAGTTCAGCGTGAACTCCGGCCCCTGCTGGACCCGGCACATCGGCGGGCCGCTACTGGCTACAACTTGTCAAAATCAGCTTCGTCCACGGTGGACCCTGACGGGACTGACGAGCCCGAGGCGCCGAGGGCCGGCTTGGCACCGCCCGACTTCAGTGCGGCCAAGCGGGCCTCGATCTCGGTCTGCTCGCCGAGGTCCTCAAGCTGGTTGAACTGGGCGTCCAGGCTCGACGCAGCAAGTTCCTGCTGGCCGCGGACCTTCGCCTCCTCGCGGCGGATCTTCTCTTCGAAACGGCCAACCTCGCTGGTGGGATCCATGAAGTCGATGCTCTTGATGGCATCGTGTACCTGGGACTGCGCTGCGGCCGTCTTGGAGCGGGCAACCAGTTCGTTGCGCTTGCTGGTCAGCTCGTTGAGCTTGCCCTTCATCTGGTCGAGGCCGGTCTTGAGCTTGTCCACCACTTCGCGCTGCGAGGCGATGCTGGGCTCTGCTCCCTTGGCCTCACTCTCGGCGGACATCTGGCGCTGCAGGGCCACCTTGGCGAGGTTGTCGAATTTCTCGGCATCGACGGTGTCGCCGCCGGCCCGGTATTCGTCGGCCTTGCGCGAGGCCGCCAGGGCCTTGTTGCCCCAGTCCTGAGCATTCTTGACGTCCTCGCGGTAGTCGTCCTCGAGCATCCGGAGGTTTCCGATGGTCTGGGCAACAGCGGACTCAGCCTCGGCGATGTTGTTCGTGTAGTCCCGGACCATCTGGTCCAGCATCTTCTGCGGATCCTCAGCGTTGTCCAGCAAAGAGTTGATGTTTGCCTTTGCAAGCTGCGCGATGCGGCCGAAAATGGACTGCTTAACCATGGTGTTACCTTTCGTCCTGCTCAATGGTGGCCACTGGAATCAGTGAACAGTTGTTGTACCGCTAGAGTTCGACGCCGGGGATGCCCCGGCGACGACAAGCCTTGTTGGACTAGAAACTTCGGACTAGAAATCCCCGCCTCCACCGGAGTCGCCGCCCCAGCCGCCCATGTCGCCGCCGCCGAAACCGCCGCCATCTCCCCAGCCGCCCCCGTCGCTGTGGCCTCCGCCCCAGCCGCCTCCTCCACCGCCGTTGAGGATGGAGTTGATGAGGATGCCGCCCAGGATGGCGCCGCCGAGCCCGCCGCCGCCTCCGCCGCGACCGCCAAACATACCGCCGCCGAAGCCTTGGTTGGCGTATCCGCCGAAGTTGTCGACGTCGGACTGTGCCAGTTGCGCTGCCTGCGCTGCGAGGGCGTGCGCCTGCTGGGCGTACGTGAGCGCGGTGACGGGGTCGTTGCGTGAAATGGAGAGTGCGTAGTCAAGGTTGCGCTGCGATTCGGCAAGCCGGGTACGGGCTTCTGTGCCTACGCCACCGCGCCGGGCGGTGATGTAATCGGACGTCGCGCTGATCTGGGCCTGTGCCGACATGATGGTCTGCTGGAGTGAGGCCTGGGCGCGGCGAGCCTGGTCCTGCTGGTTCCGGATGCCGGTGAGGGACTGGTCGAGGGCCTGATGTGCTGTCTCAACGCGCTGCAGGGTAGCAATGGGATCGATCTTTCCACCCTGGATTTCGGTCTTCACCTGTCCCAGGGCCGCTTCAACGCCCGCCACCGGGCCGGCCAGTTCAGGGTGTTCACCGGACTGGATCATGGCTTTAGCCTGGGCAAGGTCCTGGGAGGTTTCGACGACGGCCGCCTCCAACCCGTTCCGGGCCTCGTCCAGGCTGGCCGACACCTTGGCAATGGCGTCCAGCAGGACGTTGGTCTGATGCAGGCTTTCTTCGGAGGCACGCACAGCCACAGCGGCCAGGCTGCCTTCACCGGCCGTGAGCTTCTCCTGGGCGGTGGCGGTGGCATTCTGTACGAAGGCGAGGCGTTCCTTTGCCTGCGTGATGTTGTCCGCGACCTGCACCAGCGCGCTGTCGGCATATTTGGCACGCAAGGCTGTCAGTGACTGTTCCGCAGTGGCGATCTTGGCGTCGGCCTCCTGGGCGCCTGCGCTCACGGCTGCCAGTGCCTGGGGAGCGTTCTTCTCCAGTTCGCGCAGCGAATCGAAGTCCGCCTTTTGCTCCTGGAGCGACGCGAGGGCTGCTTCTGAACGGCGGATGATCTCGCCGTACCAGCTGCGCTGCTGTTCCTCAGTGTCCGGGATGTGATCGTCCAGCTGCTGCTGGAGCTTGAAGGACTCGGACATGTGGGCTTTGGCTTCGGCCAGCGCTTTCGTAAAGTTGCCTACCGCGGCGTCGCCGTACTGTGCCTGGGCGAACCCGAGCTCCTGCTCGCTGGACTTGATGGCGTCGTCGGCTTCGATGATCAGGGGGCCGCTCTTGAGCCGAAGTTCCTCGATGCTGAGCGAAGCCAGGGGATCGAGTTCGGCGCCCTGGGGTCCGTAACTGGCGCTGGATGCCTGGGCTGCCTTCTTGCGCCTGTTGCGGAAGTAGAGGTACGCGCCGGCGCCCCCGGCAACAACGACCCCAGTTCCTACCAGGACACCTGCACCTGCGCCGTCACCAGGGACGTTGCCGCTGCCGCCGCCCGCAGCGTCGCCGAGGGCCGCTGCGGTATTAATGGCTGCTTGGGCGTAGTTGTCGTTGGCGAGCTGCGGGCCAATAGCCTTGTTTTTGATGTTCTCGATTTGTGCCGCGGTGATCTTGCTGTTGGATGGTTTGGCCAGGTTGTACTGTCGTGTGTCTGTGGCGACAGCGAAGACCAGTGCATTGGGTCCAAGCGAAGCTTTCTTGGCAACCTCGTCTGCCCATGCAAAGCGATCAGCAGGGTTCTCGAACTTTTTCACGATCACGACGTGCAGGACGGTGGCATGGTCTGTCCCAAGCTTCTTGATAGCAGCCTGAACATCCGCTGCTTTGGAGCCGAGGACGCCATTGGGATCCACGATTTTGGTCACTGGGTCAAGGGTAACCGGCGGTTCGGCCCACGCCGCGCCGGCGGGAACCGCGAGCAGCCCTGTCAGGCCGATCACGGCGAGGATACGTTTGAACTTTGACCGCATGTGCAACCCTTCAGCACGCCTGACACCGATTCAGGACGAATCAACGTCTCAGAAAGCAGCAGCGCCCCCACGCGTAGTGTAAAGCCGCAGGTCGCTGTGGCAATTCCTTTTGATTCTATGGTGCACCTTTGGGGGCGTCCACCGCGGCGAATATGCCACCAGCGAAACCCCGAAAGGGGCTGAGCGCCCGCAAAGGCGGCCTTTCAGGAACCTCCCAGCCAACGTTCGCCCCAGTTCCAGTCAGACGGTACATAGTTAATGCAGACGAGGATGAAAGGAAGTCCAATGACTGAGAACCCAATCCCGGGTGCAGCGCCTGATGACCGGCAGCCGGACGGGACCCGAAATCCGGCCCAGACCCCTGCGGAGGCCCGCAGCGGCACTGGCGGTCACTCCAATCCGACTGAGCGGCTGGACCGCTCCGGGGCGCAGGACAACGCCACGCAGCAACTGCCCGGTGCGCCCCGTCCGGTTTATCCTCCCCGCGAGCCGTTCTACGGCCAGCCCGCATACAGCCAGCAGTCCCAGAACCACCAGCAGCACAACCAGCAGGCTCCGCATGGCGCACAGTCAGGGCTGCCAGGCGGCTACACGGGCCAGTACAACCCGGGCCAATACAACCCCAACCCCGCTGACGCTCCCCGTCGGAAGGCCTCCTTCGGCGTCGGAACCCTGGTGGCGAGCATCCTCGCCGCCGGACTCGTTGGCGGCGGCGTGGCCACCGTCGGTTCGGGTGCCCTGGTTAACAGTTCACCCTCAGCGGTGGGCAGCACCAGCAGCCAGCCCGGGACGGTCATCGTCAACAACAAGGATGATGTCAACGCCATTACGGCTGCCGCACTGAAAGCCACCCCCAGCGTGGTGACCATCAGCGCCTCCAGTGGCAACGCTGGCGGGACCGGCTCGGGCATCGTCCTGGACGACAAAGGGCACATCCTCACCAACACCCACGTCGTGACCTTGGACGGCCAGACAGCCAACGCGGCCCTGGAGGTCCGGACCAGCACTGGAAAGGTCCTCAAAGCCACGCTGGTGGGCACGGATCCGCTGTCTGACCTTGCAGTGATCAAGGTGGACGACACCTCCGGGCTCACCCCGGCAACCCTTGGGGATTCCGGCAAGCTGAATGTCGGTGACACCGCAATCGCGATCGGCTCCCCGTTGGGTCTCACCGGCACTGTCACGGACGGTATCGTCTCCACCTTGAACCGGACCATCAGCGTGGCGTCCTCTGCCGCGCCCAAGAACGGGGACAGCTCGCAAGGCGGCGACCAGGGCTTCCAGTTCGCGCCTCCGGGTGGCGGCCAGGGTAAGAGCACGGCCAACCAGGGATCAATAGCCATCAACGTCATCCAGACTGACGCCGCCATCAACCCGGGCAACTCCGGCGGTGCGCTGGTCAACTCGAAGGGCGAAATCATCGGCGTGAACGTGGCCATCGCCTCCGCCGGCTCCGATTCCACGTCCTCGTCCTCGAGCGGAAACATCGGTGTGGGCTTCAGCATCCCCATCAACCACGCAAAGCGGGTGGCGCAGGAGATCATCGATACCGGCAAGGTATCCCATGGCCAGCTGGGCGTCAGCGTGCGGGACAAGTCCTCGGGCAGTTCATCCAGCTTCTCGGTTGGAGCGGACGTGGCTACGGTTGAACCAAATTCAGCAGCCGCCAAGGCTGGCATCAAGGTAGGGGACGTGATCACCAAGTTCAACGACCTGACCGTCAGCGAGCCTAACCAGCTGACGGCCGCAGTCCGCGAACAGGCTGGCGGATCCACGGTCAAGGTCACCGTCCAGCGCAACGGCCAGGAGCAGACATTTGACGTGACCCTGGGAACGGCCGCGGAGCAGTAGGAACGGAAGCAAAAGGCGCTGAACCAGGAGCAAACGACGGCGGCGGTCACCACGGTGATCGCCGCCGTCGTCCGTCTCCAGCAAACGCCACCGGGCGCTGACACAGGCGTTAACGGGACGGCAACGGAACACGACTATATGGTTAGCTAGGATCTACCCGTACCCCGGGCGTTCCGAGGCCATGACCCCACCCGGCTGGCTGTCCACAAGCATGGAAGGCTGCTGTAAACACAGTGGAAGAGACATTGAAGATCATCGTCCTGGTCAAGCATGTACCGGACGCCCAATTCGACCGCCACCTCAACGGGGAGGGCTACACCACGGACCGCGACGAAAGCATCCTTTCGGAGCTGGATGAATATGCGCTGGAGGCTGCCCTCCAGCTGGCCGAGGCCCGCGGCGGCGCCAAAGCAGGGAACCAGGTCATCGCGCTGAGCATGGGCCCGGCCGGCGCGGTCAACGCCGTCAAGAAATCGCTCCAGATAGGTGCCACCGAAGGTGTGCACCTGACGGACGACGCCCTGGCGGGTTCGGACGCCGCAGCCACCTCGCTCGCGCTGGCGGCCGCCATCCGCCACATCGGCGGGGTGGACCTTGTCCTCACCGGCATGGCCTCCACCGATGGCGAAACATCCCTGGTGCCGGCCCAGCTGGCCGAACGCCTCGGCCTTCCGCAGGTCACCTTCGCGTCCTCGCTGACGGTCGACGGCGGCCGGCTCACCGCCCGCCGCGACGCCGACACCTACTCTGAGACGGTCGAGGCCCCGCTGCCCGCCGTCGTCTCCGTGACGGACCAGATCAACGAGCCTCGCTACCCCAACTTCAAGGGCATCATCGCCGCCAAACGCAAGAGCATCACCACGCTCTCACTGGCGGATATCGGCGTGGACCCGGCACAGGTGGGCCGCTCGGGATCCTGGACCAACGTGACCACCGCCGCGGAACGGCCGCCGCGCACCGCAGGCACCATCATCACCGACGAAGGCGACGCCGGCATCAAGCTCGTCGACTTCCTGGCCGCCCAGAAGCTGCTCTAAGAGGGATCACAGACATGGCTAACGTACTTGTATTTATTGACAACCCCGGAGACGCCCTGAAAAAGAGCAGCCTGGAACTGCTGACCGTGGGCCGTGCCCTGGGTGAAACCGCGGTCGCCGTCAACGGTGACGTGCAGCCGGCAGTAGCGGCCGCATTCGCCGAGTATGGCGTCACCGCGGTCTTCCAGCCCTCCGCCGCAGACCTGGACGACTACCTCGTGGCGCCCAAGGCGGCCTACCTTGCGGCCGCCGCCTCAGCAGCGGGCGCCAGCACAGTACTCCTTGACAACTCACCCGAAGGCAAGGAAATCGCGGCGCGGCTTGGCATCAGGCTCAACGCCGGCGTGATCACCGACGTCGTAGCGGTCGACGCCGATGGCACCGCGCACAAGTCTGTCCTCGCCGGGTCCTACAACACGGCTGCCAAAGCCACCACCGCGATCTCCGTGCTGACGTTGAAGGCCAACAGCATTACCCCGGAGCCGGCCTCGGCTCCCACTGCCCCGGAGTCTTCCATCGTGGAGGTGCCCGGAGACGGCACTGCAGCGGCTGCCCGTATCACCGCCCGCGAGCAGAAGGTGGCCAGCGGCCGTCCCGACCTCACCGACGCGCGGATTGTTGTTGCCGGCGGACGCGGCCTCGACGGCGACTTCGGCCCTGTCGAGGAACTTGCGGATGCGCTGGGTGCAGCGGTGGGTGCCTCCCGCGCGGCCACCGACGCCGGCTGGATCAGCCATGACGCCCAGGTAGGCCAGACCGGGAAAACCGTGTCCCCGCAGCTCTACATCTCCGCGGGCATCTCCGGGGCCATCCAGCAGAAGGCCGGTATGCAGACGGCCAAGGTCATCGTGGCCATCAACAAGGACGCTGAATCGCCCGTTTTCGAGATCGCCGACTTCGGCATCATCGGGGATCTCTTCGACGTCCTGCCCCAGGCCACGGAAGAAATCAAGAAACGCAAAGGCTGATGGTGGCTGAACCCGCTGCCCCGGCACAGAGCCCGTTCGACCCGGCCAAACACCGGGTCGAGCGGGTGCTCTGTTTCGCAGCCCACCCGGACGACATCGACTTCGCTGCCGCGGGCACCATCGCCGCCTGGACAGCGGCCGGAGTCCACGTCAGCTACTGCATTATGACCGACGGCGACGCCGGCGGGTTCGATCCGGCTCACCGGGCCGAGATCATCTCGCTCAGGGCCGCCGAGCAAGCCCGGGCGGCCAAACTTGTGGGCGTCACCGATATTTTTTACCTGCACCAGCGCGACGGCTACCTGGAGCCGACGCACGAGGTGATCAAAGGTGTGGTGAAGCTGATCCGCGAAGTCCGCCCCGACGTCGTGCTTGCCATGCATCCGGAACGGAACTGGAACCGCCTCCAGAAGAGCCACCCGGACCACCTCGCCGTGGGGGAGGCCGTCACCAGGGCCATCTATCCCGCCGTAGAGAACCCCTTCGCCTACCCGGAACTGGCCGAGGCCGGGCTGGCGGCCTACAAACTTCCGTGGCTGTGGCTGTACGCCGGGCCGGATGAGCGAGAGAACCATTTCGTGGACGTCACGGACCACGTGGCTACCAAGCTGGACGCCATCCATGTGCACGTCAGCCAGCATCCCGACGTTGCCGCCATGGAACTGGTGGTCCGGAGCGGACTGCTCGCCAACGCCCGGCGGGGCGGCCTCGCGGATGGCCGCAGCGCCGAAGCGTTCCACGTGGTGGCCGTCAACGGCCCGGGGACCATCGCTGGCTTCTGAGGAGTTTTTGTCCAGATAATGCGCCCTGAACGTCGTCTGGACCGCATTATCTGGACAAAAACTCCCGTGGTCGGGGCTGTCAGGCCCCCAGCGGTGCGGCTGCCACGGTGGGGAAGGTCGGGGCAGCTGAGCCGCCCACCGGTTCCACGGTGATGCCCAGGGATGCCGCCGAGGCGATGCCCTTCACCACGGCAGGCTTGGACAGTGCTTCCTTGTCCATCAGGCCCTGTGACACCGGTGCGGAACCGTCCTTGGGGATCAGCCACATTTGGTAGACCTTGCCGGCCGGCGGTGCGGGCACGTCTTTCATCTTGACCACCAAGGCGTCCTCCGAGGACGAGATCAGGACCGTTGCCGTTCCGCCTGCGGCCACCGGCACCGAAGCCTCGCGGACATCCTGGGCGCGGACCACCTGGTTCAGTGGATCGTTTTGGTCGGCGACGTAGCTGCCTACCGCGACGCCACCGAGGGCGATTACCGCGGCGGCTGCCGCAGCGGCGAACCATCTGCGGGCGCTGCCGGGCCGGCGTCGTGATTCCCGCCTTGCCCTGGCCTCAAAAAGCTCATCCGTGACTTCTGCCTGAGGATGACCTGCCGGCGGAACGGCCGCCGGTGTAACAGACCCTGCGACGGGCAACTGGGCGAGCGAGGGCAGCTGCGCCACGATGCGGTCGAAGAGATCCGCGGGGGGTTCCTCCTGCGCGGTAAACGTGATGGCCAGGGTTTCCCGCGCCTGGCGGACACGCTCCAGGAAGGAATTGCGCTCCTCCGCCGGGGCGGCGGAGATGTAACGGTCGATGGCTGCGCGTTCGCTATCAGTGACAGCGTCCAAGGCATAGAGCTCGGCCAGGTCCACGGCCCGCCCGGAATCCAGGTCAGCAGCAATTTCCAGGCCGAAGGACCCGGGACGACGGGCGCCACCCTGACTGTTCATTTCTGTCATCTCAACTCACCCCCAGACATGTCTTCAAGCGGATCAGTCCGTCGCGGATGCGGGACTTGATGGTGGGAACAGCCGCATTGAGCTTCTCCGCGACTTCCCGGTACGTGAGGCCGCCGTAGTAGGCGAGCCGCACGGATTCCTGCTGTGTATCGGTCAGCGTTTCCAGGCACCGGACCACCGCCTCGGCTTCAAGTTTGCTGTCCACTTCGGCCGATACCGAATCGTGGTCCACCTCCTGGCTGCTGGCGCCGTATTTTGCCTCGCGGTCAGTAGCCGACTGGGAGGAACGAACCTTGTCCACTGCCCGGCGATGGGAAATGGTCATCAGCCAGGACAGTGGACTGCCTGCTTCGGGGTTGAATTTCCCGGCATTCTGCCAAACTTGGAGGAAAACCTCCTGGGTAGTGTCCTCGCTGAGTTCGGGATCGATGAGGACACGGCGTGCCATGCCGAAAACCCTGCGCGAGGTCAACTGGTAGAACTCGGCAAACGCTGCCTGATCGCCCTCGGCAACCCGGGCAAGCAGGCCGCCCAGGCGCTGGCTTAGATCCGCCGGAGAGTCTGTGACTGCGGCCGGTGACTCGAAGTTTGGGGCGTTGGGAGTTTCCATCACTATCAAGCATAGGTCTCCGGGCGGTGGATCCGGGGAACCGACGCCGGGGCTGCGCCAAGCAGCGGACGAGGCAGTTGGCTCAAATGCCGGCCGGGCCTGTAACAGTCTCACCCGTCGCTCCTTCATCGTCCCGGAATTGCTGTCAGGAGTGATTCGGTGCAGGCAGGCTGGCGGATGGGCCCCGATGGGCTCCAATGCGCCGGTCAGATTTGGGCGCCGGCGAAACCTTGCTGGCGCCATGCCTCGTACACCGCGATGGAGGCGGCATTGGCGAGGTTTAACGAACGGAGCGAGGGCAGCATGGGAAGCCGCACGGTGGCCGTAACGTGCGGGTCTCGCTTGACGTGTTCGGGCAGGCCCACGGATTCCTGACCGAACATCAGCACGTCGCCGGGCTGATAGGTGATGTCTGCGTAGCTGGACGTGCCGTCGGAGGTGAAGGCATAGACGCGGTCCGGCTGCAGCTCCCGCCAGGCATCCTCGATTGTTTTGTGGACGGTGACTACGGCGAGATCGTGGTAGTCGAGACCGGCGCGCCTGAGCTTCGCATCAGAGAAGTCAAAGCCCAGGGGTTCCACCAAGTGCAGTTCGGCGCCGGTGATGGCCGCCAGCCTGATGGCATTGCCGGTATTGCCTGGGATTTCGGGGGAGTGGAAGAGGATTCGGAACACGGTCCAATCCTAGCCAGTGTGCATGCCGCGCAGCAGCCTGGCCAGGATGGGAACGTTGACAGTGTTCGGTGCTGGTCCTGCCGAGAGGAAGTGTTTGAGGCCGCGGACCAGTCCTGCCGCGTTGACCACCTGGACCGTTTCGCCGGCGCCGGCAGTGCGCCGGTGGCGATCGATCACGGGTTCGTGGAGGTTGCCGTCAGGGCTGTGGATGACCGTCCAGCCGGTGACATTCAGTTCAGGAAAAATATCCTGCATGGCGCGGACCACGTGGGCCAGCTGCGGCGGGGCAATGGAGCGGCCGCCGTGCCTGAGGGCCTGTCCGTCCCAGGCGTACGCTCCCTTGGGCAGGAGCATGGAACCGATAAGAGCGAGCCTGTAGCCGGACAGCACTGCGTGGTCTATGTGGCTGTTGTCCGCGGGGGACTGCAGCCCGTTGACCAGCCGGGCCGCCGGAATCCCCGGCAGCACCTGCCGGGTGATGAGCTGCACGGTCCGCATCTCACGCTGGATTCTGGCTTCGGCGCCAAAAATGCCCCGTTTGCGCGGCATCCCATGAACCTGCTGACTGGCCTGGCTGAAAGGAATCAGGGGAACCGTCCCGGTTGCCTGGAACTCCGCGGCATCGTAGGGCGGGAGGTATAACGCGGGGTCGCCGGCGGTGTTGCGGGGCGTGCCGGGCCTGTGCACGGTGGCCGAGGCATGGCTTCCCGCGGCCGGGGCATCAAAGTGTGCTTCAGACGCCGCAGCTGTGCTGGCGTTAGCTCTTCCCGCGGCATAGGAGCGGTCGTAGGCCTTACGCCGATTGGGGTCCATCAGGGTTTCGTAGGCTGCCGTCACCTGGCGGAACGCAGCGGCGTCCCCGCCGTGGTCCGGATGCGCCGTCCGCGCTGCCCGGCGGTAGGCCACCTTGATTTCCTTGTCGGTGGCTGTCACCGCCACGTGTAGCACCTCGTAGTGGGAGCTGCTGCTCTCGGTCAAGCACTCATCCTTATGTTCGTCCGGCCAGTCCACGGCAGGCAGCCCGGCTGGCCCAGTTTAGCCGCCTGTCCACACAACGTCTTGGTGGGTGGCAGTGGTTCCCGGGACTGCGCATCAAACGGAACCCGGCCCGCCGTCTAGACTCTTGGAGGGCGGCTGGTCGGCTGTCGGGGTGAGCATATTGGGGTGGATGTGAAGGCACAGGCTGCAGCCGGACTCGTAGCACGGGCGCTCCTGTGCACGCTAGCGCTCGCAGGATGCAGTGTTGGCGTCCCGGACCCCGAAGCCCCGAAGGTCCAGCCGACGGCCAGCACGCTTGCCACCCCCACCATCACGCCTGGCCATGACTCCGCTGCGGTGGCCGCCAGAGACATGCCCTTCTCGGCCGGCGCCTCGTTGGCCAAGGACGTTCCGGTGGGCATCTCCGACGGCCTCAAGATTGCGCCAGGCTGGACGCCGGTTAAGGAAAACGTGGCCGGTGAGAGCCAGTACGCGAAGGCCGACGGTTGCCTGGTCGCAGCCAAGGTGCGGGCCAACCAGTCCCCCCTGGTCCTGGCGGATGACAGGGAGTCGACCGCCGGCCTGTTCACCTATCTTGACCCCACCATCCTGCCCGCTTACCTGAAGACGGCAACGCTGCCGTGGGGCGGCGAGCCTGGCAAGCCGGGTCCGGTGGTTGAGGTGTTGGTCCTGGAGGAGCCCGGTCAGCCGGGCGCCAAATCGAC
This sequence comes from Pseudarthrobacter sp. TAF60_1, assembly GCF_052113505.1. Classification (NCBI taxonomy): domain Bacteria; kingdom Bacillati; phylum Actinomycetota; class Actinomycetes; order Micrococcales; family Micrococcaceae; genus Pseudarthrobacter; species Pseudarthrobacter sp. TAF60_1. Next base: position 216,282 of record NZ_JBFRDI010000003.1, read on the forward strand.
GGCCGTCATGGCGAGGGTCTTCGGTGCGGCCGCGTCGTCGGTGTATGTCTCGGTTTCCTGCCCCGACCCTGCCACCCTCGCTGTAGCCCGGGCCGAGGTGGCAACGCGCCTCGTGGTGGTTCCGCCGTCGAATTAGTGGTGGCGTCGAACCAGCGGCGATACGTACTAGCGGTGGCGGCGCCACGACCCGGCAGGCGAGAGCCGGTTCAGGGCGAGGGCACCGACCAGCAGGCCAAAGTCGCGCAGGGCCACGTCGTAGTATTCGCCCAGGACGAGCAGGTTGACGATAATTCCGAGCAGCCAGACGGCCACCAGCAGCGCACCGAACCGGGGACGGACAGCCACCATGATGCCGGCAATGACCTCCACCACGCCGACGATGTACATGAACGTCTGCGGCGTGACGGGGACAACTGACGTGGCAACGGGTGCCAAGTAGGTGGTCCAGTCGGTGAGGATGTTGGTGAACTTGTCCAGCCCGAAGATGATAGGTGCCACTGTGAACACCGTCCGGAGGAGGAAGAACGCCGGGCGGTCCGGTGCCATTGTTTGCAGGCGGCCGGTCGGGATGTGCTCTGTGGATGTTTTCATGGTGCGCTCCTTCTAAAAGTAGGTATCATAATTTTAGAAAGAACGGACGATTTAAGCAATGGATGTTGTTTTTAGAATGAAAGGCTCCTAGTGCGCAGACTTCCGTGGGGCCGCCGCGTGGCGGCCATCGCCTCGCTCGGCGATGAAAAACGCCGCCAGCTTTTCCAGCTGGTTGCCTCCTGGGACGGTGCCGTCGGACGGGACGACGCCGCAGACACCTTGGGGTTGCCACGGAGTACGGCCTCCTTCCATCTCGACAAGCTGGTCCAGGATGGCCTGCTGGCAGTGGAATTCCACAAGGCAGCAGGAAAGGCCGGGCCCGGCTCCGGGCGTCCCGCCAAGATGTATCGGCCAGCGGCGAGCGAAGTGAGCGCCTCGGTGCCAGACCGGAACTACGACCTGGCCGGGGAACTCCTCGCCGCTGCCATCGAGGACTCCACGGCCACCGGCGAGGCGGTGGGCGACTCGCTGCGAACGACGTCGTACCGCAAGGGCCGGGAGCTCGCCGCCGGAGCCGAGGGCCTAGCGGAGTTCATGGCGGGGGAGGGCTACGACCCCCAGCCCGATGGGGAGGGTGGCCTGGTGCTGGCTAACTGCCCGTTCCACCGGCTTTCCGACGGGCACCCGGACGTCGTCTGCGCGATGAACGGTTCCTTCCTTCGGGGCGCCGCCGCGGCGTGCGGGGAGCCCGAGGAGCGCATTATGCCGAGCGGTGTCCAGGGCCAGTGCTGCGCCCGGATCGCCGGTAGTATCACGCCGCCCTGAATCCTCGAGCGACGACGCGGCTAGAATTGATCCGTGCCCGTCTACCTCGATCATGCAGCCACCACACCACTTTCGGCGGAGGCGCTGGCAGCCCTGACCCGGGAACTCTCCCGCACCGGCAACCCGTCGTCCCTGCATGGCTCCGGCCGCCGTGCCCGGCGGTCCGTGGAGGACGCGAGGGAAGCCATCGCGGCGGCGGCCGGCGCCCATCCCTCGGAGGTCATTTTTACGTCCGGCGGCACTGAGTCGGACAACCTGGCGGTCAAGGGCCTGTTCTGGTCCCGCTCCGGCGAAGACCCCTCCCGGCGGCGCATCCTGTGCTCCGCCGTCGAGCATCATGCGGTGCTGGACACGGTGGAATGGCTGGAACGCCATGAAGGTGCCCAGGTCACTTGGCTGCCCGTGGACAGCGAGGGGGTGGTGGACCTGGAGTTTCTGACAGCCGAGCTGTCGCGCGACCCCGCCTCCATCGCGCTGGTGACGGTGATGTGGGCGAACAACGAGGTGGGGACCATCCAGCCCGTGCACCGGATTGTGGAGTTGGCGCACGCGGCCGGTGTCCCGGTCCATTCGGATGCTGTCCAGGCGTTCGGATCCCTGCCGGTGGACTTCAAGGCTTCAGGGCTGGACGCCATGTCTGTTTCCGGGCATAAGATCGGCGGCCCGGTGGGTGTGGGGGCCCTGCTCCTGGGGCGTGCAGTCAAGCTGACCCCGGTACAGCATGGCGGCGGCCAGGAACGCGATGTTCGTTCCGGGACCTTGGACACGGCTTCCATCGCTGCCTTCGCTGCGGCTGCGGAAGCCGCCGCTGCGCACCTTGAATCGGAAGGCGCCCGTATCGGGACCCTCCGCGACCGGCTGATCGACGGCGTCCTCGAACGCGTGCCCGAGGCCGTGCTGCGCGGAGCGCCGGGGGAGGAGCGCCTGCCCGGCAACGCCCACTTCACTTTCCCGGGCTGCGAAGGAGATTCGCTGCTGTTCCTGCTGGACCTTGCCGGCGTGGAATCATCTACTGGTTCGGCCTGTACCGCCGGCGTGCCGCGGCCCTCCCACGTGCTGCTGGCCATGGGCCTGGATGAGGAAACCGCCCGCGGCGCCCAGCGCTTTACGCTCGGCCATTCCTCAACGGAGGCAGATGTGGACGCCCTGCTGGCAGCCCTTCCCGGCGCCTATGAGCGGGCGCGGCAGGCGGGAATGGCCGGCCATGAATCGTCCATTCAGACGGCAGGAACCGTGGCGCGTCAGGCCAGTTCCGGCAGGAGCTGATCGAGTCCGGCGGCGTTGTCGGCCAGGCGCTCCGCGGTAACCGGTGTCCGGGCCGAGATGAGGGCTTTGATGGTTTTCTGGGCTCCCGGCTGCATTTTCCGCGGCCAGTTGACGCTCATGCCGGCCACCACCCGGGAATCCTGCTGCCAGAAGGCGATGAACTCTTTGGCCTCCAGTGCCCCCCTGATCACCGGTTCAGCGCCCGCGGCCAGGGTGGGGAAGCCCGAGTACTCCATGCTGACGTCGAACTGGTCTGTATAGAAATACGGGATGGTGCTGTGCGTGGCGTCCTGGCCCAGCATCGCCCTGGCTGCCACCTTGCCCCCGTTCAGGGCATTGGACCAATGCTCGCTGCGATGGTGTTGGCCGGTGAAGGGATGCAAGGCGTTGGCGACGTCGCCGGCCGCGTAGATACCGGGCTCACTGGTTTGCAGCGAAGCATCCGTGAGGATGCCGTTGTCCAGCGCCAAACCGGCGGCCTGGGCTAGCGCAGTGTCAGGTACCACTCCCACGGCGATGATCACGATGTCTGCAGGGAGCAGTTCGCCGGTGTCCGTGATGACGCCTGTGACGGCTCCATCGCTGCCGATGATCTCCCGCGCCGAGGCGGGAAGCCGGAAGCTGACGCCGTTCGCCTCGTGCAGACCCCGGAAGAACCGTCCCAGGTCCGGGCCGATCGCGCCCGCAAGCGGAATGTCCTCCAGCCCCAGCAGGGTGACATGGTTGCCATACGTTGCTGCGGCAGCCGCCAATTCCATCCCGATCCAGCCCGAACCGACCATCACCACATTCTTGCCGCCGGCGGCGAGGCGGCCGCGGAGTTGCCTGCTGTCATCCAGGGTGCGGAACGTGGACACACCGGCCAGGTCACTGCCCGGAAGCCGCAGGCTGCGGGGCGATGCCCCGGTGGCCAGGAGCAGGGAGCCGTAGGCCAGCGAGGATCCGTCGTCCAGTTGTACCGTCCTCTCCTTCGCCCGGACAGCGGTGACCCGGACTCCGAGGCGGAGGACGACGTCGTTCTCTGCGTACCAGCCGTGCGGCACCACCGGGACGGTGTCCTCTGCGGCCTTGCCCAGCAGGTACTCCTTGGACAGCGGCGGCCGCAGGTAGGGGTCATGGTGTTCGGCGCCGACAACGGTCACCCGGCCAGTGAAGCCCTCGGCCCGCAGGGTTTTGGCGGCGGTGGCGCCAGCCAGCCCGCCGCCCGCAATGACGATGTCCTGAACAGCCATGTCCGCCCGCTTCCCCTTGCTTGACCCGATTCTAAAACTGTTAACCCTGACTTTAGAATCGGGGGGGCATGGCAGTCAAGGTCTTTTTGGGCAGGATTCGGCGTGCCGATAGAATAGGGCGGCAGGCATTGTGTTATTTGTGCGGCCGCCACCTAAATGAGCCGCCCGCCACTGGTGCCTGCGGCCCCCTGAACCCAAAAGAAAGCAAGCATGCGAGTCTTAGCAGCCATGAGCGGCGGAGTCGATTCCGCCGTAGCCGCAGCACGTGCCGTTGAAGCCGGCCACGACGTCGTCGGCGTTCACCTTGCGCTGTCCAGGATGCCCGGCACCCTGCGGACGGGCAGCCGCGGCTGCTGCACCATCGAAGACTCGCGCGATGCCTGGCGGGCCTGCGATGTGCTCGGCATTCCCTATTACGTCTGGGACTTCTCGGAGCGCTTCAAGGAAGACGTTGTCCAGGACTTCATCGACGAATACGCTGCCGGCCGGACGCCCAACCCCTGCATGCGCTGTAACGAGCGGATCAAGTTCGCCGCCCTGCTGGAAAAGGCCATTGCGCTGGGTTTCGACGCCGTCTGCACCGGGCACTATGCCAAGGTCATCACCGACTCCGACGGGAACCCGGAACTCCACCGCGCAGCGGACTGGGCCAAGGACCAAAGCTATGTCCTGGGCGTGCTGACCCACGAACAGCTCAAGCACTCCATGTTCCCCCTGGCCGATACACCCTCCAAAGCTGAAGTCCGGGCAGAGGCCGAGCGCCGGGGGCTCTCCGTGGCGAACAAGCCCGACAGCCACGACATCTGCTTTATCCCCGACGGCGATACCGCTGGCTGGCTCGCCGAAAAGATCGAGATGACCACCGGCGACATCGTGGACGAGACCGGATCCAAGGTGGGCGAGCACCCAGGGGCAAATGCCTTCACGGTGGGCCAGCGCCGCGGCCTGAAGCTGGGCACGCCGGCAGCGGATGGCAAGCCGAGGTTTGTGCTGGAAATCCGCCCGAAGGAAAACAAGGTGGTGGTGGGGCCGCAGGCTCTGCTGGCCATCGACGAGATCCGCGGCATCAAGGTCTCCTGGGCCGGGCTGCCGATCGCCGAAATCGAAACGGGCGCCGAGTTTGAGTGCCACGCCCAGGTCCGCGCGCACGGCGATCCCGTGCCGGCAACCGCGCGCATGGTGCCTGGAGAGGATGCCCCGCAGTTGCTGGTGACCCTGACCGACCCCCTGCGCGGGGTGGCTCCCGGCCAGACGGTGGTCCTCTACCAGGGAAGCCGTGTGCTCGGCCAGGCCACTATCGATGCCGCCCGGTCCCTGCAGCGCGCCGAACTTTAGGCCGCTCGAATGCTCCTGAGCAGAATGTTCGCACCGCTCAGGTAAATTTTGTGTCTCAACTCACAAAATTGCCGGTTGATGAGCCCGGCGTCTGATTGAATCTAGGCATCAGGACAGCGCGCTGCCCGCCCGGGTAACACCTCTGGGCGGGGAGCAAACGCGCACTCATCGGACAGAAAGTTCAAAGATGACCAAGAGCACCAAAGCCTTGCGGAGCGCCATCGCGCTCGCGGGCATTTCCGCCTTCGCCTTGACTGCCTGCACGGGCCCCTCAGGTGGTGGCGGCGGCGGCACGGCATCGGGCGGTGCCAGCAGCGTCATAACGTACGGCACCACGGACAAGGTCACCGCCCTGGACCCGGCCGGTTCGTACGACAACGGTTCATTCATGCTGATGAACCAGGTTTTTTCCTTCCTGTTGAACTCCAAGCCCGGCGGCGCGGAGCCCGTACCGGATCTGGCGGAATCGTCGTCCTTTACCAAACCCACGGAATTTACGGTCAAGCTCAAGAGCGGACTGAAGTGGGCCAACGGGCACGTGCTGGACTCCAAGGACGTCAAGTTCTCCTTTGACCGCCAGCTCAAAATCAACGATCCCAACGGCCCGGCGTCGCTGCTGGCCAACATCGAATCGATTGCCACGCCGGACGCCACCACTGTGGTCTTCACCCTGAAGCAGGCGAACGACCAGACGTTTGCCCAGATCCTGCAGAGCCCGGCCGGCCCGATCGTTGACGACGAAGTCTTCCCGGCGGACAAGCTCCTCAGTGACGAGGACATCGTCAAGGCCAACGCCTTCTACGGCCCGTACACCATCGACTCCTATAACAAGAACACCTTGGTGAGCCTGAAGTCCTGGCCGGACTACAAGGGTGTCCTGGGCGCTCCCGCCAACGATGGTGCCACCGTTAAGTACTACACCGACCAGACCAACATGAAGCTGGAGATCAAGGGCGGCCAGATCGATGTGGCCAACCGCAGCCTCAGCGCCACCGACATCGACGACCTCAAGAAGGACTCGAACGTCAAGGTCAACATTGGTCCCGGCGGCGAGATGCGGTACATCGTGTTCAACTTCGACATCATGCCCTTTGGCGCCAAGACCCCGGAGGCCGACCCGAAGAAGGCACTGGCTGTCCGCCAGGCCGTGGCCAACCTCGTGGACCGGCAGGCCATCTCGGACCAGGTCTACAAGGGGACCTACCTGCCGATGTGGTCCAACGTGCCCTCCGGCTTCCTCGGTGCTAACGAATCCTTCAAGCAGGCCTACGGAGACGGCTCCGGCAAGCCCAGCCCGGACAAGGCAAAGAAGGTCATGACCGACGCCGGCATAACCGGCCCGGTGACCATCAAGCTCCAGTACAACCCGGACCATTACGGCAAGTCCTCCGGCGACGAGTACGCCGCGGTTAAGGATCAGCTGGAAAAGAGCGGACTGTTCAAGGTAGACCTTCAATCAACAGAGTGGGTCACCTACAACAAGACCTCCAAGGCTGACGGCTACCCTGTCTTCCAGCTGGGCTGGTTCCCGGACTTCAGCGATCCCGACAACTACCTCACGCCGTTCTTTGTTGGCGGCGGTTTCATGAAGAACCACTACTCCAACCCGGAGGTTGAGGCCTTGATCGCTAAGCAGCTCGTCAACGGTGACAAGTCCGCACGTGAAAAGCAGGTTCAGGATATCCAGAACCTCCTTGCCAAGGACATCTCAACGCTGCCCCTGCTGCAGGGCGCCCAGGTAGCTGTTTCAGGGAAGGACGTGAAGGGCGTGGATTCCACACTCGATGCTTCCTTCAAGTTCCGGCTCGGCCAGGTTTCCAAATAACAGCAGGCTCTCGTAACGCCACATAACCCGCGTCAGGAGGTGGGGCCCGCCGGCCTCGCCTCCTGCGTTTTGGGACCCCAATTTCCAGTTTCAAACCAAGCAGGGACAGCATGACCACCTTGATTGATGCGCCGCCACCAACAGTCGCGGCCCCCAAATCCAAATCCGCGGGAGGTGGCCTTGGGAAGTACATCCTGGTCCGCTTCCTGCTGATCTTCCCCACAATTTTCATCCTCGTCACCCTGGTGTTCTTCCTCATGCGGATCACCGGCGATCCCATCACCGCAGCCCAGGGCGGACGCCTACCGCAAGAGCAAATTGACATCCTGGTCCACCAGGCCGGTTACGACCGAAACCTCTTTATTCAGTACATCGAGTACCTCGGCAACATCGCCACGGGCAACTTCGGCCGAACTATTTCCGATGGCAGGCCCGTGATTGAGATGCTCACCAAATTCGGTGCCGCCACCCTTGAACTGGCCATTAACGCAATTGTTGTGGCGCTCCTGGTGGGCATTCCGCTCGGCATGTTCGCAGCACACAAGCGGGACAAGGTTCCCGATGCCCTGCTGCGCTTCTTCGCCATTCTCTGCTACGCCACGCCCGTCTTCTTTGCAGGCCTGCTCCTGAAGCTCACGTTCTCCGTCGGCCTCGGCTGGTTCCCCGTTGCCGGCCGCGCTTCCACCACAACCGAACTGGCCATGAGCCGGTTGTCGGCGCCCACCGGCATCTACTGGCTGGACGCCCTGCGGAGCAACGACCTGGCAGCCTTCGGCGACATCGTCCACCACGCAGTCCTGCCAGCCGTCGCGCTGGGACTTTTGACGGCAGGTGTCTTCCTGCGCCTGGTCCGCACCAACGTGATCGGAACCCTCGGCAAAGACTATGTCGAGGCCGGCCGGTCCCGCGGAGTCAGCGAATACCGGCTGGTGACCAAGCACGCCTATAAGCCAGCATTGATCCCCATCATCACCGTCATGGGCCTCCAGATCGCGCTGTTGCTTGGCGGCGCAGTCCTGACGGAGACCACCTTCGAGTGGAAAGGCCTCGGTTACCAGTTGGCGCAGTACCTGACCGCACGTGACTTTGTGGCCGTCCAGGGCATCGTGATGCTACTGGCAGTCATCGTCGCAGTTACTAACTTCGTGGTGGATATCGTGGCCGCCCTGATCGATCCGCGGGTGAGGTACTGATGAGCGCCGAAGCATTCAGGCCACCCAAAAAGTCCTTGCTGGACAGGCTGCCCGTCTCGTCCCACATCCGGCGCAGCGTTGGGCTGCAGCGCACCATGCTGCTCATCGGCGTCGTATTGTGCGCTGTGTTCCTGGTGGCCGCCATTTTCGCGCCGCTGCTCGCGCCGTACGGATTCGCGCAGATTTCCGACGACGGCGGGACGTTCCCTGCGCAGGCTGCACCGGGCGGCAAGCATCCCTGGGGCACCACCGTGGGGGGCTACGACGTCTTGTCCCGGGTGATCTGGGGATCGCAGACAGCGGCCACGGTGATCGTGGTTGCCGTCATCATGGCCATCTTCCTCGGAGTCTTCCTGGGCCTGGTCAGCGGCTACTTTGGCGGCTGGCTGGACCGGGTGCTGGTTGTGGTCGCCGACGCGATCTACGCGTTCCCCACCCTCCTCCTGGCCATCGTGGTCTCAATTGCCATCAACAAGGGACAGTCCGGCTTCTGGGGCGGAATCCTCGCCTGCGGGTTTGCCATCACCGCCGTCTTTGTTCCCCAGTATTTCCGGGTGATCAGGGCCGAGGCCATCCGGCTCAAAGCCGAACCGTTCGTGGAATCCGCCCAGGTGGTGGGCGCCTCGAGTGCACGGATCATCGGCAGGCACATCTTCGGCAACGCCACCCGCACACTTCCGCTGATCTTCACGCTGAACGCGTCGGAGGCTATCCTCACCCTGGCCGGGCTGGGCTTCCTGGGGTTCGGCATCGAACCGAGTTCAGCTGCGGAATGGGGCTTCGACCTGAACAAGGCGATGTCTGATGCGTCGTCAGGTATTTGGTGGACGGGTGTGTTCCCGGGTGCAGCGATCGTGCTCACAGTCCTCGGCCTGACCCTGGTGGGGGAGAGCATGAATGACCTGAACGATCCGCGCCTGCGTGGACGCAGAAGGGCCGGTTCCAAGACCAAAGGCAAAGACATAAAGAACCAGACGGAGGTGTCCGCATGAGCGGTCCGGAGATCATCGGCACCAGCGCCAGGCAACCTCAGGGACATGTCCTGGAAATCGACCATCTCAAAGTCACCTTCGCCACCGACGGCGGAGACGTCTACGCGGTCAAGGACGTGAGCCTGGACGTCAGCCCCGGCGAAGTCCTGGCCATCGTGGGCGAGTCCGGTTCGGGGAAAACGGTGACGGCGAAGACCATCCTCGGACTCCTGCCCGAAACCGCAACCAGCGGTGGAGCGGTCCTGATCAACGGCAACAACGTGATCAGCGTGAGCGCATCGAAGCTGAGGCAGATCCGCGGCCGCGACGTCGCCATGGTGTTCCAGGAACCGTCCACCGCGCTGAACCCGGTGTTCACCGTCGGCTGGCAGATTGCCGAGGGCATCCGTGCCCACGCCACTGGCGGCAAGCGTGTCACAGCCAAAGAAGCTAAAGCCCGGGCCATCGAGGCGCTGCGAAAAGTGGGAATCCCGGACCCGGAACATCGGGTCAACTACTATCCGCATCAGTTCTCCGGGGGTCAAAAGCAGCGTGTCGTGATCGCGGCAGCCCTCGCCCTCAACCCGGGCCTCATCGTGGCGGATGAGCCCACCACCGCCCTGGACGTCACCGTCCAGGCGGAGATCCTGGAGCTCTTGCGGGACCTGCGGGACAAGTACGGCACGTCGATCGTGCTGATCACCCACAACATGGGAGTGGTGGCGGACCTCGCGGACCGGGTGGTGGTGATGTACCAGGGCGACGTCGTGGAGGAGGCGCCTGCGCGGGTACTGTTCGCGGAACCGAAGCAGGACTACACCAGGAAGCTGCTGGCCGCGGTTCCGCACCTGGGCCGGAATTCGGCGTCGGAAGGCCTGAGGGAACGCGCCCACCAGGACGGCAAAGTGCTGGTGGAGGCTACCGACCTGACCATCGAGTACCCCGGGCGGCTGGGGACGCCGGCGTTCAAAGCGGTGGATGGCGTCAGCTTCACCGTCTCCGAGGGGGAGGTCTTTGGGCTGGTGGGCGAATCCGGCTCGGGAAAGACCACCATCGGGCGGGCCATCGCCGGGCTGAACCGGACCACAGGTGGCAGCCTCAAGGTGCTCGGCTACGAAATGCTGAACTTCAAGGAACGGACGTTCAAACCCCTCCGGAAGGACATTGGCTTCGTCTTCCAGGACCCGGCCGCGTCATTCAACCCGCAACTGACTATCGGCGAGTGCGTGGCGGAACCCATGATCATCCACACCAGTCCCAGCCCGGCTCAGGCGCGCAAGCGCGTGGGTGAGCTGCTCGAATCAGTGCAGCTGCCGGCGTCGTACGCTGACCGGTACCCGCACGAACTCTCCGGCGGGCAGCGCCAGCGGGCGTCTTTGGCGCGCGCGCTCATCCTGAACCCCAGGCTGCTGATCGCTGACGAGCCGACGTCGGCGCTGGACGTTTCGGTGCAGGCGAAAGTGCTTGAGCTCTTCAAGGACATCCAGGCGGAGTTCGGCTTTGCTGCCCTGTTCATCAGCCACGACCTCGCGGTGGTGGACATCCTCTCCCAATGGGTGGGCGTGCTCTACAAGGGCAAACTGGTGGAACAGGGGATCGGCAGCCAAGTGATGGGGGCGCCCCAGCACGATTACACCAAGCGGCTGATCGCGTCCCTGCCCGTCCCGGATCCGGACGAGCAGGCACGGCGAAGGGCGGCACACCGGGCGCTGCTGGCCACATAGACTTGGAGCATGACGCAGCAAAACCATGATGTTCCCGACGCCGAAACCTACGACGCCGCAGCGAGTTCGCTGGCCGGCCAGGTGGACAATTCGGTGATGGCGGAACTGCTGTCCATCCGGTCCAGCATCGACAACATCGATGCCACGCTGGTCTACCTCCTGGCTGAGCGGTTCAAAGCGACACAAAAGGTGGGCTTCCTCAAGGCTGCGCACCGGCTTCCCGCAGGGGATCCGGGCCGCGAAAGGGCCCAGATCGCCCGGCTGCGGCGGCTGGCTGAGGACGCCCACCTTGACCCCGCGTTTGCCGAAAAGTTCCTGAATTTCATCATCGGTGAGGTCATCCGTCATCACGAGGCCATCGCCGAGGACCACCAGGCCGCTGCAGAGTGGAAGTAACAGCCACCGCGCTGGGGCCTTGGCCGGGGGAGGACCCGGTGGAGGCCGCGCGGATCATTCGCGGCGAACTGGGCAGCCCGCACCTGCCGTTCCTGGCGGAGCTTCCGGGCCGCGGGGTCGGTTCGGATGCCCTGGGCCGCACTGCGTCACTGTTGGTGGAACTGGCTGTGGATGTGCAGCCGTATGGCTGGCGGCTGGTGGACCGGCCCGGCAAGGATCTCCGCCGGGCCGTTTCGGCGCTGTCCACGGACATCAATGTCCTCGCGGACGTGGCAGGCGGGGAGGATACTCCCACCGGTGAGCTCAAAATCCAGCTCTTGGGTCCGCTCAGCCTTGCCGCGGGCTTGCACCTGCACAACGGCGAACGTGCCCTGATCGACTTCGGCGCACGCCGGGACATTGCCGCGTCACTGGCAGCCGGCGTAGGCAGCTACCTGTCCCGGGTCTCCAGCGCTGTGCCCGGAGCGAAGCTGGTGGTCCAGCTCGACGAACCCGACATCGCCGCCGTGCTCGCCGGCACCATTCCGACGTCGAGCGGTTACCGCACGCTTCGTGCCGTGGCCGGACAGGAGGCCACCGAGTCCTGGCAGCTGGTCATCGAGGCGCTCAGGGCCGCCGGCGCCGTCGAAATCGTTATCGCAGTGCCCGCGGTTGAGGCCCCGATTGAACGGATCGTGACGGCCGGTGCGGATGGCGTGGCCGTTCCGTTGCGGCCCCTGACCTCGCGGCAGTGGGAGCAGCTGGCCGCCGCTGTGGAGGCGGACAAACGGATCTGGGCCGGTGCGGTGGACGCCAACGGCGGCACGTTGCCGAAGGTGGCCGAGGCTGTCGAGTCCGTTTGGCGGCCGTGGCACCAGATGGGACTGCCGGCGTCGTCCCTGGGCAGCGTCCGGGTCACCCCTGCCGGGGGACTCGCAGGGCTCACGCCGGTGGCCGCCACTGGGGTCCTGGGCAGGCTGACCCAAGTGGCTGACGGGGTGAACCAGCGCGCGCACGGTTAGCACTCAGGCAACGCGGGGTCACTTTTCGCCTGATAATCGCCGATTATCGGGCGAAAAGTGACCCCGCGTTGCGTTGGGCTTGGGAATTACATGCGCTCTTCCCAGCGCTCCGGCTGGGCGTAGCGGGGCAGGAAGTTCTGAGCCGAACTGCCGCCAATGTACGGGCGCAGCCGGTACTGCATGTGGCCGGCATAGACCAGTACCTCCCCGATCTGGGGCTGGAGGACCTTGACCTGGATCCGGTGCCGGCCGTTGCCGTCGGCGTCCTCCTCCCACCACTGCTCGGCGTAGGCCTTGGCATCCAAGGCTGCCGGCAGCGGCAAGCGCAGGTGGCCAAGGAACAGCCGTGAGTCCTCTGACACCCCGCGCAGCCTGCCCTCGTCCGTGACGCTGAGTTTCAGGTCCGTGACCATGCGCCGGAACCTGCCCAGGTAGTCCACCAGCCGCGGGGCGCCGTCGGATTCTACCAGGCTGGTGGTGTCCTGGAAAATCCTGGTGCGGCCCGGGAAGCGAATCTCGCGCCGCGCGGTGAGGCTGGGACGCCCGAAAGGATCAAGGTGCGCGTGGTTTTCGATCCGGAACGGGACGCTGGCACCGAATTCCGGGAAGAACGCCTCTTCGCCTGACGTTAGCTTCAGCAACGGCCTCAACCACGCCTGCCGGCAGCCGGCGACGTCGAAAACGCCTTCGCCGATGCCATACCGGCCGGAGCCGGGCTTGAGGGAAAAGTACTCCTGCAACTCCGGCTGCAGCCGGGTGAAATCCTTGCCCAGGGCCTGCTGGTAGATGGGAACGTTCATCAATGACCTCCTGGACGGGTGCCGCCGGCTGCGCCGGGGTTGATTCCCAATCTACCGGCCCGGCCACAGCGCACGCCCGATCGTGGCGCCATGCCGGAAGGCGTTGAACAGGACAAACCTAGTTCAATAGGGGAATATATAACTATGAAGGCACGCATTCTGGTAGTTGATGATGACGAAGCGCTGGCCGAAATGATTGGAATTGTTCTGCGCAATGACGGCTTTGACCCCGTTTTTTGTGCCGATGGCGGTCAGGCCCTTGACGTTTTCCGTTCATCGAAGCCGGACCTCGTGCTGCTTGACCTGATGCTTCCCGGCGTGGACGGCATCGAGGTCTGCCGGCAGATCCGCGCTGAGTCGGACGTGCCCATCGTGATGCTCACCGCCAAATCAGACACGTCCGACGTCGTCCGCGGGCTCGAGTCCGGGGCTGACGACTATGTGCCCAAACCGTTTAAGCCCGCCGAGTTGGTGGCCCGGGTCCGGGCGCGCCTGCGCCCCGGCGACCAGAAGGCGCCCGAAACGTTGCGGATCGCCGACATCACCATCGACGTGGCCGGCCACACGGTGAAGCGCGCAGATGAGCGCATTTCCCTAACACCCCTGGAGTTCGACCTCCTGGTGGCGCTGGCGCGGAAGCCGTGGCAGGTGTTCACGCGCGAGCTACTGCTGGAACAGGTCTGGGGCTACCGCCACGCGGCAGACACCCGGCTGGTCAACGTCCACGTACAGCGGCTCCGGTCCAAGATTGAGCGGGACCCGGAAGCCCCGGAAGTTGTATTGACGGTTCGTGGTGTCGGCTACAAAGCGGGTTCCTGAGTCCTCGGGACCAGAAGGCGCTGACGCCCCGGACCCGGCCACGGCCAAAGGGCCCGAACACAGGGACGCGCTGCCCGCCGAGTTGGCGGCGTTGCCTTTCCGTGCCCGGATCTGGCGGCGCCGTGGAATCATTGTTGGGCTCCGGGTGGCGCGCCTTGTCCGCATCGGGCTGAGCCGTTTCTTTCCGGCAATGCGCTTTGTGGGGCGGTCCCTGCAAAAGCGGTGGCGCCGGTCCCTTCAGTTCCGTACGGTCCTCACTACCCTCTTCCTGGCCGTGACGTCCTTCGGCGTGGTGGGTGCGTACCTCTCCAATCAGATCGCAAACAACCTGTTCCAGGAGCGGCTGACACAGGCCGAATCCGAGACCCGCTACAACGTCAAGCAGGTGCAGGAGACGTTCGACGGCGCCCAGGTCACCGACCAGTCCAGCGTCATCACGCTGGTTTACGACACGCTGAACGCCGTGGAGGGCCGTGGCTCCGTCATCCAGCGGCGCTACGTCTTCGAAGCCAAGCCCGAGCAGACCAAACCAAGGAACCGCTGGGTGGAGTCGCGGGCATCGGACCAGCTGACCGTCAGCGTCATTCCGCCGGACCTGCGCAAGGCCGTGCAGGATTCCGGCAAGGACCAGTACTGGGCGTCCACCGTAATTCCCGTGGGTACCGAGGACAGGCCGGGCATCGCCGTCGGCAACCTGGTGACGTTCAACGGGACTGTGTACGAGCTGTACCTGATTTATGACCTCAACACCGCCCAGCAGACACTCGATGAAATCCAGAGCGTCCTCCTGGCCGGCGGGGCGGTGCTGGTGCTGATGATCGGTGCCATTGCCTGGTATGTCACCCGCAACGTAGTCAGCCCGGTCAGCCACGCGGCCCTGGTGTCCGAGAAGCTCGCGGCCGGGCACTTGCAGGAGCGCATGGTGGTCAAAGGTGAGGACGAAGTTGCCCGCCTCGGCGCATCGTTCAACCACATGGCGGCCAGCCTCCAGGAACAGATCACCCAACTGGCCACGTTGTCCCAGATGCAGCAGCGGTTTGTGTCCGATGTCTCCCACGAACTCCGGACCCCGCTGACCACGGTACGGATGGCGGCCGAGGTGCTTTACGACGCCCGCCACGACTTCGACCCCATCAACAAGCGCTCGGCTGAACTCCTGTACAACCAGGTGGAACGGTTCCAGTCCCTACTCGCGGACCTCCTGGAGATTTCCCGTTTCGACGCCGGCGTGGCCATGCTCGACGCCGAGCCCGAGGACATTGTGCAGGTCATCGCCCACGTCATTGAGGGGGCGGCCCCGGTGGCGGCGGAGTACGGCTCGGAAATCATCCTGCGCGCACCCGCCGCCGGCATCGTCGCGGAAATGGACGCCAGGCGGATCGACAGGATTTTGCGGAACCTCATCCTGAACGCGGTGGAGCACGGCGACGGCAAACCGGTCACCGTGACGGTCGCGGCCAACCAGACGGCAGTGGGAGTTGCTGTCCGGGACCAAGGGATCGGCATGACGCCCGCCGAAGCTGCCCGCGTGTTTGACCGATTCTGGCGCGCAGACCCTGCCCGCGCCCGGACCACCGGCGGCAGCGGCCTTGGCCTGTCCATCGCCATGGAGGACACCAAACTCCACAACGGCTGGCTGCAGGCATGGGGCAACAAGGGCATCGGGTCCAATTTCCGGCTGACTATCCCCTTGCGCCAGGGCGAGGAGATCGACCGGTCGCCCGTCCAGCTTGAGCCGGGTGACATTGTCCTCCCGGGCGGACAGAACGACAGGGACATCCTGGTGCTCGGACCCGGGCCCGGTCCCGGGCCTGGAACTGGACCGTCTTCCGGGACGGACAACAGCATCGCGGGGGCCGCCAGCACGGTCGCCAGGACGGCGACCAGCGCTACAGGTGCCGGTACCGCGGCCGGGGCCACCTCAACGAAGGACCAATTATGAGACGAACGGCCAGCCGTCCTGCGACGCATGGGCTGCGCAAGGCGTTCATTCTTGTGCTGGTTCTGTTCCTGCTTGCGGCGTGTGCCCGTATCCCCACCTCCGGACCGGTGGGGAAGAGCGAGGAAGGCAGCGCCGGCAATGTGAATGCCCCGGTCTTCCTGCCGGCCGGACCCCAGGCCGGGGCAACTCCGGAGAACATCATCGACTATTTCTACCGTGCCGGTACCGGGTACGAGGGCGACTACGCCGTGGCCCGTCAGTTCCTCACCCAGGCAGCGTCGGTATCGTGGAAACCTGACCAACGGGCCCTGGTCTACCGCACAGCGACCGTGGTGGCGACTGACGTGGAAAACGTCTACAACTACCAGCTGGACGTGGCCTACACCGTGGACGTTGACGGCCTTGCCACGCAGTCTCCGGAAGGAACCATCGAGAACATACCGGTCACGCTCACCCAGGTGGACGGTGAGTGGCGGATTTCGGCCATCCCCAACGGGACGGCGATCCCGGAGGAGACGTTCAAGGTCATCTACGGCGCGTACCCCATCTACTTCTATGATCCCAGCTTTACTTACGCTGTTCCGGACGTCCGCTGGTTTATCAAGAACAAGACGGTCAAGGCCATGACCAGCGCGCTGCTTGCCGGCCCCGCGCCGTATCTCCGGGGAGCCGTGGTGAGCGCCTTCCCGTCTGGCATGAAGCTGGCCCGCGAGTCCGTCCCGGTGGTGTCCGGAGCGGCCCAGGTGGACCTCTCCGCGAAGGAGCTCAGCGAGGCGTCCACGGAGGACCGCCTCCGGATGCAGACCCAGCTGGCGCTCACGTTCCGTAGCCAGCCCGACGTCGTCAATGTTGAACTGCGTGCCAACCAGGACCTGGTGCGGGTGGAGGACAACGGCTCCGTGCTGCCCCCTGTGCGCGACAAGAACGTGCCGGCACGGGAGATTGCCATCAGCGGCAACGAACTGGTGCGTTACGAGAACAACAGGGTGTCCCCGCTCCCGGACATGCAGCCTGTCTCCTCGCTCGGCCCCCGCTACCCCGCGGAGTCACCCGTGTCCCAGACGGTCGCCTTCCTCAACGAAAGCCGGACGACGCTTTACAGCATGCTGCCGGGCCAGCCGGCACGAGCCCTGACCACCCGAAGCACCATCACGCACCCCTCATTCAGCCTGCACGACTGGGTATGGGTGGCCGGCCCCGGCGGGACCGGCAGTACTGAAGTGGTGGCTTACCGGCCGGTGGGTGTGGCCGAGGGTGCGCCCGTTCCCACTGTGACGATAACCCCGGCCTGGCTGGCCGGCCGAACCGTCAAGGACTTCAGGATCTCGCGGGAGGGCGTCCGTGCACTGGTGATCTCGGAACAGAACGGCCAAACAAAGGTCCAGGTGACCGGGATCATCCGCAATGTTGACGGGACGCCCAGGGAACTGACCGCCCCCATCACCATTGCGACGGAAAGCAACCCGGAGCAGGGAGTCTGGGTCAGCGACACAACCGTTGCGGTGATAAAGGGGTCCGCCGGCGCAAACGTCACCCCGGAACTGCTGTCCCTCACGTCCGGGCAACCCCAGCAGTTGGCTCCCTGGCCTGGCCTGGTATGGCTCAGCGCAGGCAACGGTCCCGAGGAAATTTACGGCCAGTCTGCCGAAGGAATCTTCCAGCGGCTGGGGAACGGCTGGTCGCCCCAGCTCAAGGGTCCCATCGACCCGTCCTTCCCCGGCTAGCAGTTGTCCACATAGGGCCCTTGTCCAATACCTTTGCCCCCGCCACCGGGTGAGCATGGAGGTGTGCGAAATAAACGCCCCCCGCGGCGGTTACCGGGAACTCCTGCCTGGCCGGTAAAGGCCGCGGATCCGGACCTTCTGCCTGCCCTGCCGGCCGCCAAACACCGCGGCGGGCAGCCCCGCATGTGGTTACGGGCTGCGGACCACGTTGCTGGCGCTGCAGCCGAGCTGCTGGCGCTTGGGGTTCCGGTGGACTGCGTGTGCTGCGGTGCTGAGGATCTGGCGCTCTGCGTGCCGTGTGAACGCCAGGTGCGGCTCCTGACCAGGCACCCGTTCAGGGCCGAGGAGCAGGCGCCTGCCCTGATGAACGTGGACGGCGGCATCATCCTCCCCGTCGTTGCCTCCGGGGTGTATCGCGAGGAGTTGGCCCAGGCGCTGCTGTCCTTTAAGCGACATGGCCAGCACCAGCTCAAGGCAGTCCTTGCCAAGGGGCTGGGCCACGGCATTGCCGCAGCAGCGGGCGGGCTCCACGACGTTTGCCTGGTGCCAGTACCCAGCAGCACCGGCGCGTTCATCAAGCGGGGCTTTAGCCCTATCCACTTGCTGCTGTCCGCGTGGCTCCGGGGCCGCACGGGCGCCGGGCCGCGGGTTGCGGATGCGCTCAGGAAGTCCCGGCGCCGGGCAGCCTTTCAGCAGCTTCCCGGTGGCCAAAAAGGCCTTGGACGGGGAGCCAGGGCCGCCAGGGTCAGGGGCTCCATGAAGGTACCTGAAAACAAGCGCAGGCAGGTCTCCGGCCAGCGTTGCATCATCGTCGACGACGTCCTCACCACCGGGGCAACGCTTGCCGAAGCGGCCCGCGCACTTCACCTCAGCGGAGCCGTTGTTGCCGGTGCAGTGGTCCTCGCGGCGACACGCCCGCCCGATTCAGCTGGGAGCGGAGCCGGGCCCCCGGCCGGCAGCGGAAAGCCGCCCGTCTTAGAAAAAAATAAACGAATAAAGGATGAATAAGCAGTGGCTATGAACTAACGTCGTTGGTGGGTACCAAGAACAAGTTGTACCTTTCGATGGCGGCTCGGAAAGGGGCTCGACTGTCAAACAGATCGGCCTCTGGGAAGTGCCGTCGTCGTGTCACCGAAGTCATTTGGAGGGCACCATGGAGTTTATGATCAGCGGACGAAATCTGACGGTCTCGGACCGATTCCGCGAATACGCCGGTGAGAAGATCTCGAAGATCGAGTCACTGGGCGACAAGGTCCAGCGGGTGGATGCGAAGGTGTCCAAAGAGACGAACGCACGCCAGACCGGCGACCAACTCACCGTTGAGGTAACCGTTCTGGGCCGAGGACCCGTGATCCGCGCAGAAGCCAGCGCCGCAGACAAGTTCGCGGCATTTGATCTCGCCTACACCAAACTGCTTGAGCGGCTCCGCCGCGCCAAGGACCGCAAGAAGGTCCACCACGGCCGCCACACCCCTAAAGCTGTACGCGAAGCAACTGCTTCCCTTGAACCCGCGAGTACCAGTGAACCGCTCTATGTCGAGGCAAGCCATCGAAATGAAACGCAGGCAGCGACTGCTGAATCATCGCCTTATGACCTCGAGAATGACATTCCGGCAGGGGACTCCCCGGTGCTGATCCGGCGCAAAGTTTTCCCCGCTGCCTCCCTTAGCCTCGACGACGCCGTGGACAACATGGAGCTCGTGGGCCACGATTTCTACCTTTTTGTGGACAAAGCCACCAACACGCCTTCGGTCGTATACCGCCGCCGCGGCTGGACGTACGGGGTCATCACCCTTGACCACGAATGCGAACCCGGGGATACCGTGGTCGAAGAGAAAATCATTGCTTACCGTTCCGACGATCAGGCTGCCAAAGTCTAGGGCGATTCCCGCCCGTCATTGAAAGGACTGTTGTGCCAGCTACGCTGAGCCTTGATCAGGCCCGGCGGATCGCACTGGCAGCACAGGGACTCGATAAAGGACGGCCCACCGGCCCGGTGACATCACGGACGGTGGGCCGAACCTTTGCCCGGCTCCAGCTGGTCCAGATCGATTCCGTTAATGTGCTGTCCCGCAGTCACTTCCTTCCCTTCTTTTCCAGGCTGGGGAACTACGACCGCACCATCCTGCAACGGATGTCCGGAACGCACCCCCGGCGGATGATGGAGTACTGGGCGCACGAGGCCAGCTTCATCCGGCCCGAACTCTTCCGGGACCTCCTCCTGTGGCAGAAGCGCACCTGGGTGGGTGCCGCAGCCATGGAGCCAGCACTCCGCGAAGCCGTGACCGGAAAGATTCTTGACGTCCTGGCCGCCGGAAAGCCTCTGACGGCAGCGGAGCTGACGGCGAAGATCGGGCATGTTGAGGACCGGTCCACCGAGAACTGGGGATGGAACTGGAACGCCGTCAAAAGAGTCTTGGAGCACCTCTTCGAGGACGGCCTGATCTCGGCGGCGTCCAGAAGTGAGCAGTTCGAACGCAGATACGCCCTCACCGCACGGGTACTGCCGGACCGGCTGGCGTTGACGGAGGACCAGCGCGACCCCGTAGACGCCATGCGCAGGCTCATCGACGCCGCCGCCCGGGCCCACGGGATCGGTACCGTGCGCTGTTTCGCTGACTACTTCCGCACGCCGGTCAAGGCCGCGGCCACCGCCGTGGACTATCTCGTCGGCGCCGGGAGGCTGGAGCCGGTCACGGTTGCCGGATGGGACCGGAAGGTCTTCCTGCAAACCGATGCCCGGCTGCCGCGGCGGGCTGCGGGACGGGCGCTGCTGAGCCCCTTCGATTCCCTGGTGTTCGAGCGGCGCAGGCTTGAGGAGTTGTTTGGCTTTCACTACCGGATCGAGATTTACACACCCGAAAACCGGCGGCGGTACGGGTACTACGTCCTGCCGTTCCTCCTCAGGGACAGCCTCGTGGCGCGAGTAGACCTGAAGGCGGACCGGTCAGCAGGGAAACTCCTGGTCAGATCCGCGTACGGCGAGCCGGACGCGCCGCCGGACACCGCCGTCGAACTTTCCCAAGAGCTGGAACTCATGGCCGACTGGCTCAGTTTGGGGGACGTTGTGGTCAGCCCCGTGGGGGACCTTGCCGCACCGCTCGCGGCAGCCCTCCACCACCGGGCAGGGCCGATCCGCTCTCAGGGAACAGCGGCCACGTGGCCGGCGTCTCTCCCGTAGACTAAAAACGCCAGAATTCGGCAGCATCAGACTGGGAGTATCTTCACGTGGCATCACTTATCGAAAAACTTCTCCGTACGGGTGACAAAAAAACCCTGCGGCAACTTCGGAACTATGCCGACTCCATCAATGCTCTCGAAGAATCGTTCCAAACCTTCACCGACGCAGAACTGCGCGAGGAGACCGACCGTCTCCGCGCCCGCCACCAGGACGGCGAGCACTTGGACGATCTGCTGCCGGAGGCCTTCGCTGCCGTACGTGAGGCGTCGTCACGCACTTTGGGTATGCGCCACTTCGACGTCCAGCTGATGGGCGGCGCTGCCCTCCACCTGGGAAACATTGCCGAAATGAAGACCGGCGAAGGCAAGACCCTCGTGGCCACAGCTCCCGCTTACCTCAACGCGCTCACCGGCAACGGCGTCCACGTGATCACCGTGAACGACTACCTTGCCGAATACCAGTCGGACCTGATGGGCAGGGTCTACCGCTTCCTCGGCCTGAGCAGCGGCTGCATTCTGTCCAACCAGGATCCCGCCGTGCGCCGGCAGATGTACGCCGCAGACATCACTTACGGCACCAATAACGAATTCGGCTTTGACTACCTGCGCGACAACATGGCGTGGGACAAATCAGAGCTGGTCCAGCGGGGCCACAACTTCGCGATCGTGGATGAGGTTGACTCCATCCTCATCGACGAAGCCCGCACACCGCTGATCATTTCCGGTCCTGCCCAGGGCGACACGAACCGCTGGTACAGCGAATTCGCCAAGGTAGTGCAGCGCCTGAAGCTGGGCGAAGATTACGAGACTGACGAGAAGAAGCGAACGGTCGGTGTCCTGGAGAGCGGCATCGAAAAGGTGGAGGACTATCTGGGCATCCAGAACCTCTACGAATCCGCGAACACGCCGCTGATTGGCTTCCTCAACAACGCCATCAAGGCCAAGGAACTTTTCAAGCGCGACAAGGACTACGTCATCCTCGACGGCGAAGTGCTCATCGTTGACGAGCACACTGGACGTATTCTCGCCGGCCGCCGTTACAACGAGGGCATGCACCAGGCCATTGAGGCCAAGGAAGCCGTGGAGATCAAGGCCGAAAACCAGACTCTGGCCACGGTGACCCTGCAGAACTACTTCCGCATGTATGCCAAACTTTCCGGCATGACCGGCACGGCCGAGACCGAGGCCGCCGAGTTCATGAGCACCTACAAGCTGGGTGTTGTGGCCATCCCCACCAACCGGGACATGCAGCGCATCGACCAGTCGGACCTCGTCTACAAGAACGAGACCGTCAAGTTCGACGCCGTGGTGCAGGACATCGCCGAACGTCACGAAAAGGGCCAGCCGGTCCTGGTGGGCACCACCAGCGTCGAAAAGAGCGAATATCTCTCCCGGCTCCTGGCCAAGGAAGGCATCCGGCACGAGGTCCTGAACGCCAAGAACCACGCGCGTGAAGCAGCCATCGTGGCGCAGGCCGGTCGCAAGGGGGCTGTCACAGTGGCCACCAACATGGCAGGCCGCGGCACTGACATCATGCTGGGCGGCAACGCCGAGTTCACGGCCGTGGCCGAACTGGCCAAGCGCGGGCTGGATCCGGAAGAGAATTCCGAAGAGTACGAGGCCGCATGGCCTGATGCTTTGGAAGCGGCCAAGCAGGCCGTCAAGGACGAGCATGAGGAAGTCCTGAACACCGGCGGGCTCTACGTCCTCGGAACCGAACGCCACGAATCCCGGCGCATAGACAACCAGCTCCGCGGCCGCTCCGGCCGCCAGGGCGACCCCGGCGAGTCACGCTTCTACCTCTCGCTGACCGATGACCTCATGCGGCTCTTCAACTCCGGTGCTGCGGAGCGGCTGATGAACAGCTCCGTCCCGGATGATGTGGCATTGGAGTCAAAGCTCGTTTCGCGGGCCATCGCATCCGCACAGGGCCAGGTGGAAGGTCGCAACGCCGAGCAGCGCAAGAACGTGCTGAAGTACGATGACGTGCTGAACCGCCAGCGCGAAGCCATCTACGGTGACCGGCGCCGGATCCTGGAAGGCGACGACCTGCACGAGAAGGTGCAGTTCTTTATCGAAGACACCATCATGGCACTGATTGACGCGGCAACCGCGGAGGGCAATGGTGACGACTGGGACTTCACACAGCTGTGGACCAACCTGAAGACGCTGTACCCCGTGAGCGTCACCTCGGAGGAGATCATCGAGGAAGCCGGCGGTAAATCCAGGCTTACCGTTGAGATGCTCAAGGAGGAACTGCTCTCCGATGCGCGGCTGGTCTACCAGGCGCGCGAAGAGGCTATCGGTTCGGAGAGCATGCGCGAGCTTGAACGCCGCGTGGTGCTCTCAGTTATCGGGCGTAAATGGCAGGAACACCTCTACGAGATGGACTATCTCAAGGAAGGCATCGGCCTGCGGGCCATGGCCCAGCGCGATCCACTGGTGGAATACCAGCGGGAGGGCTTCACCATGTTCCAGGCAATGATGGAGGCCATTCGCGAAGAGAGCGTCGGCTTCCTCTACAACCTGGAAGTTGAAGTCACCCCGGCGCAGGACGTGGTTGTGGCCGACGCCGCCGGTGGCCACACCGAGCATGTTGAACCGCAAATCCACGCTGCGGGCCTGGAGGCGCCGGAGAAGCCGGCGCAGCTGCAGTACACGGCGCCCGGCGAGGACGGCGCCACGGAAACCCGGGTTGAAGGACGCGCATCGTCGCGGTCCGGCAACCCCGCCAAGGCGGCGACGCAGGATGCCGCCAAGCGCCAGACAAAGAAGAAGCGCCGCTAATCGCGGCGTGATGGTAGACAAGAAGTGCCCGGAGCATTAGCTCCGGGCGTAGATCCCGGGGGCGACCTGACATGCGCGGACTGAACGGACCACGGAATTCTTGTGCAGCCGGGCCAAGGTGGGGGACGTCGAGCGAGCCAGTTCCCGACGGATCAGCGTGGCACGGTGCTGCAGCACCGCGAGACAGCGCGGATCAAGGCGCCGGGCCAACTGATGGATTGGCCGTATCCCGGCCAGGACTTCCATGGCCGCCTGCACCGTACTGCGTGCAATGGCGAGAACCTCCGCATCGTTGTCCGCTGCCCGCAATTGGTGTCCCGGTGCGTTGGCGGCCCTTAGGGGAACCTGACGGACTACTGCCGTCGGGGCCCCGTTGGCCCCGGCGGATCGGAGTGGCGTAACTGCGTTCATTTGATTCCCCTTGGTTTGTGTGCTGATGAATGTCGGAACGTCTCTTAAGAGGTGGAGGGTGCTTTCAGGATCTGCCCCGGCAGCAGGACATGCGGGTTTTCTCCGATCTGGGCCTTATTGGCCTCGTACCAGCGGGGCCAGTGCAAGGCGACCTCGACATCCGAGGCAGTCGGTCCCAACTGATGCGAAGCAATGTCCCACAGGGTGTCCCCGGCCAGCACCGTGACTTCGCGCCCGGCTGGCGGGGTGCCCTGAGTGGCGCGGACAGGCTGGGCCGTCAGCAGGCCGGGGTCGGTGACCGGTGGGCTGTGGCGCCAGTCAGGCCGGACTTCTGGTAAGGGAAGGTGGGGTTCCGGAGTCGCCGCCGGGGTGGATTGCAGAGCCCACGGCACGTCCTGCGTCTCCGGTGCCGGCTGTGTCTCGCCGGTGGGGGCCCATTGTGCTTGGACCGCCGTTTCCTGTGTGGGCGCCCAGGCGGGTCCGGCAGGCGGTTCAGCCGCTTGGGCAATGGGAGCGGCGAGTAGCTGGGCGGACAACGCTGCCACGGCGAGCCTTCGCATAAAGGCGGGGCTAAACCTGCCTATGCGGTCAGCGGCACTCCGTCTGCCGTTGCGGGCTAGTACTGCAACTGCCAGGGCCATCACCACGGCGAAAATCCACCAAGCGACGATCACAAGCCCTACGGCCACCGCTGTTGCCCCCAACAGGTCATCTACGCCGGGCGCTTGCCGCCGGGCTGCCGACGCGTGCCACCGGTCGAACAGACCCTGTCCGGTGAGGCATAAGAAGGACCCCAGCAGAAGGATGGAAACGGCCATCACGGCGTCTGCGTGAAGAACACGTGCTGTGCGAACCGTCATGACAGTCCTTCCTTTTGATGTGTTTTGATGCCGTTTGATGTGTTTGAAATAAGTTTGACTCGTCTTGAGTGGATTTGTCTAGAGACTGGAATGAATTGACCGTCGATAAGGCGCCCCTTACGCTTGGGCCCATGCGATGGGATGCACTGTTTGGTGACATGGAGGCACAGTTTGCCGAGGGCGCGACACTGGCGGTCGAAACCGAGATCTCCGAACGGGCCAGGGTGGAAGCCGCATCCGTTGTCCTCGCCGATAGGCTGCGTGGTGGGCTAGGCAGTCAGTTGGCCGTTCATCTCCTCGGCGGGCGGACCTTCGAGGGTGTTCTTAGCCATGCAGGGGCAGACGCCCTGGTCCTGGACGAAGCGCGCCATCAGGTCCTGATTCCCTACGGTGCGGTGGCGCACTATGCCGGACTGGGGCGCATTTCCCTGGGAGAGCCCTCACAGGTACGGCGGCGGATCGGGTTGGCGCATGCCCTGCGGAGCCTGGCGCGGGACCGGGCCGGGCTTGCGCTCATCCCGCGGCACGGGCCGCCCCACGGCAGTGGGCTGACCGGCGTGATCGACCGGGTCGGCGCCGATTTCGTGGACCTGGCGTTGGTCGGTCCGGGGGAGGCCCGGCGCGCGTCACAGGTCCGGCAGGTCGCCACCGTTCCTTTTGACTCCTTAGGTGCCGTCCGGTCGTGGCATACCGGCGACATGTAACAGACGGCCCGTCAAGGTGGCCGCCCGCACCAGGCTCAGCCTTGCTTGGCCTTGGCTTCCTGGATCATGCGGCTTGCCTCCGCGTAACGCTCCTCGATGTACTGCTCCAGCATTTTTTCCTCAACGCGCCACTGGCCCCTACCACCAACCTGGATGGCTTTGAGTTCACCGCTTCGGACCAGCGCATAGGCCGCCGGTGAATTGATCTGGAGCTGCTCCGCGACATCGGCGAGGGTGAGGAATCTGGGCATGCAACCAGTTTGCCACTTAAGGCGTCATCTGGTGTGGTTATCCACAGTTTGACGTTGTTTGGTATTTTGACTTTTGTTCCAGGGCCTGTGCCGCAACAATGAGGTGTCCGGGCGGTGCCGCCTGGCTCGGAGCTAGGGGGAAAAGGCATGAGCCACGATGCAGGAAACACCGGTGCCGGCAGGCTGAAGCCTCCGTCGTGGAAGGACCCGCGGCTGCTCGTGGGAGTGCTGCTGGTGCTGGCATCCGTAGTGGGCGTCATCTCGCTCGTGGGGAGCGCGGACCAGACCACCGAGGTCTACGCGGCGCGGGACTCCATCGCTGTGGGAGAAAAGCTGACAACGGAGAACGTAGTCCGTGCCAAGGTCCGCCTCGGGGACACCGAAGAGCACTACGTCACCGTGGAAGCGGGACTCCCTGAGGGGCTGGTTGCCGTGCAAAGAATCGGCAAGAGCCAGTTGGTCCCCAAAGAAAGCCTCGCAACGGTGGATTCCCTGGACCGCAAGCCCGTGGCGGTGACCATTGATGAGCCGCTGCCTCCGCAGGCGGTGGCGGGTACCCGCGTAGACGTCTGGGTGGCCCTGCCCGATGCCCGGAACGGCTTCACCGAGCCAAAGTTGCTGTTGCCCGGCGCGGAAATTGCACAGGTGACTGCGGCCTCCAGCACCCTGGGCTCGTCCCGTAACACGGTATTGATGGTGCTGGTCGCTGACAGCCAAATGCCTGCCCTGCTCGGAGCGCAGGCCAACCAGGCCAAGATTTCCGTCGTCTGGAACCCGGGCGGTGGCAGGTCATGAGCATCCCCGTGGTGACCGTTGGGCAGGCCCAGGAGGATGTGGTGGGCGGCCTGGAGGGGCTCCACGGACCCGTCACGGTGGTCCGACGCTGCGGCGAGCTCACTGAATTGTTGGCGGCCTGCCAAAGCGGGCTTGCGCGGGCAGCCGTGGTGGCCGACGGCTCCGAGGGCCTCACCGCATCCCTGGTTGACCGGCTCGGGGCAGTGGGCGTGGCAATCATCGCTCTTACGGACGACGCCGAGGAAGCAGCGAGACTGCGGGGGATCGGCGTGGCGTCCGCGCTGACCGGGGTTGATTCCGCAGCTTTGGCCGGCAGGATCGCGGAGGCTGTTTCCCTCCTGACGGGGCCTCCACAGGGTCCCGCGTCAGGAAGCGCTCTGGGCAACACCAGTGCTGCGTTGCGCCAGCTGCCCGCTGACGTGGCTGAGGTGCCGCCGGCCTCCGGGGCGGGACGGATCATCGCTGTCTGGGGCCCGGCCGGCTCACCCGGGCGTACCTTCGTTGCAGCCAATATTGCGGGGGAGCTGGCAGCGGAAGGAAAGTCCGTGCTGCTGGTGGATGCGGACAGCTACGGCGCAAGCATCGCCGCGGTTCTGGGGCTGCTGGATGAAGCTGCCGGCCTCGCACAGGCCTGCCGGCTGGCGGACCAGGGGCTGCTGGGCGCCGCGGCACTTCTGAAGGTGGCCACGCCGGTCACCACCAAACTCGGGACCTTCCGCGTCCTGACCGGGATCACCAGGGCGGACAGGTGGACTGAGCTCCGGGCAGCAGCCCTGTCGCTGGTTCTGGAGCGCGCTAAGGAAATCGCCGACGTCGTGGTGGTTGACACGGGGTTCTGCCTCGAGGCCGATGAGGAGCTTAGCTTCGACACGATGGCCCCGCGCCGGAACGCTGCCACTCTGCGCAGCCTGGAACTGGCGGACACTGTGTTCGCCGTCGGGGCCGCCGATCCGGTGGGTGTTCCCCGGCTGGTTCGCGGGTTGGCCGAGCTCGAACTGGCGGTGCCGCACGTGTCGCCCGTTGTGGTGCTGAACAAAGTGCGGGCTGCGGCTGTGGGAAGATCGCCGGAGCGTCAGTTGAAGGATGCGTGGGAGCGGTACGGGCCGGCTTCGGCAATCACTGCGTTCCTGCCGGCTGACAACGCCGCGGCAGATGCCGCACTCCTTGCCGGGTCGTTATTGCTCGAAACGGCCCCCGAGTCCAAGCTAAGACGCGCGATGGCCGATTTGGTTTGTGCACCTGTCCAGCGATCTGCCAAATCCTCTGTATTTTCTACCACCGCGCTCCGCCGGGTAAAGGGTTAAGCTCGCCGTAGGAGCTGCAACGGTGCAGCGTCAATCTTTGTGATGGAGGCGTTTGTTGATGTCGTCTGGGTCCAGCGTGGAGGATCAGTCCGTAGCAATTGGAGACCAGGAGGGATTCCTGGGGGACTATTACCAGCATTTGGCTGAAGAGGATGCCCGAAGCTACCCGCAGGACGTGTTGGCCAGCCGCGCGGACAGCCACCGGAACGTCGCAGCCAACCGGCGGCCTGGCCAGGCGAACGTTTCCATCGTCAATGAGGAAGACAGCAGCGTCGTTTACATTGTCACGGACGACATGCCTTTCCTCGTGGACTCGGTCAATGCCGAACTGGTCCGCCAGAAGGCGGCCATCCGCTTGGTCCTGCACCCGCTCTTTGTTGTCACCCGGAACAGGGAAACGGGGGACCTGGTCAAGGTGGACCGGGTGCCTTCCAACATCGGGACCTCCAGCGGTGACACCGCCGCGATGCCCCTGATGTCCCACCTCATCGCCCAAGGCGAAAACGCGTCCCACATGGAGTCCTGGATCGCGGTGGAGATCAACCGCGTTTCCGACGAAGCCCAGTCGTCGTTGCTGGAGGGCCTGGACCGCGTCCTGGCGGACGTACGTGCCGCCGTCGAAGATTGGCCCAAAATGCGGAACAAGGCCATGCAGATAGCTGCGAGCCTGGACAAGGTGGCGAATCCGGCGCAGATTGCCGAACTGCGGCAGGCGCAGGATCTGCTGCGCTGGCTCGACAACGGCAACTTCACCTTCCTGGGATACCGCGAGTACGACCTCATTAACGTCGACGGCGAGGACGTACTGGAGTTGCGGGAGGATAGCGGGCTGGGCCTGCTTCGTGAAAAGGCCGGCGCCCCGCATCTGCAGCACCTGACCGAGGCCGGGCGGAGGAAAGCCCGGGAAAAGCGTGCCCTGGTGATCACCAAGGCGAACTCCCGGTCCACCGTCCATCGCCCGGCCTACCTGGATTACATCGGCGTCAAGAGTTTCGATACGGCGGGCAATGTCAATGGCGAACGCCGGTTCATCGGCCTGTTCTCCACGAGCGCGTATGCCGGCTCGGTGCGGGATACTCCGGTGGTGCGGGAAAAGATTGCCGCAGTGCTGGCCAGCGCCGGTTTCCCGCCGGATTCCCACTCCGGCAAGGACCTCTTGGGAATTTTGGAGACCTACCCGCGGGACGAGCTGTTCCAGATCGAAACCGCTGACCTGGCGGCGACCGCCACCGGCATCCAAAAGCTCCAGGAACGGCGCCGGACCAGGCTGTTCCTCCGTCCGGATATCTACGGCCGCTTCATGTCCGCGCTGGTCTACATTCCGCGCGACCGCTACACCACCAGTGTCCGGCACCGGATCGAGGACGAGCTGCGGGCCACATTCCACGCTGAGTCGATCGACTACGAGGCGAGGATGACCGAATCGGCCCTCGCCCGCCTCTTCTTCCGAATCCGCCTGCCCCGGGGTGCGGACGCCAGCAACGTCAACGCTGCCGAGCTTGAACAGCGCCTGGTCCGGGCAGGGCGGTCATGGAGTGAGGGCATCACGGAGGTCCTGCGCAGCGGCGGCGCCGGTCAGGAGGCAAAGGAGCTCGCCGGCATCTGGTCCGAGGCTTTTCCGGTCAGCTACCGCGTGGACTACGAGGTAGAGGACGCGCTGGAGGACATCGCACGGTTTGAGAAATACGGCGCTGCGGCGGAGCGCGTTGCAGGCGCCCGGCAGGAACGGCCCGGAGTCCATGTCTACCTGCCCGCCGGGGCAGGGGCAGATCTCGAGGAGGACGCCCGCGTCAAGCTGTACATGCTGGAACCCAAAAGCTTGAGCCAGATCTTGCCCTACTTCCACAACCTGGGCCTGGAGGTACTCGACGAGCGGCCTTTCGAGATCGAGACGGCGGACGGTCGCGACTTCTTCCTGTACGACCTCGGACTCAAATACCCGGCCGGAGTCGATCCGCTCGCCACCGGCGAACTGCTCGGGGACTCGTTCGGGGCCGCCATCACCGGAGCGGTTGAGTCGGACAGCCTTGACAGGCTGGTGCTGCGCGAGGGGATGCACTGGCGCCAGATTACCGTGTTGAGGGCTTACACGCGGTACATGCGGCAAATGGGGAACACGAACTCGATGGGCTTTGTGGCGGACACCCTGCTCGCCAATCCAGACGTCACCAAGGCCCTGGTGGCCCTGTTTGCGGCCCGCTTTGATCCAGCTCTGGCTGGGGACAGCCGGTCCGCCGCCCAGGGAAAGGTCCGTGCGGAACTTTCGGCCGCCATCGAGGAGGTTGCAACGCTCGACGCCGACCGCGTCCTGCGCACCTTCGCCAACCTGATCGAGGCCACACTCCGCACGAACTACTACCAGAACAAGCCGCACCTGAGCTTTAAGCTTGACCCCGCCATGATTGAGGGGCTGCCGTTTCCGCGGCCAATGTTTGAAATCTGGGTCTATTCCCCGCAGGTTGAAGGCGTGCACCTGCGTTTCGGCAAGGTGGCCCGCGGTGGTCTGCGCTGGTCCGACCGGCGCGAGGACTTCCGGACGGAGATCCTCGGTTTGGTCAAGGCGCAGACCGTCAAGAACGCGGTGATTGTTCCCACCGGAGCCAAGGGCGGCTTCTTTGCCAAGCGGCTCCCCGACCCCACGGTGGACCGGGCAGCCTGGCTGGCAGAGGGGACGGAAAGCTACAAGACGTTCATTCGTGGCCTGCTGGACCTCACGGACAACCTCGTCGCCGAGGGCGGGGCGGAAACTGTTGTGCCGCCGTCGGACGTTGTCAGGCACGACGACGACGATTCCTACCTTGTGGTGGCGGCGGACAAGGGGACGGCCACGTTCTCGGACATTGCCAACGGGCTGGCCGCAGAGTATGGCTTCTGGCTCGGTGACGCCTTCGCGTCCGGCGGCTCGGTGGGCTACGACCACAAGGCCATGGGCATCACCGCCCGCGGGGCCTGGGAGTCGGTGAAGCGCCACTTCAGCGAGCTGGACGTGGACACCCAGACCCAGGATTTCACGGTGGTGGGCGTGGGTGACATGTCCGGTGACGTGTTCGGCAACGGCATGCTGCTGTCCCGGCACATCCGGCTGCTCGCGGCGTTCGACCACCGGCACATTTTCCTTGACCCGGCGCCGGACGCGGCAGCCTCGTTTGTGGAACGGCAACGGCTCTTCGACTTGCCGCGTTCCTCCTGGGACGACTACAACAAGTCCCTCATCAGCGAAGGCGGCGGCGTCTATCCCCGCCAGGTGAAGTCCGTCCCGGTCTCGCCGCAGGTCCGGGCTGCCATCGGCCTGCCCGAGGGAATCACCGAAATGAGCCCGCCGGAACTCCTCCGCGCCATCCTGCTGGCCCCCGCCGACCTGCTGTACAACGGCGGTATCGGGACCTACGTGAAGGCAAGCACCGAGACCAACGCAGCGGTGGGGGACAAAGCCAATGACGCCATCCGCGTCGACGGCAAGGACCTGCGGGTCAAAGTCGTGGGTGAAGGCGGCAACCTGGGCATGACGCAGCGCGGCCGCATCGAGGCGGCACTGCAGGGCGTCATCCTAAACACGGACGCGATCGACAACTCTGCCGGGGTGGACTGCTCGGACCATGAGGTCAACATCAAGATCTTCGTGGACCGGATGGTGGCTGCGGGCAAGTTGTCGGCGGAGGAACGCGCAGGCTTCCTCGCGTCCATGACCGACGAGGTGGGGCGCCTGGTCCTTGAAGACAACGTGGACCAGAACATCCTGCTCCTGAATGACCGGCAGCGGGTGGCCGAGTGGAGTCCGAGTTATGAGCGCCTGATGGACTGGCTGGAGAAGTCCGCAGACCTGAAGCGCGACCTTGAGGCGTTGCCGAGCACGGAAACCCTGCAGGAACGGCTCAGCCAGGGCCAGGGGCTGACGTCCCCGGAACTTTCGGTACTGGCGGCCTACGCGAAAATTGAGCTGGCTTCGGCGCTCCGTGACAGCAACCTGGCAGATGATCCGTGGTTCCGGGCCACGCTGCGCGCGTACTTCCCGGCGCAGTTGCGGGAACGGTTCGACGCCGAACTGGACACCCACCCGCTGCGGCGCGAGATCATTGCCACGGTGGTGGCCAACGACATGATCAACATGGGCGGGATTACCTTCGCGTTCCGCACCATGGAGGAAACTTCGGCCACGGAAGTTGCTGTGGCCAAGGCTTTCGTGGCGCTTCGTGAAGTCTTCGAACTGAACGTCATGGTGGGCCAGCTGAACAGCCTCCCCGCGTCCTTCCCCACCGAACACTGGAGCGCCGTCCATCTGGATATCCGCCGCATCCTGGACCGGGCGGTCAGGTGGCTGCTGGCCCAGGGTGACAGCTCGCGTCCCATCGCGGAGACGGTCGCCGAGTTCAAGCCGCTTCTGGATCCGATGCGTGGCCGGCTGCTGGACTACCTGCGCGGCGATGACCGTGAGCGGGTCGCCGGTTGGCTGGAGAAGGGGCTCGGATGGGAACTTCCCGAAGACCTCGCGATGCGGTGGGCTGAGCTCTTCGAGAGCTTCGTCCTGCTGGACATCGCCAAGATCGTGCACGCCCGCAATGAACCGGTGGAGGAGATCGCATCGGTTTATTACACGGTGTTCAACCGGTTCCACGCGGACGCGCTTTTGGAGCGGATCACCAGCCTCCCGCGCCAGGACCGCTGGCAGGCGTTGGCGCGGGCAGCGCTGCGCGATGACCTGTATTCCACGGTTACGGACATGACGACGGCGGTGCTTGAGTCGACAGGGTCAGAGGATTCTGCTGAGAACCGGCTGAAGGCTTGGGAAGGCCAGAATGCCGAGCAGTTGGGCAGGGCGAAGAGCATGTTCGATGAGGTCAACGCGCTTGAGGCCGACGACATGGCCTCACTGTCGGTAGCATTGAGGCTCTTGAGGTCAATCGTCCGACGCTAGGGATCCTCGCGTCGCAACTGGAGGTGCAGTGGCAATCTTTACGGACCCCATCAGGGAACATGCTGATTTCGGGCCGGGCGATGCCGAATGGCTGCACCTCCTGGTGGGTGACTGGCAGATGGTTGCGGATCTGGCGTTCGCGGACCTGGCGTTGTGGTTCCCGCACCCGGACCACGGGTATGTTGCCCTGGCCCATGTGCGGCCCTCAACCACGCACACGGTCTTCCACGGTGACTTCGTGGGGGAACCTATTCGGGCCGATCTCCAGCCGCTGGTGGACAAGGCATGGGAGAGCCGGGCCATTGAAAGGTCCAGCGAGACCAACTGGAGCTCGGACATGGCCTTGCGGGTTGAGGCTGTGCCGATGGTCCGCAACGGCCGGACCCTCGCCGTGGTGACCACTCACATGGACCTGTCCAGTTCCCGGATGCCGTCGCGCCTGGAACTCACGTACCGGCAGTGTGCCTACGATCTTCTCCGCATGGGAACACTGGGGCTGTGGCCGGACTTCGCATCACCCACGGGCTCGCGCCGCGGTGCGCCGCGTGTGGGGGACGGGCTCATCAGGCTTGATGCCGAGGGCATTGTGCAGTACGCCAGCCCCAACGGGGTATCGGCTTTCCGGCGGCTCGGCGACGGCGAGTCGCTGGAAGGAAGGTCGCTGGCCGAAGTGACCGCGAGCCTGCTGAAAGATCGGCGCCTCGTGGACGAGACGCTTCCGCTGGTGGTCACCGGGCGGATGCCGTGGCGCAGTGAGATTGAATCCCGTGGCGTGAGCCTGTCCCTGCGGGCCATTCCCCTCCGCGACGAGCAGCAGCGCTTCGGCGCGCTCGTGCTGTGCCGGGATGTTTCGGAACTGCGGCGCCGGGAGATGGAGCTCGTTACCAAGGATGCCACCATCCGCGAGATCCACCACCGGGTGAAGAACAACCTGCAGACAGTGGCTGCCCTGCTGCGGATGCAGTCCCGGCGGATGGTCAGCGACGAGGCGAAACAGGGTCTGGAACAAGCGATGCGCCGCGTGGCAACCATCGCCTTGGTCCACGAAACCCTGTCCCAAGGCCTGGCGCAGAGCGTGGACTTCGACGAACTCATCGGCCGGCAGTTCAGGCTGTCGGCGGAAGTCGCGTCACCCTCCCAGCAGGTCAAGACCGAGCGCTCCGGGCTCTTTGGCGAACTGCCCAGCGATTTCGCCACCCCGCTGGCACTGGTGATCAACGAGCTGGTGACCAACGCCGTCGAGCATGGCCTGGAGGGACGTACCGGAACTGTCTGGCTCATCGCGGACCGTTCCGAGGAGGAAGACGGTGAGGAATTGCTCACCGTGACCATTGCCGACGACGGCGTGGGGCTGCCGGATACCCCGCACGTGGAGGGCCTTGGTTTGCAGATCGTCCGGACGCTGGTGACAAGTGAGCTGGGCGGCACCATTCAGTGGCAACCGCGTGAAGGTGGCGGGACGGCTGTCCAGATCCGCCTGAGCCTGGCCGCCAGGTAAGGCTGTGAATTAACGGCGATGGCCGCGACCCGGAAGGGGTCGCGGCCATCGCTCTCTGCAAGCAGTTGGTGCGGTTCTGTGTCCATGCCGTTGTGCCTGCACCGGTGGGTTTGTGCTAGGAGGCGCGGCGGGCCCTGGCGGCGCGGCGTTTGAGGGCGCGCCGCTCGTCTTCGCTCATGCCGCCCCAGACACCTGCGTCCTGGCCGGATTCGAGGGCCCACTGAAGGCAGGTGTCAACCACGGGGCAGCGGCGGCAAACGCTTTTTGCTTCCTCGATCTGGAGGAGGGCTGGCCCTGTATTTCCAACGGGGAAAAACAGTTCCGGGTCCTTGTCGAGGCACGCCGCGCGATTACGCCAATCCATGCTGATCAGTTGCTCCAATTCTGGGAAAAGCCATTTGTGAAATTATTCACTAGAGGCTACAAAGGAAAAGGGCCCTGCGGGGCCCCGTCGGTCTTCTTCATCAAGATTGTCATGTTAACGCTGTGTAAACAAGGGGTAATAGAGCTTGAAATCCCCGGATTCCTGAGCGATACATCACATCCGTGTTGCCGACCCCCACCACTGTCCGACTATGTCCGGTATGGTGCCAGTGTGTCAAGAGCCCCCCAAAACCCCTCCGATCCGATGCCCGAACCTGCTCCCGAAACCGTGGACCGTCCGCGCGGAATCCTGGTGATCGCGTTGATTGTCGCGGCAGAGGCCACAGCCCTCTTGGTTGCCGCAGGCTGGTACGGTTACGAGCTCGTGACGGGCGCGCCGGTGCGTTCGTTCTGGGGCGCCATTTTCACCCTGGGCCTGCTTCTGGCCTTCTCTGCCTGGCTGTATTCGGTGGGACACTTCCTCTTTCGGGGGCGCCGATGGACCAGGGCTGCTGCGCTGGTGGCACAGCTGTTTGTCCTGACCATCGGCTTTCCAACGCTGACGGCAGGCGTGGTGCTGGCCGGCGTGGCCATGCTCCTGCCGGCTTTGACGGCCATCGTGCTGCTTTTCGATAAACGTGTTATCAGCTACGCCTCCCGGACCGGCGGGCTGCCCCCGGCACTCTGAAGCTGGACGGACGTTTACTTGCGCCGACCTGTCGCAGGCTTCGTTCCCTTGGCCGGCATTATGGGGCGCCGTTAGGGGCCGGTCCGTTCGGAGCCCTGTCCGGGGGCACCCAGCCCAACTGGACCGACAGGGCGCGGCCGTTCCTGATGACGACGCTCCGCCCCGGTGGAGGGTTTGGTTCGGCCTCAAACCGCACCCCGAAGAGATCGCCGTCCAAGAATGTCCGGGGAGCGATCAGCACGCCTGTGCCCAGATTCCTCGCGTGGAGCGCGAGGGGAACCCGTTGGGACAGGATGGGACTGAAGCCCGCCGTCATGACCACTGTGAGGCCGAGGGAATTCAGTTCGGCGAGTTGGCGGTTCACCTCGTACGGCAGGAAGTCCGCATCGTCCACCAAGGCCACGGATCCCTTGGTGAGACCGCCGGTCGATGCCCGGTTGAGGACCTCGGGCCAGTAGGCCGAGGGATCGGTCTCCGGTTCCGGCCTGAGCCAAGGTCCTGCATCGGGGTTGAGAATTGGCAGCAGCCGGAGCAACGCTGATTTCCCCGACGCCGGGGCGCCCAACACGGCGAGAACTGCCCCTGGTGGCACCCGGAGGGAGACCGGTTCGGGTTCGTCGCCGCCCACGCCTATCCGGAAGAGGGCGGACGTTTGTCCCTCCCCGGTGGTCACCCCATCTGCCATAGGGCGGGGAGTGCTATCTAGGCGTGGTGTCTTAGCTTTATCGAGGATATGGGCCGCGTCAATCATGACTGGCAGCGGCTCAACGCGGAACGGCCGGTTGGCCGCGGTAGTTCTCTGCGTCTGGCAGGAGATCGACCCATCTGTTTCAAGGATGGCGGTGTAGAACTGGCAGGCTGCTGTTTTCCCTGCGGCTACTGCGCCCATCGCCACGCCCCGACCGGCCACGGGTGGGGTCGGAGGGAGTTTGGGCCAGGCAATCCGGCTCTCCTCGCTTGAACCGGTGGGGAAATAGACACGGTTGGGAATAGCGGCGAAGAACCGTGCGGTGACGAGGTCCCGCTGGCCGGAGATGATCACCGTAATACCGGCGCTGCCACCATCACGGATCAGGTCGTGGACCAGATCCTCCGCCCAGGCAAGCGGTCCGGAGCGAAAGGCCGACGCCCAGGAACCCCAGCCGGCGATCACCAGCACGAGGGGCGTAGCAACGGCTGCGGGATCGGCTAGCCGACGCAATTGCTCCTCTATCAGGCGCTCAAGAATACGGACAGCCCGGCGAAGCTCATGCAGCCCCGCCCGGGCACCCACCCGGCCGTGTGAGGCCAACCCCGCGTATGAGCTGCTGTGATCCAGGATGTACAGGTGCGATTCGCACGGGTGTGACGCCAGGCCCGAGACTGCCAACCCCATGGCCTCGCCCACACCCGATTCCGCTCCGCCCACCAGGCCCAGGTGTCCATGCCCTGCGGGCTCCCAGACGAGCGGCGCCGTCCTCTGTTCGGAGGGCAGGTCCAGCAGTCCGAGCCTGACGGACCAGCTTTTCGGGCTGCTACGGTCCACATCTGGAGGCGCGGATGGTAGGCGCAGGATGCAGGGGAGTGGGGGTGCAACCGGCATCCGGACAGGAACGCCACTCATGGCCTCCCACAACCTGGACAGTGAAGCGATCAACGGTGTGACTGCCTGGGCCGGGGTCGGTTCAGCGCCTGAGGCCGCGGGTTCAGATCCGGCCGGAGGAGCGTCGATGTAGTCAGCCGCAAAGTGCACGGAGAGCCCACTCGGTTTGGACGTATTGGCTTCGGCAGTCAGTGAACCGGCCTGGAATTCGATCGGAACTTCGCTGCCGCGCGCCAGGTAGGCCCGCCCCGGGTTGTCCACGCTGATTGCCGCGGCGGCTTTCGAATTGATGATGTCCATCGATTCCATCTCCGACTGGACACGCAACGAGATGCTGGTGGTCACGTTGGCGCGAATGTCAGCTGTCAGAGCGCCCTGGGGCCTCTGCGTGGCCATGACGAGGTGGATGCCCAGCGAACGGCCGATGGCGGCGATCCTCATGAGTTCACGAAGTGACTCGGGGGCGTCCTCTACGAGCATGCGGAATTCGTCGATGACAATCACGAGGTGGGGGAGTGGGGACGCGAGGGCCGCCGGAGTCGCCCGGTAGGACGCTAGGTCCGGCGCCTGCACTGCTGCCAGAACTTCTTCCCGGAATCTGATTTCGGCGCGAAGCGACTGCAGATACCGTTCCAGTTCATGGCTGCTGAGGTCGGTGAGCATTCCTACGCAGTGCGGAAGCCCCGTCAGGGGCCCCAAACCCGAGCCCCCTTTGAAGTCCACAAAGAGGAAGTTGATGCGGTCCGGCGGGTAGCTGAGAGCCAAGCCAACGGTCAGGCTACGGAGTAGTTCAGACTTTCCCGAGCCCGTGGTCCCGGCAACCAACAGATGCGGACCGTCGGACTGGAGATCCAGCGTCTGTGCGCCCTCCGCGCCCAACCCCACGGGAACAGCCAAACCGGACCGGCTGCTCAGTGTGGTCCAGCGCCTCGTTACTTCGGGTGTGGACGCTGGGAGGAGGTCATTCAGCCGACAGGACAACGGAATGCCTTTGCTGCTCTCGCCGGGCTTATCGGCAGTCCCGGCCAAACGGCGGCAAAACCGCTCGAAGACGTCTGCCGGGGCCAGATCGGGCAGGAATGAGATGCGTTCGGTTCCCGTGTTGAACATGGAGCGGCGTTTGTCGAGTTGCACATCAGCAGTGAACGGGGTTTCGCCGTCGCTGGGGAAATGGAGAACCTGCCACTCATGCTCCAGAGCCTTTTCAATGATCTCAGGCGTGTTCTCGGCGCCCACAAGGATCAACACGCCATCCCCGTGAAAGGGCCTGAATCCGCGCTTCAGCAGGGTCTGGACGGCGGCGGGTCGGCTAGCCAAGGTCACGCCCTTCAGAAAACGGGCGGCGAGGGGCAGGTGCTCCACATTTCCGTGGACTATGACGCGGATGTCGCTACCCAGCGGATAGCCGGCGAATTGCATGAGGAAGGAACGCACCAGTCCATCCACTTCCTCGCGCGATCCCCGGATGCTGGTGAGAGGACGTGCGGGGTCGAGGGTGACCGGAAGCATTCCACCTGACAGCGTGGCCCGGCCCGGATCGGGCGGCTCGAATTTGAGGTTGGCCGGTTGGGTGCCCTGCCCCAGTCGTAGCCAGATACCGCAGCCTGTGCCAAGGGCGGTCCGGTTTCTTCCGGTGCCTCCGCCGATGGTAAGGGCGGACAGCGGCGGCGCGGCCCGGCGTCGGCGGTTCTGATCTTTCGCGACGGCGGCGCTGATGGCCGCAGCCAGTTCGCGGCGCTGCCGTCGCCCGCCGACCACGGGCACCAGGATGGAGATCGCGGAGACAGCGGTGAAGGCCAGGAACATCCACATCCCGGTGATGACGGCGAGGCCCACGCCGATGATTACCGGCAGAATGGCCGTCAGCAGGAGCGCCGCGCGGTTCGCCGGGTCCTCGCGCCGGCTGATGACTATCGGCTCGTGGACATCCGTGCCTGCTTCGTCCAGCCGGTTGTCGGGCTGCTCCAGGAAGACCAGCGACATGGTTGAGCTGCCGCAACGGACGGTGGAGTTGGTCGTGAGGACGGCGTTCCTCTGCCGCTCGCCGTCCACTTCAGTGCCGTTGGCGCTAGCCAGGTCCTCAATCAAGATGGCGGTCTCGGTTACCAGAAGGCGTGCGTGGACCCGCGACAGATCGGCGTCGGGGATGACGATCTCGGCATTGCTGCGGCCTATGGTGTAGGTGCCCCGCCGGAGGGGAACCACACGGCCAGCCCCGCCGCCGCTATGCACGGCCAAAGCCAAGGAAGCGGGCGGTTCGGGCATGCGCTGCCTGGGCCGGCGGCCAGTCATTCCCGCCGCGTCGACGAGGACGGCGCCGTCGACAAGCGGAGGCTGTCCGAGCGTAAGCGAACTCATAGCTTGCCCATCGATAGACACTGTGCCAGTTCCGAACTTGGCTGCCAGCTCCTCCTGCAAGTCGGCGCCCGCAGCACCGTCCGGACCCTCGATGGTCAGCTCTACAGGTGGTTCCCGCAGGGCTGCGCACGGGCTCCGAACGAGTGTGCAGTGAAGCGGCATGATGTGAAAGTCCTAACAGTCAGCTTGCTTCCAAGCTAGCCAGGAGACCGGCAAGAGTCGCGGGATGAGTTGCCGTATGTGGAAAAGGGGAAGCTGGCGGATTAGTAGGTCACGATGGGGTCTCGGGTAGGCTGGTTCAGCAGACAATGCGCACCATTGCGCTGCCCGCTTTCGAACCAGGAGATTTTGTGACCGCTGACCTCGTCATCGTAGGGTCTGGCTTTTTCGGCCTGACAATCGCAGAACAGGCCGCCACCGAGCTCGGCTTGAAGGTGGTTGTCCTCGACCGCCGGCACCACATCGGTGGAAACGCCTACAGCGAGAAGGAAGAGCAGACGGGGATCGAAGTGCACCGCTACGGCGCACACCTGTTCCACACCTCGAACGAGCGTGTGTGGGAATACGTGAACCGCTTCACTACCTTCACGAACTACGTCCACAAGGTCTATGGCGTGCATAAGGGTGAGGTCTACTCCCTGCCCATCAACCTGGCCACGATCAACCAGTTCTTCCGCGCGAACCTGACTCCGGGACAGGCGCAGGAACTGATTCAGGAGCAGGCGGGCGAGCTCGCCGGAACGGATCCGCAGAACCTCAACGACAAGGGCATCCAGCTGATTGGCCGCCCGCTCTACGAGGCGTTCATTAAGCACTACACCGGCAAACAGTGGCAGACCGACCCCAAGGACCTGCCCGCAGGCATCATCTCGCGGCTCCCGGTACGCTACAACTACGACAACCGGTACTTCAACGACAAGTACGAGGGCCTGCCGACCAACGGCTACACGGCGTGGATCGAAAAGATGGCCGAACACCCAAACATCGAAGTGCGGCTGAACACGGACTTCTTCGACGAGT
The DNA here is from genome assembly GCF_052113505.1 of Pseudarthrobacter sp. TAF60_1. Lineage (NCBI taxonomy): Bacteria > Bacillati > Actinomycetota > Actinomycetes > Micrococcales > Micrococcaceae > Pseudarthrobacter > Pseudarthrobacter sp. TAF60_1. The sequence goes on from NZ_JBFRDI010000003.1 coordinate 256,578, forward strand.
CGCACGAATACAGCAAAAATAAGGTCGTCGGCAACATCCCGGTGATCTACACCGGCCCCGTTGACCGTTACTTCGACTTCGCCGAAGGCGATCTCTCCTGGCGCACCATCGACTTCGAAGAAGAAGTTCTCGACGTCGGCGACTTCCAGGGAACGTCCGTGGTCAATTACAACGACGAAGACGTCTCCTACACGCGCATCATCGAACCGCGTCATTTCCACCCCGAGCGCGAGTACCAGACGGAAAAGACCGTCATCATGCGCGAATTCTCCCGTGCCGCCGAGAAGGGGGACGAGCCCTACTACCCGATCAACACTGCCGCAGACCGAGAACGGCTGCTCAAGTACCGTGACCTCGCTGCGGCCGAGAAGGATGTCCTGTTCGGGGGCCGGCTCGGCACGTACAAGTACCTCGACATGCACATGGCCATTGGCTCAGCCCTGACCATGTTCGACAACAAAATCCGCCCGCACTTCGAGGGTGGCGCCAAAATTGAAAGCGGAGGCGTTGACGCATGAGCGTAGACGCGGACTCCGAACTGCAGAGGGTCGTTTTTCCGCCCCCCGGCGAGTTGGATGCCATCGAGCTCTACGTCGACGCTGGCAGGGCTGTCGGGCTTCACCTTGTGGAGGACGACGGCCTCTACCGGACACCCAAGCTGCCCGAAGACAAGCTCCACGTTGTCGGTTCCAGCCCGGTCGAGGCCCATCACGAGGACTTCCTTTCCCGCACGTCGATGAAGATCCGGCCCGGGAAGCACGTCTCCTTCGGAACGTACTTCAACGCCTTCCCGGCCAGCTACTGGCGGCGGTGGACCACGGTCCGTTCGGTGCGGCTGACCGTGCGGACCGAAGGCACCGGAAGCGTCCTGGTTTTCCGGTCAAATGCCCGCGGCGTGCCGCAGCGCCTGGAATCCATCCATGTTGAGGGCACCGACGAACTGACTCTTGAGCTGCCGCTCGAGACGTTCGGGGATGGCGGCTGGTATTGGTTCGAGATGGTGGCCGGCAAGTCCGAACTCAAGCTGCTGGGAGCCTCCTGGGGCACCAAGGACCAGCCGGCAATTGCCGCCGGCCAACTGGCGACGATCCAGATCACCACCATGAACAAGCCGGACTTCTGCATTGACAATGCCAGGATCTTGGGCAGCAACCCGCACGCTTTGAACAGCGTCAGGGAAGTCCTGATCGTTGACCAGGGCACCAACAAAGTCTCAGCCGCTGAGGGCTTCGTGGAAGTCAGCCGGCTGCTGGGAGCCAAGCTACGGGTTGTGGATCAGGCCAACCTCGGCGGCTCCGGCGGGTTCTCCCGCGGAATGGCAGAGGCGGTCAGTAACGGCAGCGAATATGTGGTGCTGCTCGACGACGACGTGGTAGTTGAGCCGGACAGCATCGAACGGCTGATCGCGTTTGCTCGCTTCAGCAAGAAGCCGACCATCGTTGGCGGCCACATGTTCGATCTTTACAGCCGCACCACGTTGCACACGTTCGGTGAAGTGGTGGATCCGTTCAGGCTTAGCTGGATCAGCCCGGACAATGACGTCGAATACCGTCATGATTTCAGGCAACGGAACCTGCGCCAGACCCCGTGGATGCACCGGCGCGTGGACGTCGACTTCAACGGTTGGTGGATGTGCCTGATCCCGACGTCGATCATCCGTGAAATCGGCCTGTCGCTTCCGGTGTTCATCAAGTGGGATGACGCGGAATACTGCCTGCGCGCCAAAGAAGCGGGGTATTCCACCGTTTCACTTCCCGGTGCTGCACTGTGGCACGTGTCGTGGATCGACAAGGACGACTCCCTCGGCTGGCAGTCGTATTTCCACGAGCGCAACCGTTTGATTGCCGCGCTGATCCACAGCCCGTTCCCGAAAGGCGGACGGGTCCTGCGGGAGTCGTTCCAGAACAACGTTAAGCATCTGATTTCGATGCAGTACTTCGCCCAGGAGGCGCGCATCCTGGCCCTCCGTGACGTCCTCGCCGGACCATCCAAGCTGCACTCGGAACTCGGCACCAAACTTGCGGAGGTCAACGAGCTGAGGGCACGCCACTCCGAGGCGCAGATCCGGTCGGACGTGGACGATTTCCCCGCAGTTGGCCTGACCCGCGGTGGCAGGGGCAGCGCTGTCCAGGGAATGCCGGCAAAGAAAGACCTTGCGAAGTGGGCCGCCAAGACCGTGCTGCGCCAAGTCTTCAGGAAGCACGATCCACAGAGCCTTGAGCAACCCCAGGCACATCTGGCACACCGGGAGAACAAGTGGTGGAGGCTGTCCAACTACGACAGCGTTCTGGTATCGAATGCCGAAGGCACAGGGGTTTCTTGGTATAGGCGCGACCCGAAACTGCTCAAGAGCAAGATGGTGGAAGCTTCCCGGCTGCAGGCCCAGCTTTTCCGCCAATGGGAAAGCCTCTCGGCGGAGTACCGCCAGGCGCTTCCTGAAATCACGTCACTGGAGTCCTGGGAAGCCTCATTTGGCGGTCCGGTCGGTTTCCGCGTTAAGGAACGAAGGTAGATGGTTTCGTCCGAGGAGCTCATAAAACCCGGGCACGGCCGCGGACTGCTGGACGTCTACGCCAACCGTTTCCTACTGAAGCTGTTGGTTCGAAAGGAAATTAAGATCCGCTACCGCGGATCCGCGCTTGGCCTGCTGTGGTCATATGTGAAACCCCTGATGCAGTTCCTAATCTACTTCGTGGCTCTCGGAATCTTCCTGAACCTGCAGCACGGGACGCCGAACTACGCCATTTACCTGTTCTCCGGCATCGTGTTCGTCAACTTCTTTACCGAGGCGCTGGGTAATGCCACACGTTCGATCGTGGACAACAGGGACCTGATCCGGAAGATATACCTGCCCCGCGAGCTGTTCCCCGTAGCCACGGTGTGGGTCTCCGCCGCGCACTTCCTGCCCCAGGCGGCTGTCCTGGTGGGAGCCTGCCTGATTGCGGGCTGGGCGCCCTCCGTCGTTCAGTTCTTGGTCGTCATCCTGGCCTTTGTGATGGTGGCAATCCTGGCGACAGGCCTTGGCCTGATGTTCGGGGCCGCCAACGTGTACTTCCGCGACTCTGAAAACATCGTTGACATGATTCTGATGATCGTTACCTGGGCGTCGCCGGTGCTCTACCTGTGGACCATGGTCGAACGGGTCATGGGTCCCTGGTACTGGATCTACCAGCTCAATCCGCTGACTGTGGGTGTGGAGATCTTCCATTGGGTGTTCTGGTATCCGACCTTGAAACCGGACCAGATTCCGCTCGCGCCGTTGCCGCCGGATCTGGTCACCTTTTGGCTGCCTGTCGCCTTTGGCATTTCGCTCCTGGTGCTTTTCCTCGGCCAGCTGGTGTTCCGAAAGCTTGCTATCCACTTCGCCCAGGAGCTCTAGAATGACGGAAGCCGACAACCGGGCCATTAGTTGCAACGGCCTACGCAAGCAATTCGTGATGCGCCACACCCGGTCCCTGAAGGAGGCCCTGGTCTGGCTGATTCGGGGGCGTAAGGGGGATCTGTCCAAGAAATTCGATGCCCTTAAGGACGTTTCCCTCGACGTGCAGCACGGCGAAACCGTGGCGCTCCTCGGCCTGAACGGCTCCGGAAAGTCCACTCTGCTCAAGCTCATCTCTGGGGTGCTCCAGCCGGACAGTGGGACGGTGCTGACACGCGGGCGCGTCGCGGGCCTGATTGAGGTCGGCGCAGGCTTCCACCATGACCTGAGCGGACGGGACAATGTCTACCTCAACGGCGCCATCCTGGGAATGACGGAAGCCGAGATCGATGAAAAGTTCGATGCCATTGTGGAGTTTTCCGAGATCGGCGAATTCATAGACACGGAAGTGAAGTTCTACTCGTCCGGAATGTACCTCCGCCTCGCCTTCTCAATCGCCGTCCACACGGACCCGGAAGTCTTCCTCATCGATGAAATCCTGGCCGTGGGGGACGAGCCGTTCCAGCGGAAGTGCATTGCGAAGATCAAGGAACTGGCGGCCAATGGCAAGACGCTCTTTGTGGTCAGCCACGACCTGGACCTGGTGTCCACAGTCTGTGAGCGCGGCGTCCTGCTTCAGAACGGCCATGTGGTGATGGACGGCGAAGTCCACAACGTCGTTGCCGAGCTGAGGAAGCGTTCACGGGCACTCTGAGTTGCCAGCCGGCTACTGAGGAATCCCACTAGAATGAGCAAGTTGTCTAAAAAGGCCAGAAAGTGCCGGGGCAGAACGGGAGAAAGTCAGTATGCAGGAAAACATGTCCGGCTCCGGAAAACGTGTAGGACGCCGGTCATTCCTTATAGCCGCTGCTGCTTCACCGTTGCTTCTGTCCGGGTGCTTCAGTAAAGCTGGCGAGGCGTCAGATCCCGAAACCGGCCCTTTCCCTGTAACAATTCCGCATGCGCTGGGGTCCACCACCATAACGGCCGTTCCCCAGCGAATCGCCACGCTGGGTTATGCCAGCCACGATGTGTGCATCGCACTCGGCGTCGTCCCGGCGGGCGTCCCTCAGTATGAGTTGCGGGGCTTTGGCACCAGCCTGTGGTTCAACAAGGCGGTGACGTCGTTGAACGCCGTCACGCCTGCCCAGTACCGGGACGGCGAAGAACCGCCCTACAAAGACTTGGAAACGCTTAAGCCGGACCTGATTCTGGCGGTCAATTCGGGGATCACCAAAGAACAATACGACAAGCTCACCGAAATCGCGCCCGTGGTGGCCTACCCGGGCAAACCGTTCGGCACGGACTGGCGGACGACGACGACGACCGTCGGGCAGGCGATCGGTAAGCCGGGGGGCGCACGGGAGTTGATCAAAAGCGTGGAAGCGGACATCGCCAAGGCGAAATCCAGCTATACCGACCTGGAAAGCGCCACGTTCGTTTATCTGGGAGCCAGCCAGGCTCCCGGGGCGGACTTTGAAGTGTACGACCAGGAATCCAACCAGGTGCGGATCCTCAAAGACTTCGGGGTTGTACCCGCACCAGTGTTGGCCACGATAGCGGCCGAAGGCCGGCGGAAGCGCGTTGAGGCCGGAACGGGCCCGCTTCTCTGGGAATCCCGCCGGGCGCGGGAACTCGAGGCCGACATCGACGTCGTGGCCGTCTCCTCCGAGAAAAAAGCGATCCTCAAGGACGGTGTCCTGGACGGACTCCCCGGGGCCCAGCGGAATTCGCTGGTCCTGCTCAAGACATCGGACGATGCGCTTGCACTGGTGGAGGCATCGCCTTTGGGCGTCAAATGGGCGACGTGGACCGTCCTGCCCGAACTGGCCAGGGCTGCCTACGAGGCGAAGAAGAGCCGCTAGTTTCGGCCGGCACGGCCGCGCCCGCACGACGCGGGGGCCGCCGGCGCGGCGGCCCCCCAGTCAGTCGCAGGCGGTGGTTCGGACCAGCCGGGCGTCGCCCGAGCTCGCCAGCACCTCGATCTTCGGTGCGGTGCCAGCGGACAGGTCGGCGAGTCCGGGGAAGGGATCCTCGGTGGGTATTACGGTTTTGGTTCCGAAGTCCAGCGCCCAGTATGCATTGAGCTTCCGAATGGCAGTGCAAACGTCCTTGTTGTAGGCGGCCTCATCCCAATGGTCCAGCAACAGCTGTTCGGTTGGGGTGCGTTCCCCAAAAATGTGGGGTGCAAGCGCCCGCCGGTTCGCGAGGGCGTACACCATGGAACCGCCCACGAGTGGATTGGCTACAACGACGGCGTCGGCGGGCACCTTGGCGTCGACTTCCTTAAGAACCTTCAGTTCGTCGTCGTTCACGAGATCTGACGTCGGAGTGACGGAGAACACCGAGTGCAGGCGATCCTGCACCTGGGCCAGCGTGCCGCCCTGGGCGGCCACTCCCATCAGGCCGAGGATGACCCACACGGATACGACACTGGTGGCTGCCGGAAGCCGGACTTTGGCGATTGCGGCAAGGGGAGCCGGAAGCCCGGCGGCCTGTTCGGGCTTGAGGGTGGACAGGTACTCCACCAGTGCCCTGAGCCGCCACATGAGCCACTCAGCGCCGAAGACGGCAACCGGCAGTGTCACCAGGGGCAGCAGCGCAGCCAAGCGGAAGCTGTCATTGTACCAGACACCGGTCAGCAGCGTCCGGAACGTGCCGGGAGGCCAGCTCGAGACGACCATGTACAACAGCGCACCCACCAGGAACATGCCAAGGATCCACCAGGTCCGGCGCAGGGTGCGTGCAGTCACATATAGTCCGATGACGGTCAAGATGGCCATGACCCACGCCGTGGTGGTTCCCATCGGGGCGCTTCCGAGGATTTCTCCAATGGCCCGCGCGTTGGACTGGAAGGGCGTCCACGGCGCGGCGCCCAGACCGGGGCGAAGAACCATCCAGGCGGTGGCCGCTGCGGCCAGATATGCCACGCTGGCGATCGCCCATGTAACGACAGCCCGCTTAGTGGATTCGCTGGCCCTCCACTTCAGGTACTCCCGGACCAGACGGCCCAGGATCACCGGCGACACAAACCCCAGCAACGCAACCAGGGCACTGGGATGCGTCAGTACCATCCCCGGCAAAGCGGCGCAGAACGCCAACGCGGGCGGTAGGAACGAGGAAGCAGGGGAGCGGGACATCCCGAGCATCTCCACTGCGAGGCCCAGCAGCACCGGCAGGAGAGCGATAGCGGCATTGTTGGGGTACAGGACACCGAAGCCGACGAGTAGGTACGGGAAGGCGCTGAAACCCGCCGCCAGGACACCTGCCGCCATGAGTGCGACCGCGCGGTATCCCACGAGGCGGGAAACAAGGAACATACAACCCAGCGGCCAGACCAAGGCGCCGATGACAATCGTCCCTACGTTGACGACGACCGGAACGGAACTGCCGGTCAGCATCTGGAGCAGGGCCATAAGGTCGTGCATGCCCGCGGGGTAGAAGTAGCTTGACGCGTCGGTGAGGTTTCCGAGCGTCATCGATGACCCGTTCTGGGTCTCGGCTATGTGGTGCACGGCGTTCAGATGGTAGACATTGTCGAATGTCTGCGAGAAGTGTTCCGGGCTGCCGAAACCGGTCACGAAGCGTCGGCCGATCATCAGGGCAGCGAACGCAACGCCCAAGGGAACGGCAAGAATGGCAGTCCAGCGGCCAAGGTCGTTCGGATTAAGCCGGCCGTTGTTTGCGAGCTGGCCTGCGCCGGTGGCTTTGCGGGTGAACCACCAGCGGGCAGTAAAGGTGCCTGCGGCCAGGATTGCGCTGATCGCGAAGTACACGCCAGGCACGTAGGGCAGATGCAAATATGGTGCGACGACGGCGGCGCAAGCTGCCACCGAAGCCGACACGGGGGCCGCAAGGGCAACCAGGTTAAGGCGCCGGACGCCTGCCGCGGCAAGTATCGCCAGCCCCGGCAAGAAGTAGATCAATACCGCCGACGCAAAAGTCGGAACGGTCTGCCACCAAGTCATCGAACAAGGCTCCTCATCCTGGGTTGTCAACCTTACAATTATGCAGGCTGCGTCTTTGAAGCGTGTTCAGCTGGTGTCCGGACCCGGCGTGGGCGGCCCTATGCCCCTTGCTATAGTTACAAATCATGAGTAACAAGACGCGATCAGGCACGCTCATCATCATGCCTGCCTGGAACGAGGCCGAGGCTATCGGCGATACCGTCCGGGAAGTAAGGCGCGTCGTTCCCGAGCATGACATCCTTGTCGTCGACGACGGTTCCCACGACGATACCGCGTCCATCGCGGAGCAGGCCGGTGCCGCAGTCCTGAGGCTGCCCTTCAACCTCGGGGTTGGCGGCGCGATGCGTACCGGTTTCAAATACGCGATCCGGCACGGCTACACCTCTGCCATTCAGGTCGACTCGGATGGCCAGCACGACCCCCACGACATTGATCGGGTGTTGGCCGGACTGGCTGAAGCTGACATCTCGATCGGAGCTCGATTTGCCGGACGCGGTGCGTACGACGCGAGAGGGCCGCGGCGATGGGCCATGTCCGTGCTCGCGAAGGTGATCTCCAAGGTTGCCGGGACCGAGCTCACTGATGTGACCTCAGGATTCCGGGCCGCCAACGAGCGCGCCCTGCATCAATACATTGACCATTTTCCTGCCGAGTATTTGGGCGATACCATCGATTCGCTGGTCGTCGCCCTCAAGTCCGGGTGCCGGGTGGTCCAGATTCCCGTCGAGATGAAGGTGCGGCAGGCCGGCACACCCAGCCACAGTCCCTTCAAAGCGATGATCTACCTGGCCCGATCGGGCCTGGTCCTGTGCTTCGCGCTGGCCCGCCGCCGGCCGCGGGTGCAGGTCGACTTAGTTACGCCCCGGCCGGGCGACATCGCCGGAGAAGGAAGTGTTCCCGCGTGAGTGTTGCTTTTTCCCTGGTTACCTCCATCGGGATGGTCCTGGCCGTGCTCCTGATGCTTCGCGTGGGAAAGCTGCGCGAGAAGTATGCCGTCCTTTGGCTTGTGGTCGGAGGCCTGACCATCGTGCTGGGCCTGTTTCCCAGCATGCTGGACTTTGCCGCGTCGATGGTCGGTGTCCGGGTTCCTGCGAACCTGTTGTTTGCCCTGTCGATTGTGCTGCTCGTGGGCGTCGGTCTTCATGTCTCCCGGGAGCTGACCATCCTTGAGGACGAGACCCGCATCCTTGCTGAAGAAGTGGCAATTCTTCGTTCCTCCGTCGCCCTGCTTTCAGAAGGCTCAAAGGACCCCGTCCGGCCCCTAACCGCTGACCAAGTAGCCGACCAGACCCGCAACTCCAGAGAAGAGTAGAAATTGACCATTGATGTAATGCTGCCGTACTACGGCGACGTGGCGATGATGAAAGCCGCCGTCGACTCCGTACTTGGCCAAGAGGACACTGACTTCGTCCTAACGATCGTTGACGATGGTTACCCCGACGCCGACCTGCCGGCCTATTTCCAGCACTTGGTGGACTCTGACGGACGTGTGCGTTATTTCCGGAACGAAACCAACCTGGGTGCCAACGGCAATTACAAGAAATGTCTTGGTCTGGTTCAGCACGATGTCGTGGTGGTCATGGGCGCCGACGACATTATGCTTCCCAACTATGTCGGAACCGTCCGCAAGGCGTTTCAGAACCCCGAGGTCAAGATTTTTCAGCCGGGCGTTGAAGTCATTGACGAGAACGGCGCCGTCTACTTGCCCCTCGGCGACAAGGTCAAGGCAGGCCTTCGCCGTTTAGCCGTTGGTGGGTCGTCTGAGGCCCTCATCGCCGGCGAGCCCATAGCGGAAAGCCTTATCACCGGGGACTGGCTGTACTTCCCGTCCGTTGCCTGGCGCGCTGAGGCGATTCTCAAGCATGATTTCAGGGAGCAGTACAACGTAGTGCAGGACATCGCCTTGGCGATTGACATCATCATGGACGGCGGCAAGATGCTCGTCACCGACACCGTCTGCTTCCAGTACCGGCGTCACCGCGAATCTGACTCATCAGTGCGGGCCCTCGATGGCCGTCGGTTTGCTGAGGAGCGTGCCTTCTTCGATGAGTGTGCACGGGATTTCGCCAGGCTGGGCTGGAGGAAAGCCGAACGCGCCGCCAAGCTACACTTGACGTCCCGCCTCAACGCCGTTTCCCTCACTCCAAAGGTAGTGAGCAAAAGAATGTGGCCGGGACTGGGCAAGCTCGTTCGACACGCCCTGCGCCCGTAGGCGGAGACAACAAAATACAAAAGTAGAGGCTCGGATGTCACACCATCCGAGCCGCTACTTTTTGTTGGTATGTCCGTCCTGTCTGACCGGATCTTGAATCCTAGCGGACCTTAGTGCCGTTTACGGGGGACCAGTCGAGTATGCCATTCTGGAATTGCTGATAGCAGGCACCGGCCGTGTTGCAGGTTTCGATGTCCGTCGGGTAACCCAACGGCCCGTTCTCCCACCCTGACTGGCCCCAGTATGTGGCGATTGCTCCGGCTCGCGTCAGATGGGCTCCTGAAGCCGGTGACCAGTGGACCTGACCGCCTTGGAAGGATTGGAAGCAGCCGCCGTCCTTTAGCCCGCAGGTTTCCGGTCCCATGGGATAACCGAGGACTCCCGACTCATATCCGCTGGAAGCCCACTCAGTTCTGATGGCTCCGGCTCGGGTGAGTTGCGCGCCGGTACTTCCGGTCCAGTGAATCTGGCCTCCCTGAAAGGACTGGTAGCAGCCTGCGTCTCTGAGCCCGCAGGTCTCCCGGCCCGTGGGGTAGCCCAGCGGGCCATTCTCGGATTTCGTCGACATCCAAAGGCTTCGGATGGCTCCTGTGCGGGTCATGACGGCGCCTGTCCTGGCCGTCCAGTGGATCTGACCGTTTTGGAAGGACTGGACGCATCCGCTGTCCTTTAGACCACAAGTCTCTGCGGAAGTGGGGTAGCCAAGAACGCCAGTCTCGAAGTTATTCGTGGCCCATTCGCTCCGAATTGCGCCATAACGCATCACTTGAGCGCCAGTCTTTGCGCTCCAGTAGATTTGTCCACCCTGGTACGGCTGATAGCAGCCGGCGTCCTTTAGCCCGCATTGCTCCCCCGCGGTCGGATACCCCAGGACGCCGTTCTCAAAGTCGTTCGCCGCGTAGGTGTTCCGAATCGCCCCGTACCGCGAGACCTGGGCACCGGTGGATGGCCCCCACATGATAGCGCCGTCTTGGAATATCTGATAACAACCACCGTCCTTAAGCCCGCATTGTTCGGAACTGGTCGGGTAGCCGAGGTAGCTGTTTTCTGCGCCCATGTTGCGGTAGAGCGCGCGGATTGCGCCGACAGCAGAGGTCTGGGCGCCGGTTGCCGCGGACCAGAGAATCTCGCCCGATTTGAAGCCTTGGTAGCAGCCGGCGTTACGGATGCCGCAGACGACGTCGGAGACTGGTGCGCCAACGGGCATTGAATCAAGGCGAGACGAGATGGCGAATTCGCCGGCATTCAATGACCGCCCGTAGGCAAACGCCTTGAGCTGTGCATAGTTGCCATTCCAAACGTTGGAATCGCCAGTGTAAGGACCGGTTGATGAATATTGCCAGATGCTATAGGTGTCCCAGCCATTCGGCAGTGAACCCGGCGATGTTGCATAGCTGGCCAAATGCAGAGGGTGGTCCGAGAACCCGCTGTTATTCGCTGTACACGTTTTCCACCAGTCCGTCGTCGTGTAGATTGCTGGCTTGCGTCCGGTGAGTGCCACCATGGTATTGGAGAAGTCCCGGATCCAGCTAACCATCTGCCCTGCAGACATGTTGTAGCAAAGATTCCCCAGCGTGTTGTAAGGGTTATATTCGATATCCAGGAGGGGCGGTAGGGTCATTCCGTCAGCGGACCACCCGCCACCGCCTGCGACAAAATAGCGCGCCTGTTCAGCGCCCGAGGAAGTGCTCGGTGTGGCGAAGTGGTACGCGCCGCGGATCATCCCCGCGTTGCGTGATCCGCCATACTGGCTTGCGAACCCGTCGTTCCTGTACGTCGTACTCTCAGTAGCCTTCACGTATGCAAAGCGAGCCCCTTGATTGAACTGTGACCCCCAGTCAACGTTGCTCTGCCAGCCACTTACGTCAAGGCCCTGGATGCCAGCCGGCGCCCAAGAGCTGAGAGCTTCTGTAGAAAGCAGATTGCCCTTCGTAACTACTTGGGATTCCTGCGGTGAAGAGGTGTTTGACCGGTTCCCAACCCCCATAAATCCGCCCGCCTTACCCATCTCGGCTTTCAGGGCGGCACTATCCGCAGGTGAAAGCGGCATGACGCCCGAACGACCCGGATTGGGGTTGACATCGTCCGCGGCCACAGGAGCCGTGGGCACGGATGCGGTGGCTGGAGAGGCCGCTTCCGCTGGGGGTGTCTCTGGCTGGGGTGCCACTGCCGCCGGAGAGGTTGCCAAACTGGTGGGCGCAGCGGCCGGAGCCAAGGGCGCTGTAGGTGTGGGCGAAGGGGAGGGCGTCGTCGCAACCGCGGGAGAAGCACCCAACAGCCCTGCGGCGACACAAACCATTGCGATCCAGGCGGCCAGGGGCTTCTGCGTGCTCTTTCGGCAAATTGCTTCGCGCCGCGGCAGGCTCAACTGATTGCGCTTGGACTTATTCATAAGGCATCTCCGGAGGGCTCCCCGGTTCCCTTGGGGGTCCGCGCGAACTCGGACCGACCGTTGGGGCGGGGGTAGGGCGGTGGCGGTTGCGTCGACCAGGTGAACAGCCCCCGCATGTTGATCTAAGATAACACTCCTGTTGCCGGTGAGACCAGCGTTGCTGGAGTGACCATATTGGCAACACCACGGCCTTTTGAGGGAGCTCGGCCCGGTAGAGTGGACGTGCTGCCGCGGTCGCCGAGGCAGGCCCCCAGATCCTCCGGAGGATCGGTTCCGTGAGCGAAAGTAAGGATTCTCGATGCGCATCAGAACCAGTTTTGTGATGCCGCTGTACAACGGCCGCCAAACTGTGGAGCGAGCAATCAAGAGCGTGCTGGCGCAGGACCGGAACGACTGGGAGCTTCTGGTGGTGGACGACTGCTCCACGGATAACAGCACTGGGGTCGTAGCCTCCCTCATCGCGAAAGAGGGGAACTCGCGAGTGCGGCTTATTCGGCAGGCGCATAACGGGGGCCCAAGCGCCGCCCGGAATGCAGGCATTGCAGAATCCGTGGGCGAATTCGTCGCATTCCTGGACTGTGACGACGAACTGTTGCCGAATTATCTTGCCACCATGGAAGCAAACATGGCAGAGGGTGTCGATATCGTTGTGGCGGCCCACGTTGCGCAGACCCCGGCCGGCAGACGATATCCACGACCGGATTCGGTGCAGGGTCTACTGACGGGACTTGAGACCGTGGACCGTGCGTTGCAGGGAAAGCTTTGGAACTTCCTCCATGCCAAGATCTACCGCCGGTCGCTTTTTGAGCATTTTTCGTTTCCTAATGACTTGGTCAGGTATGAGGACCTGGTGGTGAATTCAATCGCTTATTCATACAGCCGGCACGTGCGTATCGTGCCAACGCCTGTCTACGTGTACCACGTTCAAGCCCAGTCACTCACCTGGAGTCAGGAGCCATCGATGGAATTTGTCGAAGGTCCGTTGAACTTTGTCCGCAATGGCCTGAACCCAACTCTGTCTTCCCAGGTCAAGAGTCGATCCTGGAATACCCTGCGCACATTTCTGGGGGTGCTTACCATTTCGGGCGGCCTATTTGCGGGAAGCCCTAAAGGCAGTGTCGACAGGATTGTTCAATACGTTCGCGAGGACCTCTCTTTTAGGGATCTTGCGGATGTGACAGTTGCGGCGCCTCACCTTGGGTTATCTGGAATGCTCATCAAGGTTTTCCCAGCCCTGTACGCCAAGCTCTATTTGTGGCATGTCCGGCGAACCTTTGACATGTCCAAATAATGAGCGCTGGAAAGTATCAGACCGGTGAGATCACCCCGGTCGCGGTACCGTCCCACCACCGTGTGCTTTACCTTCTGGCCGCCGTGGCGCAGGGTATCGGGGCAGTAGCAGTCCAGCCGTTCGCAATTCGACTGCTGGACCCCCAACAATGGGGACAGGTAAGTTTTTCCTTGTCCTTTATCTCGATTGGCCTCATAGCACTCTCGGCCGGGCTGCCCATGGTCCTCAGCACTATGTACTTCGACCCGGACCGGGGACCAGACAGGGCCCGCTCCCTGAACGGTTTCGGAGTGGGTCTCAGCATTGTCGGGGCTAGTCTGGCAGCGATAATTTTCGCCCTTGTTGCATCTGCTACCGGCATGTTGACGGATGGTGCGGCGTACCTTATCTCCATTGGCATCATCGGGCTCCACGGAATCACGCAGATGGCTCTCGCATATCTGAGGTCCGAGCACCGGGCTCTTGCGTTCGTACTGATCACAATCGCGGCAACGGTTCTGGGCCATGTCGCCGGGCTTGCCGCGATCCTGGTAATCGCTCCAACGGCGACGGTCTACATGGGCGGCTTTGCTGTGTGTGTCGTCATCGCGTCGGCCGCGGGCGTGATGCTAAGCAAGCCTGGTGCACCCCTGAAATATCGTGAATCAGTTAAAGCTGCCGTCAGGACGTCGCTGCCAGTACTGCCGCACAGCATCGCCCTTGTGTTGATGCTGCAAGGGGAGTCGATCTTGATTGCCCTTCAGCGCGGCGAAGAACTCGTCGGCCGCTACAACGCGGTGATGCCGCTGGCACTGGGCCCGCTGGCGGTGATTATGGCACTTTCCAACGTATGGCAGACAACGATTTTCTCCCACCGGGGTGTCGACTCAACCGGACAGGTTCGCAAGGTGCAACGCGAAGCAGTGTTTATTGGGTTCATGCTGACTCTGGGTGGAAGCGGAGTGGCAGTGTTTGCAACCCACGTGCTGGTCAACGATCCAGAACCGGTGCTTCTGCAGCTAGCCAGGATCCTGCCTTTGCTGAGCTACGGATACGTAGTTTTCCTTGTTGCCACATCACAGCTGTTTGCCATCGGGAGAACTCGGTCAATGGCCGTGGTGACGCCGGTAATTGCCCTCGGTGGACTAGGATTAGCTTTCGTCCCGGCCGGGACCGGCAATCTCTTGGTGGTAGGCGTCATCAAAGTGGTCGCGTACCTGCTTCTCGGTGTGGTGTACGCGTGTGTGGTGCGCCGATACGGACGGCACCTGGTCGACTTGCGTCTCATGCTTTGGGGGATGGCGGGCGCAGTTTGCGTCACTCTTCTGATGCTGCTGCTGCCTGACAGCGTCGGCTGGGGAATCGGCAGCGCCGCTGTCACCTGTGTGGTGGGCCTTGTTGCGGGTGTCGTCTACCTTAGACGACTCAGAAGCCCGAAGGACTAGCACCGGATGTGAGACTGAATGTCCAGAGAGGTAGGATTGACGGGCGGAAGCGATGGCTGGCGGCGCATACGACCGAAACGGAAGCCCGGGCCATTGGTGATGAACGTGTATCGCCCTTCCCCGCTGAAACTGCCTGTTCGACGATCGATTCGGAACGTCCCAGAATGGCAACTGACTACATTCCCAGGAGGCTAGGAGCCTTGTCGTTGACATCGATAAAGAGTTCAACCGAAGAGCAGAAGACAACCTCTGGCGCGCCAGGAGGGGCTCTTGGGGGGAGCCGCCGCAGTGCGGCCGGTTCGGGGGTTCGCCGCGACATCCAAGGACTGCGCGCAGTTGCAGTGCTGGCCGTCATCGCCGACCACTTGTTTGGGTGGCCCAAGGGCGGCTTCGTGGGCGTCGATGTCTTCTTCGTTGTCTCAGGCTTCCTGATCACTGGTCTCCTGGTCCGCGAATGGAAGCGCACCGGGACCATATCATTCATCAGCTTCTACAAACGACGCATCCGGCGCATCCTGCCTGCATCGTTGCTGGTTATTGCAGCCACGTTGGTAACCGCCAAATTCCTCTTCGCTGCACCTCGGTTCAGCGGCACGGCCGTGGATTCGCTTTGGGCGACTCTCTTCTCGGCCAACTGGCGGTTCCTTCTCCAAGGGAGTGACTATTTCCAGGCTGACGGGCCCATCTCACCCCTGCGCCATTATTGGTCTCTGGCGGTCGAGGAGCAGTTCTACTTCGTTTGGCCCTGGGTCATGCTGGCGGCCTTGGTTTGGCTGAGCCGTCGGGGCGTTACCAAGTCGGGCTCCCTCAAGATCGCCGGGACCTTAATCGCGGTTCTAAGCCTCGGATCCTTTGGCTGGGCGGTCGTCGAGACATCGTCGAACCCTGGGGCTGCATATTATTCCTCCTTCTCGCGAGCGTGGGAGCTGGGACTGGGCGCAATGCTGGCCTTTGCAGTGCCGCTGTGCGAGCGGATTCCGGACAGGCTGCGGCCTGTCCTGGCAAACGCCGGGTTGGTCGGAATCATCGTTTCGACCTTCGTCATCACACCAACCAGCGCCTTCCCTGCGCCCGGGGCGCTCTTGCCGGTAGTTTCGACGGCGTTGGTAATCGGAGCCGGTTGCGGCGGATCGCAGAAGTTCCTTCCAGCACTAACCAACCCTGTGAGCAGATACCTCGGAGATATCTCCTTTAGCCTTTATCTCTGGCACTTCCCCGTTATTGTCTTCCTCGGAGTGTTGCTGAAGCCTGGTAGCCTTTTCTACTTCGCAATGGTGCTATTCATGACACTGGGACTTTCCGTGTACTCATACCGCCTCGTTGAGGATCCCATCCGAAAGAGTTCATGGCTGTCTTCGCGTCCCAAAGCGTCACCAATCAAATCCGATGGCAGGCGTCGCCAGCGGGCGGCTAGAGCCTACCCTTTGCGCGCCCTGACTGGGCTGACAATTTTTGTCCTCGTCTCGGCCGGTGCAGTCGGACTTAAAGCAGCCACGCAGTCACCCGCGTCCGTGGTGGCGCCGGTATCTTCAGGTCGCGCAGATTTTCCGGCAGCACCGGTCGATGGACCTGCCGGCGAGGGGCTACAACTACAGCTCCAGGAAGCTGTCCCGGCAACATCGTGGCCCCACTTCACGCCGTCGTTGGAGGAACTGATGTCAAAAGATCCTCACCCGGACCGAGTGCTGCAGTGCGGCGAACCTGGCAACCATAGTGCTGAGGACTGCACCTTCGGTCCCGCTGATGCCAGCAAACACGCAGTTCTCGTAGGCGACTCGATCTCGCAGAGGTGGGCATTTCCCCTGACCAAGCTATACGCGGAAAACGGTTGGAACATCCGCATCTTCGGAAGGCCAGGTTGCCCCTTCAACGACTATCCGATGGTGAAGTCACCCGATGAACAGGCGAGTTGTGTCGAGCGCAAGCAGCAGGCGTTGGACTTTGTGCAAAGCACAAAACCAGACATCTTGATCGTAGGTAACACGATGGTTCCAGAGCGCATGTCGACGACCGGCAAGGATGCAACAGCAGAAGACTGGCGTATGGGTATGGAGTCGATTCTTGGGAAAGTTTCGGCTGCCAAGCAGCGGCTGATCCTCAGCCCACCGCCCTTTGATAAGGACGTGCGGGAATGCTACACACCTGTGGGTGGCCCGGGGGACTGCCTGGGCACCGTGACCCCACTTTGGTATGACGTTGCTAGAGCCGATATAGCCGCGGCAGGCGCGAGTGGCAGCGCCTATCTTGATACTCGGGCACTTTTTTGCACTCCCGATGATGCCTGCCCGGCGTTTGTCGGTACTATTCCGGTCAAGAAGGACCATACTCACTTCACCTTGCCCTACGGCTATTACATCCAGAACGCACTAAAGGAAATGCTCGACAAGCGCAGCCTCCTTTGAGGACGCCTATGTTTGGACTTCATGCATGGGAGAGAAACCCCAACCGCACGAATAGGAGGGGCAGATGATCAAGGTGTCTAGGTCGGCCTATGTCGCCGCGCTGCTGACATTCGTGTATTCCGGATTCAGGGTTTGGGTGCCGAGTTTCTGGACCGACGAGGCCGCCACGCTTAGTGCCGTCAGGCGCAGCCTGCCCGACCTCACGTCAATGCTGGGCAACATAGATGCCGTGCACGGTGCCTACTACTTCCTGATGTTCGGCTGGACAAGCATCTTTGGATTCTCGGAGCTGGCGGTCCGCTTTCCCAGCCTGATTGCCATCGCAATCTCGGCATCCGTTATGGTCGAGCTTGGCAGGAAAATCTCCGGGGTCCAGTTCGGCCTGATCGCGGCAGCCCTGCTGGTGATATTGCCCAGAACTCAATACGCAGCGACTGACGGGCGGTCTTACGCCCTAACTGTCCTGGGTGCTGTGGTCTCGACATACGTTTTGGTTTCTATCCGTGAGAATGCCACTTGGGCTAAGTGGGCCGTCTATTCGTTAGCAGGCGCCCTCACCGTGGCTGTCTCCTTCTATACGGTTCTCCTGCTGGCCGCGCACGCTCTGACCGTGCTCCTGGACCCAAAGCTGCGCCTTGCTTGGCGCGGCCTGGTTTCCGCGTCCGCGTCATGGTTGGTTCCGGCCGTGTATTTTGGAAGCGCCGCGATCCGTCAGCAATTCCAGATTGCCTGGGTACCGCCTGTGGGGCCGTCGTTTGCGTTTGAGTTGGCATTCATGCAGTTCTTTTCCGATGGTTACTTCGCCATTGACGGTGACGTCACGCCCCTGCCGACTCCCGGTGAGGATTTTTCCATGGTTGTCCTAGCCATTGTGATGTGGACGGCGGCGGTCCTCGGGGCGGTCATCTGCAGGCGCCATTTCATTGTCCGGCTGGCGGTGCCGTGGCTGGTCATCCCAGCGGCAGTTGTCATTGGGGGGTCGATTATTACGGGGGGAAACTATTACCTGCCCCGCTATTTGACATTTCTATTGCCGGCGCTTGCCCTGCTTGCTGCCGCTCCGGCAAGAAACTGGCACGGGTCATGGCCGCCAGCCAAAGCCGGAGTTGTATTGGCGGCCTCGGTGGCGCTTCTGATGAGCACTCCGTCTTACCTTGGACAGAGGACGCAATACGGCCGCGATCCCCAAGACGATTTTCGCTTCATCGCGGATTCTGTGAAGAAACTATCCCGCCCGTCCGATGCATTCATCATTGGACCGGCCCAAAGTTTAGCTAAGCAGGCTTATTCAGAAAGCTTTGAGGGGTTGGCTGATCCAACGCGAGGGATTACCGCAGCAGAATGGCAGCGGATATTCGATCAACGGTTCGACGTCGCGTCGTCCGCAGCGAGGATTCGCCAGTACCCAACTGTGATTCTGGTAGAAAAGTCCAGCGAATCGGTGATGGCCGAGGAACTTCAAAAGCTGGGCTACGTCCCCGAAGAGAACCTCCGGGGCCCCGCCACGACGGTGACCCGATACCACCTGAGTTAGGGGATCTTCGAGGTTCCCGGGGAAATAGGTTCGTGTTGTAGCTAGCAGAGGACCCGTGGTCCTGCTGGGCTGAGTGTTACTACGCATTCAACCTGAACAGGAACCACGAGCCTTGTTAGAGCCTACTGGGGCTGGCCATGATGCAACCAGCATGATCTTCAACCTGCCTGATTACCCTGTCACCAGCACCGGGCTGGTCCCGGACGGGGCACGCCACATCACGGCGGAGACCACCTTCCCGCCCGGCTGCCCGAGTTGCGGAGTCATCTCTTCCCGGGCGAAGGAGGGCCGCTGCCAGCGGCTGCGTGACATACCGGTCGCCGGCCGTGTGCAACTCCGTTGGGACAAGCGGCGCTGGTTCTGTGACGAGTACTTGTGTGAGCGAAAATCGTTCTGCGAGGCTACGCCGCAGGTCCCGCGTCGGGCACGGTCGACGCGGGACCTGCGGGAAACGGTTCTGGACGCGGTCATCACCTCGGGGCGGGCCGTATCCGAGACGGCCATGGCGTTCGGGATCTCGTGGTGGCTGGTCCAGCAGGTCATCGGTGATGCCGCCCCGCGCCTGCCGGACGTCGACCTCCTCGTGCCCAGGATGCTGGGCCTCGATGAGCACCGGTACCGGTCCGTGCGGTTCTTCCAACACCCCGGCACGAAGGCCTGGACCCGGTACGAGCCATGGATGACAACCCACGTGGATCTGGACACCGGTCAGGTCCTGGGCATCGTGGACGAACGCGACCACAAGGGCGTCGGGGACTGGCTGTTCGCCAGGCCGCTGGACCGGAGGCTCGGGGTGCAGGTCGTCGCGATCGACCCGTCCGCAGCGTTCCGGAAGGCACTGCGGATGTGGTTGCCGCGCACGGCGGTCTCGGTGGATCTGTTCCACATGACGATGCTGGCCAAGGACATGCTCACCAGCGCCGATGACCCAACCGGCAGCCTCCAGGCCGCGTGGCAGGTCAAGGAACAACTCCGCACGCTGCTGAACGCCAGCTCCCTCGAGGCAGCCGCTGCGGCGAAGTCTGCCCTGGCCGACCTCGTGGAACGGGCCGCGGTGCCCGAAAAACAGGCTATACCGGAACGTGTGCCGCTGGT
The DNA here is from genome assembly GCF_052113505.1 of Pseudarthrobacter sp. TAF60_1. Taxonomy (NCBI): domain Bacteria; kingdom Bacillati; phylum Actinomycetota; class Actinomycetes; order Micrococcales; family Micrococcaceae; genus Pseudarthrobacter; species Pseudarthrobacter sp. TAF60_1. The sequence continues at coordinate 276,314 of NZ_JBFRDI010000003.1, forward strand.
GGGCAGAGATCGAAGTCCTCATCGTCACCGGCGCCAACCGGAAAAGTAGAAGCCAACAACACAGCGATAAAACACATCAAAGGCACCGCACGCGGCTATCGAAACCCAGACAACTACAAATCGCGTATTCTCTTGAGAAGTGCGGCCCGGATGGCAGCATGAGCAATCATCTCAGCAGACCATTCCCCGGGAACCTTGAAGAGCCGAATTAGGGGCGCAAAGCTATGAAGGCTCCGTCCTGTCAGGGACGGAGCCTTCATCGATCTAGGTGGGTTTCAGAGTCATTCTCGGTGCAATTCGGGAGGGTTTTGGTGCTGCGGCCTACCTGTAGGAGACGACAGCGCCGCCGGTAGCGGCCCAGCTGATGCGGCCGCCTTGGTAATCCTGGGCTACACCGTTGCCTGAGGCGAATTCGTCGGTGACTGGATATCCAAGACGTCCCCTCTCGTAGCCGGTAGTGGCCCAAGCTTGGCGGATTGCACCGAGAGAGTAGTGTGCCCCGGAAGCCGGAGACCAGTTGATGGCGCCCCCCTGATACAGCTGGTAAACGCCGCCATTGATGAGGCCGCCAATTTCATCCGTCGTCGGATAGCCAAGGCGGCCCCGCTCGAAGTTTGTCGCGGCCCACGTCTGGCGTATTGCACCGAGGGAGTAGTGTGCCCCAGAAGCCGGAGACCAGTTGATGGCGCCTCCCTGATACAGCTGATAGACGCCGCCGTTGACGAGTCCTCCAACTTCATCCGTTGTGGGGTATCCTAGGCGGCCCCGCTCGTAGTTGGTGGCTGCCCACGTCTGGCGTATTGCACCGAGGGAGTAGTGTGCCCCGGTCGCCGGGGACCAGTTGATGGCGCCCCCTTGGTACAACCGGTAGCAGCCGCCGCTGACCAGCCCGCAAGTGATGTTTCCGGAGGGTGCTCCGAGCCGGGGAGTGGCTGCCGCCAGCGCGTTGATGGCGGAAGTGGCGGCAGCCGGGGGCCCTGTAGTCGTCGAGGTCATCGCTTCGACGCCCTGCCGGATTGTGACCATGGGCAGTCCGCTGTTCTTCACAGCCGCCATATGAGCGTCGAGCACGGCCGTATCCGTGTGATAAATATCTGCGCCGATGTTCGCTCCCACCTCGTGGTAGACCAGTACCAGCCAGGTACCGCTGGCCTTCGCCTCGGTTATCCAGCCCTGCACTATCGCGGGGGTCGTAGTGGAATCGACGTTCTGCACGAGGATGTTATAGGGATCGAAGCCGGCCGCGGCGTTATACCCACCGTCGGTATTGCGCTGGCTGGAGTATAAACTCTTCACCGCCGCCGTCGTCGTCGCGTTGTATGCCCCGTAGGGAGAGGCGAAATCCACGGCGGCTGAAGCACCAAACATCCCCTGCAGCGTTGCCTTGCTCTGCGATAGCTCGGTATTGACCTGAGCAGCGGTGAGTGTAGTCAGGTCCGCGTGCGTGACGGTGTGGGCTGCGATTTGATCGCCGCGGCTGGCGAATGCCTGGATCTGGGCTTGAGTCATGTAATCCGGAACGGCGTTGACTGATCCGGAGATGATGTACATCGTGGCCGGAACCCCGTACTTGTTCAGGATGGGCAGTGCGTTGTTGTACTGGCTGGTCCAACCATCGTCAAAGGTCACACTTATCATGCCACCGCCTGCGGCATTGGCGGCCGGGGCAGCCACCAAAGACGTTCCGCCGAGCGCCAGAACAAAGGCGAGCGGAATCGCAGACCACATCCCAGGTGGTCGTTTTCCGCCTCTTCTTGAATTTCTGGCCACCCCAGGAGGGCGCGAAGAACGCACACCGTCTGGCACATGCCGAACAGCGGAACCGAATACCCTGAATCGATTTATGATTTCCATGTCGCCCTCGCTTCTTGTGGAACCTGATGTTGCCGGACGGAACTAGCTGGCCCGATAGATACCCTCGCCTGAGGCGTTGACAGGCTCCGACGTCCGCGCTCGCGCAATGCCGTCACCGTAACCTTCCCCCGAACCGCCCGGCTAGAGTAACCGGTACCTGTCTTATCGCTGGTCGCTACCTGTGCGAACGGGAAAGGCACCTAGGGCGTGTCTCCTTATTGGCGTAGCCAGATGACGACGGCGTAGAGGACGACACCGGCTCGGTAGGTCAGTGCGAGTTTGTCGTAGCGGGTGGCGACGCCACGCCACTGTTTGAAAAGGCTGAAGGATCTCTCGACAGTGTTGCGGCCTTTGTAAGTCTCGGCGTCGAAGTTCACGGGGCGTCCGCCGCGTGAGCCACGGCGTTTGCGGTGTCCGATCTGGTCCGAGGGTTCGGGGATGACTGCTTTGATGCCCCGTCCGCGCAGCAATGACCGGTTCGCTTTGGACGAATAGGCCTTGTCGCCCATCACGGCATCCGGCCGGGTCCTGGCGCGGCCTCCGCTGAGTCGGGGAACCCGTACTGCGTCCATGACGACGGGGAACATGGGAGAGTCGCCGCCCTGTCCGGGGCCGAGAATCATTGCCAGTGGTCGGCCTTTACCGTCACAGGCATGGTGGATCTTGGTGCTCAGACCGCCCCTGGAGCGGCCGATGGCGTGGTCCGAAGGCTCAGCAAACAGTTTCTTGTAATTCGGGAGTTCCCCCTGTGGCGCGGGGAAGGTTCGTCCCGTGCTGGTGGGCTCGGTTGATGGTCGAGTCCACTGAAACTGTCCAGTCGATCTGACCTGCCGAGTTTGCTTCTGCCAGAAGCCGCGCGTGGATCCGGTCCCACGTCCCGTCGGACGCGAAACGGCGGTGCCGCTTCCAAACCGTCTGCCAGGGGCCGAACTCCGCGGGAAGGTCGCGCCAAGCGATGCCGCAGCGGTACCGGTAGATGATGCCTTCTACGACTTGGCGGTGGCCCCGGAACGGGCGTCCACGCCGCCCGTCAGAACTCGGCAGCAACGGCTCGACCCGGGACCACTGATCGTCACTCAAAACAGATGTTCTCGACACCGTTCAAGCATTCCAGCTGGGCCGCCCCCGATTTAGGAGACACGCCCTAGACGTGCAGAACACCAATCGGGCGCCGACACCTCAGCATTTCTCGGATGAACGATGCCCCACCGTTATCCACAAGCTCCGCTTTTGACTTGGCTGGATGCTGTACGCTCCTTAGGCTGTACCCAAGTGAACTGCCTCCACCGGGGGCGGCAGTTGTATTGGGGAACTTATGGATGCCGTGCGGATCGTGGAAGACGAAGTCCGCGAGCTGATCCGCCGTAGGGGTCTGGATCCGCTCCGTCAGGCCGGCGAGGTTCGCCGCCTCGTGGAGGCGGCCGTCAGCGATTATGACGAGCGTGCCCTCATGGGGCCCCTGCCCCCGATTGGTCCGCTCGAAACCGCACGCAGGATTGTTTTCGATGCCGTGGCCGGCTTTGGCGTCCTCCAGCCGCTGTTGGACGACCCCTCCATCGAGGAAGTCTGGATAAACGCGCCCAACGAAATTTATGTCGCGAGGAACGGCGAGTCGGAGCTGACATCCCTGAGTCTCACAGACCAGCAAGTGCGCGACCTCGTGGAGCGCATGTTGAAGAGTTCCGGCCGACGCCTGGACATGTCATCACCCTTCGTTGATGCTGCCCTGCCTGATGGCTCCAGGCTCCACGTCGTCATCCCGGACGTCACCCGCCACCACTGGGCAGTGAACATCCGCAAGTTTGTCGTGAAGGCCAGCAGGCTGGAACACCTGGTCGAGCTGGGCACTCTCACGCCGCAATCCGCCCGATTCCTCGGTGCGGCCGTCTCCAGCGGACTGAACATCCTGGTCTCCGGGGCCACCCAAGCGGGCAAGACCACCATGCTCAACTGCCTGGCCGCGAGCATTGGCAGCCGCGAACGGGTCATCACCGTTGAGGAAATTTTCGAACTCCAGTTTCCGCTCCGGGACGTCGTGGGACTGCAATGCCGGCAGCCCAACCTCGAGGGCGAGGGCGAAATTCCCCTGCGGAGGCTTGTTAAGGAGGCTCTCCGGATGCGCCCAGACCGATTGGTGGTTGGTGAAGTTCGGGAAGCCGAGAGCCTGGACATGCTGATTGCCCTAAATAGCGGCTTGCCCGGGATGTGTACCGTCCATGCGAATTCGGCACACGACGCCGTAACCAAGATCTGCACGCTGCCTTTGCTTGCCGGCGAAAACATCTCGTCTGCCTTCGTCGTGCCCACAGTGGCGTCCTGTATAGACCTGGTGGTCCACTGCAGCCGGCAGGCCAACGGTCGCCGTCAGGTTACCGAGATCCTCTCGCTCGGCCGACGCGTGGAGAACGGCATCATCGAATCCTCCATGGTCTTCGCGATGGCCGACGGCCAGCTGCAGCCGCGGGCCAACAGTATGCCGGCTGCCGAGAAGTTTGCCCGGGCAGGGTACGACGTCGCGGCGCTGCTGGAGCCGCGCTGATGGCGCCGCTGCTCGGGGTGCTCGCCGGAACCGGTTTCTTTCTCATCTGGTGGTCGTTCTGGGAAAAGCCGACGCCAGTGAACCGTCGCCGCAGGGTCAGCCGCATTCAGGACCTGCTGGCCACCGCCGGGATCGAGAAAGTCACGGCCGCCGGGCTTGTTGCGTCCTGCCTGGGGCTCGGCCTATTCGTGGTGCTCGTCTTCTTTGTCATCTTTGGTTCCTGGCCCATGTCCGTTTGCTTCGGGCTGTTCGGTGCTTGGCTTCCTGTCAGCATTGTGCGCTGGCGGGCCAACAGGAGGACGGCTGTGTTGCGACAGCTCTGGCCGGACGTAGTCGATCACCTTCGGTCGGCTATTCGCGCCGGCCTTTCCCTGCCGGAGGCTCTGATCCAGTTGGGGGAGAAAGGGCCGGACGAACTCCGACACGTGTTCCGGGACTTCGGTGCCGATTACCGCGCGGGTGGCCAATTCGATGCCTCCCTAAACAAACTCAAGGACCGGCTGGCCGACCCCGTCGCGGACCGGATCATCGAGGCTCTCCGGCTGACCCGTGAAGTGGGCGGCTCGGACCTGGGGAAGCTCTTGGGAACGCTGGCCGAATTCCTCCGCGAGAACGCCCGCACGCGCAGCGAACTGGAAGCCCGGCAGTCCTGGACGGTTAATGCCGCCCGGCTGGCAGTTGCCGCGCCCTGGATTGTGATGCTCCTCCTGGCCACCCGTCCCGAGGCCGTGAACGCTTACAACACTCCCATGGGTGCCGGCGTTCTGCTGGGAGGTCTGGTGGTCTCACTTATCTGCTATTCGATCATGCTGCGCCTCGGCGCTCTTCCCCAGGACGAAAGGGTGCTCAGATGAGTGGCATCTCAGCGGCCGCCCTTGTCTGCGGCATCATCCTCGGCGTGGGCCTGTGGCTGTTGTTCGTCAGGATGCCCTTCATGCGCCCACTCACTTTTGTCGAACGCATTGAGCCGCAGCTGAAGTCGCAGAACCTGGAATCCCGGTTGCTGCGAGCCAGCGGAGAGAACGCCACGCCCTTCGGGCCCTTGGAACGGATTGTGCGTCCACTCCTTCACGACGGCCTCACCGCCCTCGGCAGGCTCAACCTTAGCTCGAAGGCACTGACCCGCCGGCTGGCGCAGGCCGGCATCAACAAATCAGCCATGGATTTCCGCGCTGAGCAGCTGCTCTGGGCTGTCGCCGGATTTGTTACTTCGCTGGCCCTGGTGGTGTTGAGTGCAGTGGCCGGCCGCTTCACTCCGTTCTTGGCAGTGGTGGCGGTTCTGGGTAGCGCACTGGGCGGATTCCTCTTCCGAGACTTCTGGCTGGGCGTCCAGATCAGTAAGCGTGAGACCCGGATGATGGCCGAGTTTCCGAGCCTCGCAGAACTGATGGCACTGGCTGTTGGCGCGGGCGAAAGCGCCACCGGGGCGCTGGACAGGGTATGCCGCAGCGCCAACGGCGAACTCGCCAAGGAATTTTCCAAGATCCTTGCTGAGACCAGGGCGGGGAAACCTTTGGTGGAAGCGCTGCAGGAGTTTTCGGCCCGGACAGACCTTGGCCCACTGGTCAGATTTGTGGACGGCATCATTGTCGCAGTGGAGCGCGGAACACCTCTGGCAGATGTTTTGAGGGCCCAAGCGCAGGATGTCCGGGACACGGCCAAACGGGACCTGATGGAATCGGCGGGCAAAAAGGAAATAGCCATGATGGTGCCGTTGGTTTTCGGGGTCCTGCCTTTAACTGTGGTGTTCGCGGTGTTCCCCGGCATCGCTGCCATAACCCTTGGACTGTAGCCACGGCCGCCACGCACTTGTCAGATCAACAACCACTAATTCTAAAGATCCGCATCTCTCACCGAATGGGACCGAAATGAAAAAACTGGGAATCTCGAGCATCGTCCGGCTGCTTACCTTGGTCGCGAGCTTGTGGGCATGGACGAACGCTTCGACGTCAAGCGGCAAGAGCCGGCAGCAAGCCGGGTCCCCGCACCAAGACCAAGACCACCCCGAACGCGGCGACGTGCCTGGCTGGGTCATGATCACTTTGATGTCTGCGGTCCTGGTGGCGGCACTGCTCGCCCTGGCAGGCCCCGCCCTAGAAACGATGTTCAACCAAGCTATGGACAAGGTCGGAAAATAGGGCATGCAGGACTGGCGCAGGGAGGAACGAGGGTCCGCGGTGGTGGACTTTGTCTTGGTGGGCGGGCTGCTCACCATGTTCTTCCTGGCCATCATCCAACTCGCATTGGTCCTCCACGTCCGCAATACCCTTATTGATGCGGCCGCCTCGGGTGCACGCTACGGAACCCTCGCGGACCGTAGCGCCGCGGATGCGCAGGAACGGGCTGCCAACCTGATCGGAATTGCGCTGAACGGCGAATTCGCTCAGGACATCAGCACCGCCGAAGTGACGTATCAGGGCATGCGGACGCTCGAAATCACCATCAAGGCGCCCATGCCCGTGATCGGGCTCATCGGGCCACGGGACGTTCTGGAGGTGAAGGGCCATGCTGCCATCCAGCCGTAACACTTCTCGTGCCCACCCCAAGATTTGGGCCCGACTCAACGGCAGGTTCCGGGAAGCCGTCTCCGCGGAACGCCAGGAAGAGGGGAGCGCCGTCGTTGAGTTCACGTTCCTGGCATTGCTCCTGATGGTCCCACTCGTGTATTTCATCATCACCGTGGGCCAGATCCAGGGCGGATCTTTTGCGGTGGTGGGAGCTGCAGACCAGGCCGCAAAGGTCTTTGTAGCCCAACCGGACGCCGAGTCCGCGCAGGCGGCCGCCGAACAGGCAGTTGTCATTGCCCTCGCGGACTTCGGCCATGACCCCGACGCCGCCCAAGTCTCCACACGCTGCGATCCCGCCGACTGCCAGGCCGCCGGAGCGGCCGTTACCGTCACAGTGAATCTCACCGTGCCGTTGCCTTTCGTCCCCTTCAATGATGACTTCAGGCTCCAGGCCAGCGAAGTTGAGGCATCATCCACTCAGCTGGTCGGCAGGTTCAGGTGAGTGCAGCTTGAGCCGGCATCCCGGTGCCGCAACGGCGCCCGTGAGTGTCCCCGTGACGAGCCCCGACCAGTCAGCAGAGGGCGGCCAGATGATTGTGATGATTGTCGGCTACGTCTTGCTCGCCCTGCTGGTGGTGACTGTGGTCATCGGCATCTCTAGCGTCTACCTCGAACACAAGAGGCTGCTGTCCTTGGCCGACGGCGCCTCCCTCGCTGCCGCTGACAGCTACACTCTGGGTGAAGTTGCGGGGGAGGGCGGAAGCCCTTCGGCCGTCCTCGGTTCCGAGCGCGTCCGCAATGTGGCCTCGGACTTCTTGGCCCGGAGCCCGGCGTCGGCCCGGTTCGACGGCCTGGCCGTGACGCAGGGGACCGGCAGCCCCGAAGGCTCCACCGCCGTCGTGGTGCTTAGCTCGGTGGTCCACCCGCCTGTGGTGAACTTCCTGGTGCCGGACGGGATCCGGATTGAGGCAGCATCCACGGCCCGTTCCCGGCTCACGCGCTGACCGGCGGACCTCCGCCTAGACCGGGAGCCCGGGCCCCCGGCCGCATAGCGTAGGCTTAAACGACCATGGCCAATATTGATTTTTCCGCAGAAATCCGCGCCCTTCGCGCCACGTACAACTCCATCGAGCGCGTCAGCGACGTCGAGGCTCTGAAGGAAGACATCGCCGAACTGAGCGAACGGGCAGGCGAACCAGACCTGTGGGATGACCCTGCTGCGGCCCAAAAAATTACCTCCCGGCTCTCGCACCGCCAGTCCGAGTTGGAGCGGCTGAACAAGCTGGTCTCGCGGATTGACGATCTGGAAGTCCTGGTTGAACTCGGCCAGGACGAGGACGACGCAGACTCCATGGGGGAGGCAGCCGCCGAACTGGAGTCGATCCGGAAGTCCCTTAAGGAACTGGAAGTGGTCACGCTGCTTTCCGGCGAATACGACGAACGTGAAGCCGTGGTGTCCATCCGGGCCGGAGCCGGCGGCGTAGATGCTGCAGACTTCGCCGAAATGCTGATGCGCATGTACCTCCGCTGGGCCGAACGCCACGGGTACCCCACTACGGTGATGGACACGTCATACGCCGAAGAGGCGGGCCTCAAGTCCGCCACCTTCGAAGTCAAGGCGCCGTATGCGTTCGGCACCCTCAGCGTTGAAGCCGGAACGCACCGGCTGGTGCGGATCAGCCCTTTCGACAACCAGGGCCGCCGCCAGACGTCCTTCGCCGCTGTCGAAGTCATCCCGCTCATCGAGTCCACGGACTCCATCGATATTCCGGACAACGAGATCCGCGTGGACGTGTTCCGGTCATCCGGCCCCGGCGGACAGTCCGTTAACACCACCGACTCTGCCGTGCGCCTCACGCACATCCCCACCGGCACAGTGGTGTCCATGCAGAACGAAAAGTCGCAGCTCCAGAACCGGGCCGCCGCCATGCGCGTGCTGCAGTCCCGCCTCCTTCTACTGAAGAAGGAGCAGGAGGACGCCGAGAAGAAGGCCTTCGCTGGCGACGTCAAGGCCTCCTGGGGCGACCAAATGCGGTCCTACGTCCTGAACCCCTACCAAATGGTCAAGGACCTCCGCACCGAACACGAGGTCGGCAACACTTCCGCAGTGTTCGACGGCGAGATTGACGACTTCATCGACGCCGGGATCCGCTGGCGGACCGACAACCGCAACGCAGAGAAGTAACACCGCCCGGCGGGCCACCGCCTGTAGGCCCTGGCCGGCCGGATCCCGCGACACACCCCTGAAACCCCCGAAATCCGGCAAAAAGACTGCGTATAGTCAAGGGGCCGGGGCCTCTAATTCCCCAAACGAATGCCCGCGCGCCGGCTGCAGATCTGGGCTGCATCAGCGGTGCCCTGCAGGGTAATTAGGGCCATGATCCGATTCGATAATGTCACCAAGGTGTACGACCAGACGGCCCGGCCTGCGCTGGACGATGTCAGCCTTGAGATAGACCGTGGTGAATTCGCCTTCCTCGTGGGCGCTTCCGGATCCGGAAAGTCCACGTTCCTCCGGCTGGTCCTCAAGGAAGACCGGGCCTCCTCGGGTGCCGTCTACGTGGCCGGCCAGAACGTCGCCAAGATCTCCAGTTGGCGCGTGCCCAGGCTGCGCCGCGGAATCGGGGTGGTCTTCCAGGACTTCCGTCTTCTGCCGCAGAAGAACGTGTTCGCCAACGTTGCCTTTGCCATGCAGGTCATCGGCAAGAGCCGCAGCGTCATTCGTGACACGGTGCCCGAAGTCCTGAAGACCGTTGGCCTCGAAGGCAAGGAAAACCGCCTTCCGCACGAACTTTCCGGCGGCGAACAGCAGCGTGTGGCCATCGCCCGCGCAGTAGTAAATCGTCCCGGCATCCTCCTCGCCGACGAACCTACCGGTAACCTCGATCCCACCACCTCGATGGGCATCATGGGCGTGCTGGACAAGATCAACCAGAACGGCACCACGGTGGTCATGGCCACCCACGACGACGACATCGTCAACGAGATGCGCAAGCGTGTGGTGGAGCTCAAGAACGGCGTCGTCATCCGTGACGAAGCCAAGGCGCTGTACACCTCCATGATTCCGGTCGTCGGCCAGTCCCGACGACTCAAGGACGCCAGCGGCCGGGACGAGGAACCGCCCGCACCGGGGGACCGCCAGCCCGGCGCACGGGAGGGACAGCGATGAGGCTCGCGTTCATCCTCGGTGAGATCGGCAGCGGCCTGCGCCGCAACGTTTCCATGGTGGTCTCAGTGATCCTGGTCACCTTTGTCTCCCTAACGTTCGTAGGTGCCGCCGGCATGCTGCAGCTTCAGATCAACCAGATGAAGGGCTACTGGTACGACAAAGTCCAGGTGGCCATCTTCCTCTGCAGTGACGGTTCGACGGCTGCCGGTTGCTCCACAGGGCCGGTCACCCCGGAACAGCAGGACAACCTGCAGACGCTGCTTAAATCACCCGCCGTGGCACAGTACGTCAACGACTTCCAGTTCGAGTCCAAAGAAGAGGCGTACAAGCACTTCAAGGACCAGTTCTCCAACTCTCCCATCGTCGATTCGGTGACGCCGGACCAGCTTCCCGCTTCCTTCCGGATCAACATGAAGGATCCGGAAAAGTACCAGATCATCAGTGAGACGTTCTCCTCGCAGCCGGGCGTCGAAACTGTCATTGACCAGCGCCAGCTGCTGGAGCGGCTGTTCTCGGCCATGAATGCCGCGTCGCTCGTGGCCGTCAGCATCGCCGGCGTCATGATCGTGTGCGCCATCCTCCTGATCGCCACCACCATCCGCCTCTCCGCCTTCAGTCGGCGCCGCGAAACCGGGATCATGCGCCTGGTGGGCGCATCCAAGATGGTCATCCAGCTGCCCTTCATCCTCGAGGGCGTGATTGCTGCCGTCATTGGCGCCGCGCTGGCCTCAGGAACACTGTGGGCCGTAGCGCACTTCTTCTTGGGCGAGTACCTGTCGAAGCAGTATCCGGACACGGCGTTCATCTCGCCCGGGCAGACCCTCATTCTTGCGCCAGCCTTGCTGATCCTTGGCGGATCTTTGGCAGGAATTTCGTCTCTCTTGACCTTGCGCAGATACTTGAAGGTTTAGGCTGTGCAAACCGACCAAGGAATCCTGATGAACGTATTGCACCGAACTGCGCCCCGCCACCGGGCGGAAAGCCTGGCACCGGCGCGTCGCCGCACAGGCCTGATCAGCGGCGTCATGGCACTGCTCCTCGCGGCAAGCCTGGGCGCGTCAGCACCCGTGGCACACGCCGACGAACTGGATGACAAGAAAGCAGCACTCGAGGCAGAGGCCTCAAGAGTCCAGCAGTCCTTGGAGTTCGTGGATTCCCGCATCGCAAAGGCAGCCGGAGACCTGGTGATCTATCAGGGACAGCTGCCCGGAGCCCAGCAGGCACTTCTTGAAGCCCAGGGACGCGTAGCCAGCGCCGTCAAAGAGGTCGAAGCCCTGACCGCACGGGTCGACCTTGCGCAGCAGAACAAGGCCAAGATCACCCAGCAGCTTGAGTCCGACAAACAAAAAATCGCGGACACCAAAAAGCTGATCGGCCAGATCGCCACCCAAGCCTACAAATCCGGCGGAGTGCCCTCGAACCTGACGCTGTTCTTCGGAGCAAACAATGGCGGCAGCCTGACCGACACGATGGACCTGGCAGACCAGGCCATGCGCAGCCAGAACGCTGCCATGGACAAGCTCTCCCAGCAGAGCGCCACCAACGTGAACTCCCAGGCGAGGCTCGAAGCCGTCGAATCGGAGATCAAGGACCTCAAAGCCAAGGCCGACGCCGCCTTGGAACGTGAGAAGGCGGCCCGTGACGAGGCCGCGGCCAAGAAGGCCCAGGTTGATCAGCTGATCGCCGATACCAGCCGCCTTGACGCCGAACTCCAGGCGGCAAGGCCTGCAATCAAAAACCAGATAGCGGCGGTCGAGGCGAGCCAGAACTCTGTGGCAAACGAAATTGCCGAACGTGACCGTCGGCTCCGTGAGGCTTGGGAAGCCGAACAGCGCCGCCAAGCAGAAGCCGCCGCAGCCGCAGCCGCCGCCCAGGCGGCGGCGAGGAACCAGGCCCCGCCGCCGCAGGTGCCCTACGTCCCGGTGACCGGATCGCCGTCGGCCTTTGGACTCCGGCACCCCTTCGCCGGTGATGTGCCCATCACTTCCGGCTTCGGTTGGCGGGCCACGCCGCCGGGCACTATCGACTTCTACGGCCAGGGCGGCTACATGCACACCGGCATCGACTTTGGCGCCGCCTGCGGCACCCCGGTCTACGCAGCGGCGGCTGGCGAGGTGTTCTCCTCAGGCTGGAACTCAGCCGACGGCGGCGGCTGGCGCGTGAAGCTCTCCCACGGCGTGGTGCAAGGGAACTCACTGACCACCATTTATTACCACAACAGCAGCATCGTGGTGTCCAATGGCCAGCAGGTATCCCAGGGGCAGTTGATCGCCTACTCGGGCAACACCGGCAACTCGACAGGCTGCCATGCGCACTTTGAAACCTGGCTCAACGGGGCGGCCGTGGACCCGATGCGCCTGCTGTAACGGCCGTCCGCGCCTGCCGTACACTGGTATGACTCCGCGCCGGAACGGTCGGAGCCAACCAGGATCCAAGAACTGAGGAGTTCCACCGTGCCGAAAGAAAGTGGCCGTAAAGTAGTGGCCACCAACCGCAAGGCCCGGCATGACTACCTCGTGCTCGACACGTACGAGGCCGGCATCGCCCTGATGGGGACCGAAGTAAAGTCCCTGCGCGAAGGCCATGCGTCCATGGTGGACGGGTTCTGCACCTTCTACAACGACGAGCTGTGGATGGAAGGCATCCACATCCCTGAGTACAACCAGGGCAGCTGGACCAACCACTCGGCACGCCGCCGTCGAAAGCTGTTGCTGCACCGAGAAGAGCTCAACAAGATTTCCGTGAAGATCCGAGAGTCCGGCTTCACCGTGGTTCCGCTGCAGCTGTACTTCCTGGACGGCCGGGCCAAGGTGGAAATCGCGATTGCCCGCGGTAAGCGTGAGTACGACAAACGCCAGACCCTCCGCGAGCAGCAGGACAACCGCGAGGCACTCCGCGAGGTCCGGGAACGCAACCGCCGGTAGGCTCCGCGGGGCTGGAATAATTTCCCCGCGAGCATGCGTTATGATTGGTAGTCCGGAAGGGATTTGTGCCAGCACAGCCCGGCCGGTTTGATAACAAAATACGGGGATGATCGGTTTCGACGATGTTAGTCGCGACAGGTGAAGCGGGCCGAGGATGCAGAATTATCTCGTAAACGCTGTCTGCAAAACAATAAGTGCCAAATCAAACCGCACTGACTTCGCTCTCGCTGCCTAAGCAGTAAGACAGTCCGTCAGCCCGAGGTTGCTATTGCCCCGGAATCTGGCGTCATTTAGATAGCCACTGCTGTTTGCCTCCGTCATCGGGGTAAACGGGACTCTTAGATGACTGGGCCCGGATCAGCCACCTGTTTGCAGGCGGGCTGGGGCCGAGAAAATCCGACGCAAACTGCGCCCGGAGAAGCCCTGACAACACGACATCGGACGGGGGTTCAATTCCCCCCATCTCCACATTTTGAAATGTCGCAAGGCATGCCAAAGACCCGGACCTTGCGTCCGGGTCTTTTGGCGTTAACGGCAGTTCGTGGCAGCCCTGCGCTGCGCGCCATCCGGCCCGCGCGCCATCCGACCGGCCCTCCGCGTCGTGCGTGCTGTTCACCGACGGCGTAGCCGCCGCGGGACTACGGAAACCCCAAGCGTGGTTGTCCCAAATAAGATCCGGCAGCACGAAAATCCCGCGGCCGGAATCGACATAGGCAGCCAGGAGGTGCGCCATGGAACCGGTCCGTGAACCCCGTGACGAAGAGTACGACGACGATGCGCTGGATGCATATTCGGCAACAGTGATGCGCGTGGCTGAGACAGTCACGCCGCACGTTGCGGCCATTGAGATGACCAGCAACCGGCGGAACGGCCGGTTCCGCGTGGGCGCAGGCTCGGCAGTGCTGTTCACTGAAGACGGCTACCTGCTGACGAATTCGCATGTGGTCGCAGGCACCCACCAGGGCCATGCCGCCTTTGCTGACGGCAGCCGGACCGACCTTGAACTGGTGGGCGCGGACCCGTTGTCCGATCTTGCGGTGGTCCGCGGACGGGCGCCGAAAGTAGCCCCGGCGCAGTTCGGCGATGCAGAGACCCTGCGGGTAGGCCAACTGGTCATCGCCGTCGGCAACCCCTTGGGACTCGCCGGTTCAGTGACCGCGGGCGTGGTCAGCGGCCTGGGACGGGCCATCCCTGTATGGCAGGGCAGCAACCGGCGGGTGATCGAGGACGTCATCCAGACAGACGCGGCCCTCAACTCCGGAAGCTCAGGCGGGGCCCTCGCCGATTCTCACGGAAGGATCGTGGGTATCAATACTGCAGTGGCCGGCGCCGGGCTGGGCCTGGCAGTACCCATCAACGCCACCACGCGGCGGATCATTTCGGCCCTGCTGAAGGACGGCCGCGTCAGGCGTGCCTACCTCGGCGTGGTCAGCACTCCCAGCAGGCTGAGCGCCAGCGCCGTGATCAGGACCGGACAGCGGGACGGACTCCGGGTAGTGGAGGTGCTGGCCGGATCGCCCGCAGACCGGGCCGGCCTGCAGGCGGGTGACTTCATCCTGACAGCCGGAAGCCGCCCCGTCAGCAACGCTGAAAGCCTGCAGAAGCTGCTGTTCGCCGATGCGATCGGCCAGCCGCTGCCCGTCAAGGTGCTGAGGGACGGCAAAGAACTGGATCTTGTGGCCGTGCCGGAAGAAATGGCAGCAAACGGATAACTGCTACCGGCGCTTCTTCAGGTGCGCCACCGGATCCTGTGCGCCTTCGACCGGGTTCTTCGCCTTTTTCTCGGCGCGTTTTTCCTTGATGGTCTTAACAGGCTTTTTGCTCAGCTGCTGGTGTGGTGTCTTGTCCGGCATGGCGTGCTCCTTACAACGCGGGACCGGGTCGGTCCCACTTCGTAAAATACGCCTGATTTGCTCCGAATGTAATGCCCCGAATCAGGCTGGCGCGGGGACGTCCGCAATGCCCACAAAGCGGGTCCCGACGCCGTCGAACTCGCTCCTGATGAAGCCCGTCTGGGGGCGTGGCACCTCAGCGGGGGAGTGGTGTTCGCACACCACGTACGTGAACTCCGGCCACCACTTTTTGGGCCGCGCCGCTTCCTCGTAACCGCAGACGGCGCATTCCAAATGGACCCACACCGGGCGCTTGCCGGTGCGGTTCGCCCGCGACTGGACCAGCCAGGCCGGCGGGTTATCCAGGATTTCGCCCAGTTCCGCCTCGGAGAGGCGTTTGGGAATGCCGTGGCGCTGGGCCATTTCCATCGGTACATCAAGGGCAATTGCCGCGTCGCGTCTGCTAATCATCAGAGTCAACGATACGGGACCGCACCAAAACCACCGCTGTGCCGGGGAGGGCGCCCGCCTACGACGCGAGGGCTACACCGATTGCGGCCGCGGCAAAGCCTGCGGCCAGGTTGGCGCCGACGTTGAGGGCTGCGGCGCCGAACCGCGATTCACTCAGGAGCCGGACGGTGGCTGTTGTCCAGGAACTGAACGTGGTCAGCCCGCCGGCAAAGCCCGTGGCGACGGCGGTCTGCCACTCGGGTGCCAGGCCGAGCCTTCCGGTGATGCCGATCGACAGCCCAATAATGAGGCACCCCGTGACGTTCACTACCAGCGTGGCCCAGGGCCAGTGCCGCGGCGTGCCGGTGTTGCCGATGGCGCGCACTCGGCTGTGGTGGGCGAACCAGCTGTCGACGGCGAACCGCAGCAGCGCGCCCGCCACACCAAATACCCCCACGAGTAGTGCCCCGGTCACCGGAGTGCCCCTGTCACGATGCCACCCGGTCAACCACGAGCCGCCCCGTCCGCCAGCCGGCGGCAGCAGCGCCCAAGCCGAGCACCAGCGACAGTCCCAGATAGACCAGCCACACCGGATGTTCCCCGGCCCGCACCAGCCGGTCAATCCCGAAGACCACTGCCGAGAAGGTGGTGAAGGATCCAAGGAGCCCCGGGCCCAGGGCCGCACGGAGCCAGAACGCGGTGTGCGGGCGCGCCATCCACACGGTGGTGAGGGCGGCCAGAACAAAGCTCCCGGCAACGTTAATACCCAGCGTGTTCCACGGCATGGCGCCGCCATGATCCGGAAAGGCGAGTCCCAGGCCGTAGCGAAGCTCCGTCCCGGCAAGCCCTCCAGCGGCCACGGCCAGCCAGGCCCGCCACTCAGGCATCCCGGCGTGCTTCACTCAGCTCTCACCCAAGGCGCAGCCGGCGTGCGGCCGGTCGGTGTGCACCCAGAGTGCGGCCGTGATTTCGTCCGCGAGATCGTAGTCCCGCGTCCTGCCGGCGTTACTGATCCGCACCACCAGCGCCCCGCCGAACGGCTTGCGGCCCATGACCTCCACATCGGCGTCGAGGTCGATATTTTCCGCCGCGAGATAGCGGAGCAGGTCCGGGTTCTCGTCGCTGATCCGAGTGATTCGGCCGATGTGACCCGGATCGAGTTCGCCGAGCAGGTGCGCCTCCGGCATCAGGACGGCACCGTCCGCCGTCGGAATCGGGTCGCCGTGCGGGTCGCGTTGAGGGTCGCCCAATTTCGCTGCCATCCGCTCAATGAAGGTGTCCGACACTGCGTGCTCGAGCAGTTCGGCTTCGTCGTGGACTTCGTCCCAGCTGTAGTCGAGCTCCTGTACAAGGTAGGTCTCAATGAGGCGGTGGCGCCGGACCATGGACAGCGCCAGCCGGATGCCCGCGGGAGTGAGGGTGATGGCGCTGTATGGTTTGTGGTCCACCAGGCCCTGGTCCTTGAGTTTGCGGACCATCTCAGAGACCGAGGAGTTGGCCACGCCGAGGCGCTGGGCCAGCTGCGAAGACGTGATGGGCTTGTCCTGCCACTCCGTGAAGCCGTAGATGACCTTGACGTAGTCCTCGATCGAGGAAGAGGGGGCGCTGGTCTTCACAACGTCAAGCCTACCCGGTGGTCCTTGGCACTTACGCCTTGAACGCCCGCCAGGTCAGGGTCAGATACGGCAACCTGATGTCCTCCCCGGTGCCGTGGCCAAGGTGCTCGTGGAGGTACCAGTCGAGGTTGGCCAGGACTTTGTTTCGGGTGGCCTCACCGGCACGCAGATAATAACTGCGCGACTTCGTCAGCTCCATGATGTCCGCGGTGCTGAGGCTGTCCTCCCAACGGGTCACATGGCTTTCGAGGCCCTCGAACTCGGGCCCCACAACCGGCCGGAAGCCGGGCATATAGACGTCCCCGGCGTGCATGATGCGCGACAACCTGTGCACCCACGGAACCGACGTGTCCAGCTGGTTCCAGATCAGCCCCAGCGTTCCGCCGGGCCGCAGGATCCGCGCGAGTTCGGTGCTGGCCGGCAGCGCATCGCACCAGTGCCATGCCTGGGCAACGCTTACGACGTCGAACGAGGAGTCCGCCAGGCCGGTCGCCTCGGCAGTCCCTTGGGTTGCCGTCACCTCCGGATAGTGCGCCCGGAGCTGTTCGAGCATGTCATCGGAGGGGTCAACAGCGGAGACGGCAAGGCCGCGCTCGAGCAGCAGCGCGGCGAATTTGCCTGTGCCGGCACCCACATCCACGGCATCACGGGCACCGGCCGGGACCAGCCAGTCCGCTGAGTCAGCGGGGTAGCCTGGGCGTACGCGTTGGTAGTGTTCGCCGCCGTCCTGGAAGCTCTGCCCGAGTTCCAGACGGCGTCCGTTGTCAAGCCTGGGGCCACCCCGTGCCACGTGTGGCCTCCTTCAATTGACTTCGGTGAGTATCCTTCGAATTTACCTGATGCCAGTGAACCGCTCGCAGTTGCGCGGGCGGTGTTTACTGGAGGAGTGGGCTTTCCTCCGACGACACGTGCTCAGAGACTCGTCCTGTGGATCTCGATTCTCGCCTCTTTGGTGTCCTTTTTGGACAGCAGCGTCATCAACGTGGCATTACCCGCCATTTCCCGTGATCTGGGCGGCGGCCTGACAACCCAGCAGTGGGTCGTGGACGCCTACCTGATCACGCTCGGGTCACTCATCCTGCTTGCCGGTTCTCTTTCTGACGTACTCGGACGGATCCTCATTCTCCGCGCCGGACTGCTCGGGTTTGGGGTGACGTCACTGATGTGCGCGTTCGCGCCCACAGCTGAAATTCTGATCATTTCCCGGGGCTTGCAAGGAATCGCCGGGGCTCTGCTCGTGCCCAGTTCGCTGGCGCTCATCACCTCGCACTTTGACGGGCCGGCCCGGGCCAAGGCCATTGGCCAGTGGACCGCAGGTACCACGGTGGCCTTCATCGCCGGACCGCTCGTGGGCGGCGTCTTGGTGGATTCCGTCGGGTGGAGGTGGGTGTTTGGCATCAATGTTGTGCCGATTGCGGTGACCTTGTATCTTCTGGCTGTGCTTCGTTCCTCCGACGTCCGCGAGGCAGGGGTGGGCATTGATTATCCCGGGGCCGTGCTGTGCGTGCTCGGGCTGGCCGGACCGGTCTATGCCCTGATCGAGCAGGCCACACAAGGGTGGGGAAGCCCGGGTATCCTGTTGCCTTTGATCCTGGGGGTCGTCTGCTTCGCGGCGTTCATCTGGCGGCAGGCAACGGCGAAACAGCCCCTCATGCCTCTAAGTCTCTTCGCCGTCAGGAACTTTGCGGCAGGCAACTTGGCCACAATGTTCATCTATGCCGCGCTGTCCATCGGCGGATTCATCATCGTGCTCTTCCTGCAGCAGGTGGCCGGATACTCGGCGACACTCGCCGCGCTCGCCCTGTTGCCGGTCAGCCTGCTGAGCATTTTCCTTTCCGCATGGTTCGGTTCACTCGCCGGCCGATACGGCCCGCGCTGGTTCATGGCTTTGGGCCCGGCCGGAGCCGGCCTGGGCTACTTCCTGATGGTGTCGTCACAGGTACCCGTCCA
The DNA here is from genome assembly GCF_052113505.1 of Pseudarthrobacter sp. TAF60_1. Classification (NCBI taxonomy): domain Bacteria; kingdom Bacillati; phylum Actinomycetota; class Actinomycetes; order Micrococcales; family Micrococcaceae; genus Pseudarthrobacter; species Pseudarthrobacter sp. TAF60_1. The sequence continues at coordinate 295,155 of NZ_JBFRDI010000003.1, forward strand.
TTACTGGAATCAACTGCTGCCGGGAATCGTCCTCTTTGGGGCGGGGCTCTCGGCAACAGTTGCACCGCTTACCGCGGCCATATTGGGCTCGATCTCTGAGCAGCAGTCCGGCATTGGCTCGGCAGTAAACAACGCGGTTGCCCGTGTATCGGGTCTGATTGGCATCGCTTTCGTCGGGCTCATCGCCGGGAACCAGCTTGACCTGGACGGATTCCATCGGGTGCTGATCGCCACCGGCATCCTCTTGGTTATCGGCGGCACGGTCTCGGCGTTGGGCATCAGGAACCCGGCGCGGATCGTGAAGCCCACAGATAGCGCCACCGCCCAGGCCTAGCCAGCTTAGTCGTCGAGGCAGGGAGCCGCGCCGGCAGTGCCGGGCGTGTTCGGTGCCCAGTGCGGGTAGGTGCGGGCGTCGTTGGCCGGAACCCAGCGGCCCGAATCCACCACGTAGTCCCAGCCCAGGCCCGTGCGGCGCAGCTGGTCGAGGCCGGCGAGCAGCCGTTCGGCGTCCTCCAGCCGGGAACCTACGCCGAAGCTGGCGCGCAGGGAACCGGAAGGAAGGCCGAGGCGTTTCAGCAGCGGGTGGGCGCAGAATCGGCCGTCCCGCAGTCCCACGCCATGTTCGGCCGACAGATAGGCGGCAACCAATCCGGCGTCGTAACCGGCCACCGAGAAGTTCACAACGCCGATGGTGCCGGTGCCCGGATCGGTGTCCGAGAAGATCTGGTGGACCGTGACGCCGTCGATCCTCTGCAGCCCGTCCACCAGATAGGACCTGATGGCAGCCTCATGGGCGTGCCAGCGGTCCTGGTCCAATGATGCGATGACTTGGGTGGCGCGGGCCAGCGTGGCTGCACCCAGGACATTGGGGGAGCCCCCCTCGTGGCGGGCCGGTCCGGTTGCCCAGGTGACGCCGTCGAGCTTTGCCTCCTTGACGGCGCCGCCGCCCGCCAAGTGCGGGGTGCCGGCGTCTAGCCAGTCCGTGCGGCCCACCAGGACGCCGGCGCCGAATGGTGCGTAGAGCTTGTGGCCGGAGAAGGCGAGGTAGTCGACGTCGTCGGCGGTGATGTTGATGCGCCGGTGCGGTGCGAGCTGCGCGGCGTCCACCACGATGCGGGCCCCGAACTCGTGGGCCAGCGCCGCGAGGGCGCGGATGGGGAGTATCTCACCGGTCACGTTGGAGGCGCCGGTGACGGCGAGCAGACTGACGTTGCCCTCCTGAAGTTCGGTGCGGAGGGCGTCAATGGTTCCTGCGATGGTGGGCGCGGCCACCACGCTGCGGTGCGGAACACCCTGCCACGGCAGCAGGTTGGCGTGGTGCTCGATGTCCAGGTACAGGACATCGCCAACGGGCCGGCTGTCCGACGTATGCGGCAGGCAACCAGCCAGCAGGTTCAGCGAGTCGGTGGTGTTGCGGGTGAAGATGACGGAGTCATCCGGCCGGCCGCCCACGAAGTCCCGCACGATGTTCCGGGCGTTTTCGTACACGGAGGTGCTGATCTGTGACGCGTAGCCGGCACCACGGTGAACGCTGGCATAGAACGGCAGGATTTCGTTCAGGTAGGCCGACACCACGGAGAGGGCCGGGGCTGAGGCGCCGTAGTCCAGGTTGGCGTAGCGGATGTGCCCGCCCTGGATCAGCGGGGCCTGGATTTCAGCGCCGGTGACGGCGGACAGGGGACGTCCGGCAATGGCGGCAAGTTCGCCGGTCAATGCTGCGGCGGCGATGTTCTGAACGGCGGGGGAGACGGTGGCAGTTGTCACGGAGACCTCACTTCAAAAGGACTCCCGGCACCGGGAATCCGCGCTTGCCGGGTCCATTGAGGGCCGGCCTGGTCGTCACCCGGGGCACCCCACCGCGAATGGAGGGTTGCCGGCCAGCAAACCGGGGTTTAGCGCTGGCACTCGTGACCTGTTAAAGAGCGTAGGACATCTCCGCGGCCGTGGAAAAGCCCGGCGGAATGTTAAGGCGTTTGTTACGGCTGTATGAGGAATGGGGGTTTCTCCGAAGAAACGACGGCGGGCACCCCTTTGAGGGGATGCCCGCAGTCGAATATTCGGCAGAGATGGTCTACAGCAGATCGTCCAGGTCCGGGTTCAGCCGCTTGAGTACCTCGGAGTGCAGGATGGAATTCGTGGCCAGCGCGTTGCCGCCAAACGGCCCGTCCTGGCCCTCCAGCGACGTGAAACGGCCGCCCGCTTCCACCACGATGGGGACCAGGGCAGCCATGTCGTAGAGGTTCAGCTCCGGCTCGCAGGCGATGTCAACGGAGCCTTCGGCGACCATGCAGTAGGACCAAAAGTCGCCGTACGCCCGGGTGCGCCACACATCCTCGGTCAGCCCCAGGAACTCATCCAGGTTCCCGCGTTCCTTCCAGCCGCTGAGGCTCGAATAGGACAAGGAGGCATCAGCAAGGTTGGAAACGTTCGAGACCCGGAGCCGGGTTGCTGCGGCGAGGGACCTGCCCATGTACGCGCCGGCCCCCTTGGCGGCCCACCAGCGTTTGCCGAGCGCCGGAGCGCTGACCACGCCTACAACGGGTTCGCCCTCGTCCACGAGAGCTATCAGGGTGGCCCAGACGGGGACACCGCGGACAAAGTTCTTGGTGCCGTCGATCGGGTCGATGATCCAGCGCCGGGAGCCGTGGCCGGAGCTGCCGAATTCCTCACCGAGGACCGCGTCCCGGGGGCGTGAGCGGGACAGCTGGCCGCGGATGGCCTCTTCGGCAGACTTGTCCGCATCCGTGACAGGCGTCAGGTCAGGTTTGGTCTCGATGTGCAGGTCCAGCGCCTTGAAGCGGCTCATGGTCTGGTCATCCACGGAATCGGCCAGCACGTGGGCCAGGCGCAGGTCATCGTTGTAGCTCGAAGCGGGTTGGATCATGGTTCCAAACTACCGTCTAACCGCCGCGGGGTTGGGGACGTCGGCTTCCGGACGCTAGCCGACTGTCCCGAGTTCCTTGCTGTCCTGGCCTTCCAGCCGCGGGTCCGAGCCCAGCAGGCGCCGTAGGGAAGCCAACCGGGCCGGGCCGGTGGGACCGGCCTGTCCTTCGGCCACCCACGAATCCAGCCCACAGTTCACGGCGGCAGCGTTGTGTTTGCAGCCGCGCTCGCAGGCATCGGTGCCCGGCTCCAGGTCCGGGAAGGACCTCAGGATCCGGTCCGGGTCCACGTGCGCCAGGCCGAACGAACGGATACCCGGGGTGTCAATGATCCAGCTGCCAGCCGGTGCGCCCGCCAGTTTCAAGGCAAGGGCCGACGACGACGTGTGGCGGCCGCGTCCCGTCACCGCGTTCACGCCGCCCGTTGCCCGTTCGGCGCCGGTGAGTGCGTTGACCATGGTGGACTTGCCCACGCCGGAATGGCCCAGCATCACCGTGACTTTGCCGTCGAGATAGGCGCGGAGCTGTGCAACTGCGTCTATGTCGAGCCGTGCCGACAGGCCGTCGTCGGAGCGCGCATCGATTCCTGAGGCTTCGGAGTCGGCCGTCCGGCTGATGATGACCGGAAAATCCAGGTGCTCATAGTTGGACAACAGTTCCGCCGGATCCTTGACGTCCGCTTTGGTGACGAGCAGCAGCGGTTCGATGCCGGCGTCGTACGCGGCCACCAAGGCGCGGTCGATAAATCCGGTGCGCGGTTCCGGGTTCGCGGCCGCTACGACCACTACCAGCTGATCGGCATTTGCCACTACCGCCCGCTCGATAGGGTCCGTGTCATCGGCGCTGCGCCGCAGCAGGGTTCGGCGCTCCTGGATCCGCACAAGGCGCGCGAGCGTGTCCGGTTCGCCGGAGACGTCCCCTACGAGGGACACGAAGTCGCCGGCCACCACGGGGGAGCGGCGCAGTTCACGGGCGCGCGCGGCGATGATGACCCGCTCGTCGCCCGAGTCTTCACCGACGACGGCGGTGTAGCGGCCCCGGTCCACCGTGATGATGCGCCCGGTGACGGCGTCGTCGTGGCTGGGACGGTCCTTGGTGCGGGGCCGTGAGCCTTTCTTGCTGGGCCGGATCCGGACGTCGGATTCATCCCAGGAATCAGTGCTGCGGGCCACCGTTGGAACCTTCCGTCCCATCAGCGGGGACTGCGCCCTGCGCCACCATGTCCGCCCACATCTGTGGGAACTCCGGCATGGTCTTGGCAGTGGTCCCGATGTCCTGCACTTCAATGCCCGGCACCGCCAGGCCCAGGATCGCCCCGGCGGTGGCCATCCTATGGTCTGCGTAGCTGTGCACCACGCCGGCATGCAGCTTGGCCGGGCGGATCACCAGGCCATCGCTCGTTTCCTCGGCATCCCCGCCGAGGCGGTTGATTTCAGTGACCAGCGCTGCCAGCCGGTCAGTCTCGTGGCCGCGGAGGTGGGCAATACCAGTGAGCTGCGACGGACCACTGGCCAGCGCACACAGAGCCGCCACTGTGGGGGCGAGCTCGCTGGTTTCATCGAACTTGGCGCCCCTGATCTCGGCTCCGCCGGTAACGGTCAGGACGCCGTCAGCCAAGCTAACCTCCGCGCCCATCGCCGCGAGGATGCTGCGCCACTGGTCTCCCACCTGGGTGGTTTCGGCGGGCCAGTCCGGTATCCTCACGGTCCCGCCGGAGGCAAGGGCCGCAGCCAGGAAGGGGCCGGCATTGGAGAGATCCTGTTCGATGCGCTGGTCAAAGGCACGGATGGGACCCGGCGCCACCACCCAATGGTTCGGCGTGGAATCGTCCACGGACACTCCGGCACCGCGAAGCACGGCCACGGTCATGTTGATGTGATCCAAGCTGGGCACGGGTTTGCCCACGTGCTCCAGGTGAAGTCCCTCGGTGAACCTCGCACCCACCAGCAGGAGGGCCGAAACGAATTGGGATGACCCGCTGGCATCGATGACCAGGTGGCCGCCGCGGACTTCCCCGGTGCCTTCGACGGTGAACGGCAGCGCGGAGGGGGTCCCGCCGTCGTCCGTTGTCAGAGCCACGCCGAGCCCCTGCAGCGCCTCAATAATGGCACCCATGGGGCGTTTCCGGGCGTGCGGATCGCCGTCGAAAACGCTGGCGCCCTTGCGGAGCGCCGCCAGCGGCGGCACAAACCGCATCACGGTCCCGGCCAGGCCGCAATCGATATGCGTGCGGGACGCCGCCGCCTCCTGGCTGAGCGGCGTGACCGCAAGGTCGGGCCCATACGCGCCGTCCCCCGGCACCTCCGTGACTGTGGCTCCCAACTGGCGGAGGGCCTCGATCATCAGTGCTGAGTCACGGGAATGCAGGGGTGCGCGCAGACGGGACGGGCCGTCAGCCAGCGCGGCCAGCACCAGGAACCTGTTGGTCAGCGATTTCGATCCCGGCACCGTCACGGTGGCGTTGATGGGGCGGCTGGCAAACGGGGCAGGCCAGTTCGGGACGAACTTATCGGAATCGAGGGATGCTGGCGGGGTGGAACCTGTCATGCGGCCTTATGCCCCCGTCACGTGCACGGCGCGGCGAACGGCCTTGTCCGCCTCGTGAAGCTTCTTGCCGGTGGTCTTCCGGGCTACTGCAGCAGTCTTCCGGGCGTCAGCGGCGATATGCTCGGCACGCCAAGCGAGGCCAGGTTTGCCCGCCGTGTCCACCGAGGCCAGCAGGGCGCCACCGCTGAGGGAAACGTTCTTCAGCAGCTGGTTGCGGCGGGCTTCGCGGCCTGCTTTGGTGCTGATGTCAGCGCTCCGCCACTCTACGAAAGTGTTCAGCAGCGATATAACCGTCAGCAGGGTGGCCGAGAGGCGGCTGAACTTGCCCAGGCCGAACAGTACGCCGGCCCCCACCTGGGTTCCGCCGATTACCCGTGCCAGCATCTTCTCGTCAGCCTGGAACGGCAGGGACGCGGCGGCCTTCTGTAGGAGTGGGGAGAGCTGCTGCGCGGTGTCATCGGCGTTCTTTAGCTTGTCCAGTCCGGCGACAACGAAACTGGAGGCCAGCATGGGCCGGGCGAGGGTGCGGACAAAGGACATGAATTTCCTCCTGGCTGGACGAACCGCGTCGGATGCGGCGAAGTCGGTTCTAGTCTTGCACTTTTGAGGAATATTTGCCCGCCAACCGGGGTTATCGATTGAAGGTCCGTCGTACACCGGCGGCCGTAGGTTTAGCAGGCCAGAAATGTTGCCCGATGCGCTGGCCTGGTTCATGTTGGCTTGAAAGAGAATGGAGTGGCCCTTGCGGTTGCTGAAAGACGGGCTGGAGACATCCGGCCCCCTCATGCGGCAGGCTCTGGAATCTGATCCCCCGGAGTACGGCACGCCGCGCGCCAAGGCCGTCACAGTAGACTTGGGCGCAATGAGTACCGTGGATCCGGCCGTCGAGGCCATGTATGGGGCCCCGCAAAGCGGCGCCAAAATCAGCGGCGACGCCCAGACCGCTTCCCCCGCCGGGGCGGAAACGCCTGTGGCTGGGACGGCAGCGCCGCTGCCTGAAAAGGGGACTGTCCCTGAAGCGGCAGCACCTCAGCCGGGCGATCCTGAGACGGACGGGTCCGAAGCGGATGAATCCGATTCGGACGAGCAGGCTGTGGACATCGCCACCGAGTCAACCGAAGAACGCCGCATCCGCTTCGAGCGTGACGCCATGCAGTACGTGGATCAGCTCTACTCGGCCGCCATGCGCATGGCCAGGAACCCTGCCGACGCGGAGGACCTCGTCCAGGAGGCCTACACCAAGGCGTTCTCCGCGTTTCACCAGTACAAGCCCGGTACCAACCTCAAGGCGTGGCTGTACCGGATCCTGACCAATACGTACATCAACCTGTACCGCAAACGGCAGCGCGAACCGTTGCAGTCCAACTCGGACACCATCGAGGACTGGCAACTGGCCAGGGCAGAGTCGCACACCTCCCGCGGCCTGCGGTCGGCGGAAGCAGAGGCTCTTGACCATCTGCCGGACTCCGACGTGAAGCGGGCACTGCAGTCCATCCCCGAGGAGTTCCGGCTCGCGGTGTACTTTGCCGACGTCGAGGGCTTCGCGTACAAGGAAATCTCGGACATCATGAACACGCCAATCGGCACTGTGATGTCCCGGCTCCACCGCGGCCGGAAAATGTTGCGGGACATGCTGGCGGACTATGCCGCCGATCGAGGATTCAAAGGCGCCGTCGAATCACAGGACACGGCCGCAAGTACACAACAGGAGAACAGGAAATGAGCGACTGCCAAGGATTGGGCGACTGCGATGACACGCGGATGCAACGCATCTATGAGTACCTCGACGGAGCTTTGACCCGCGAGGACATCACCGAAATCAAGCAGCATCTTGATGACTGCCCTGAATGCACGGAGCAGTACGACCTGGAGTGCGTCATCCGCAACATGGTCAAGCGCTCCTGCACTGAGGCCGCGCCGGACAACCTGAAGAACGCCATCCTGGACCGGATCCACGCCATCCGCCCCGTGGACGCCTAACACCCTCACAGAGGCGGCCGCTGCCGTGGGTGCGGGCTGCCTGAGGCGCGTTTGCAGACACACAAAGACGAAGGACCCCGGAAGCCAGGTGGCTACCGGGGTCCTTCGCTTAAACCGTTACTCCAAGCATTGGCTTAGGTGTTGGGGCGCTTCCCGTGGTTCGCGCCGCCACGCTTACGGTCACGACGTTTACGTGCACGCTTGCTCATAGCTGGCCTCCTTAAATGTTGGTACTCAAAAGAGCTGCCCTCAAGTCTCCCACACCATGGGACAGGGCGCGAAACGCGGAACGCGTCCCGTAAGAATGGCACCCTGCCGTTCACCCAGGCAGCGAGTTGCGGATGGAGATGCGCGCCTGATCAAGCACCGTCCTGACCGTTTCCAAGGTGACGGGGCTGAGCGGCTGCCGGCTGGCCTGCAGCCGAAGTTCCACACGGAGATCGTCCCGGAACGCCTGGAGCAGCATCTCGGCTTCCTTGAGTTCGCGGATCCCTTCGGATGTCTGCCGGCTGCTGACATTCCGGAAGTCGGCGGCGCGGGCAGTCGAGCGCGCTGCCTCGGCGGTGGCGGCCAGGTCGGCCCGCAGTCCGCGCATATTGGCGCGGATGTCCGCGCGCAGGTTGTCCGCCAGCCGCCGGACCGAGGCTGAAATGTCATTTTCGACGCCGGCGAGTTCGTCCCGGCGCTTGTTCAGTTCCTCAAGCCCCGCCGCTGTGATGCGGTAGTTGGTGCGGCGGCCTGCTGTTTCGGTGGCAACCAGCCCTTCCTCCTCGAGCTTGCCCAAGCGCGGGTAGATGGTTCCCGCGCTGGGGGAGTAGGTGCCGCCGAACCTTTCACTGAGCGCCTTGATCAGTTCATAGCCGTGCTTCGGACCCGATTCCAGCAGCGCCAGCAGGTACAGCCGCAGCGCACCGTGGGCGAATACCGGAGGCATTAGTGCCCAGCTTCCGGATCTTGCGCAGCGTCGTTGCGGGCCGGCTGCCCGTGGAGAATGGACGTCTTGCCGGACACCGAGTTGGTGCGGACAATCATCAGTTTGCGGTCGGGACCCGCGATGGTCTCCACCTTGCCGCTCGGCTGGGAGTACTGACGATCGTCGATTACCACCACACCGCTGGCGGATTTCGCTACGATGTCCACGCCGACGTCGTGCGGCAACCGGATGGTGACGTCGCCCGAAACGGAGTTTGCGCCGAAATCGTTCGTGAAGCTGAGCAGATCGAAGCTCATGTCACCGCTGACGGTGTTGGCCCGGATGTTGGTGAACCGGCCGGAGGCCGTAACCTCGCCGGAGACGCTCTTGGCGGTCAGGACGCCGTCGTGGTTCCGCGCAATGACTTCGCCGCTGACAGTGTTGACGTGCAACTGACCGGACGTGCCGTCCGCCATCACCGAACCCGACACGGTGTTGAGGCGCGTGTGCCCGCTGATGCCGGACACGAGGCCATCGCCGCTGACGGTGCCGGCCTCCACTTCGACCCCGGCGGGTACCGCGATGCTGATGACGGCGGAATTGTTGCTGTTGTGGTTTACCGTGCCCATCAGGTTCTTGAACCAGCCCTGCGGTCCATGGAGCTGATGGCGGACCTCAAGCCTGCCGTCTGTCAGAGACACGGCAACAGGGTCGCCCTGGACGTCGTTGATCTCCACGCGGACCACGGAGTCCTCGTGGGTGACGATGTCGAACCTTCCGCGGACCATGCCCAGCTTCAGGGACTTTACGTCGTCGACATCTATGACTTGCGGGCCGGTGACGGTCCAGCTGTTCTCTACCATGAATCCTCCCACGCCGCGATATATCGTGATTGATTAACTCAAGATATATCGCGGCCAACCCCAGGTCAAGATATATCGCGAATTCTGGAGAACGACGCATGCAGGAGTGCGAGAGGGTTCGCGAAAAACCCACATTAAGTGAGAGAGCGTTGGGGGGAGGGGCTACTCAGGGGCGTCGATCTTGAGCCACTGAAACCAGCCGCGGTGCAGGACGAGCCAGGCCATCAGGCCATAGCCTGCCTGGCCGGGGGTCCCGCTGTTGGCGGCGAGGTCCTGGCGCCACTGCTCGTGGTTCAGCAGCGGGGAGAACGTGTCCACATAGAGGTGCTTGCGCCGCGTGGTCACGTCAGCGAAGGCGGTGTTCAACTCGGCGAGGCGGCGGTTCTGGGCAGGGTCCAGGGTGGGCGGCGGCCCCACCACAAAGACCTCGATCCGGTTTTGCGACGCGGTATCCAGGATGTTGGCCAGGTTCAGGCGGCTGCGGGCGGTGGAAAGGCCGAACTCGATGTCCCGCCCCGAAAGGCCGATCACCAGCCGGTTCTCATGGGCGTCGCTGAAACGCCGCCCCGCTTCTTCCAGCCATCGGGCGGCGAGCCCCTCCGTACCTTCCTGGGGACAGGGGAGGGCGTAGCTTTCCATGGCCACGCCGTCATGGGGAGTGCGGGCCAGCACACGGCCCAGCCAGCCAAGCGCCCTGGGATCGCCCAGTCCGGCCAGCAGTTCATCTCCAACAGCTGCGAGCCGCAGCTTCCTGTCTTCCACAAGTCCCTCTTTACGTCCGTGCCGACTGACACCAGCCGGCGTGGCTATGGTCCATCCCATTAAACAGAACTGCCCGGCCGGAGTCTGGTATTTCGACGTCCGGCCGGGCAGCCACTGATATTACTTACGTGCGAATGCCTGCTTCAGGAGCGTGTCCTGCTCCTTGGCGTGGCGCTTCATGGAGCCGGCTGCCGTTGAAGCGGAAGCGGGACGCGAGACCAAGCGGACGCGCCGGTCCAGCGCCTCCGGCAGGTGCAGGCCCATGAACGGCCAGGGCCCCTGGTTGGCGGGCTCGTCCTGGGCCCAGACAACTTCGGCGTTCGGGTACTTGGCAAGCTCCGCGGCGATTTCCTCGTGCGGCAGCGGGTACAGCTGCTCCACGCGGACAATTGCGGTGGTCTTGTCATCGGTCTTCTGCCGCGTGGACAGGAGATCGTAGTAGAGGCGCCCGGAGACCAGCAGGACACGTTCGACGGCGTTTGCCGCCAGCTGCTCATGGTCACCGATCACGGGGCGGAACGTCCCCGTGGTGAAGTCCTCCACGGACGATGCGGCAGCCTTGAGGCGCAGCAGCTGCTTCGGGGTGAAGATGATCAGCGGTTTGCGCGGGCGGCTGTACGCCTGGCGGCGCAGCAGGTGGAAGTGCGATGCCGCCGTGGTGGGGTTGGCGACGATCATGTTCTCTTCGGCGCACATCTGCAGGAAGCGTTCGATCCGGGCCGAAGAGTGGTCCGGGCCCTGGCCTTCGTAGCCGTGCGGCAGCATCAGGACCAGGGAGGAGCGCTGGCCCCACTTCTGCTCGGCCGAGGAGATGAACTCATCGATGATGGTCTGCGCGCCGTTGACGAAGTCGCCGAACTGCGCCTCCCACAGCACCAGGGCATCCGGGCGTTCCACCGAGTAGCCGTACTCGAAGCCCATGGCGGCGTATTCGGAGAGCAGGGAGTCGTAGATCCACAGCTTGGCCTGGTCGTCTGAAAGGTTGCCCAGGGGCAGCCACTCATTGCCGTTGGCGCGGTCGTGGAACACGGCGTGGCGCTGTACGAACGTGCCGCGGCGCGAATCCTGGCCGGCGAGCCGGACGGGCACGCCTTCCATGATCAGCGAGCCAAACGCGGCAATCTCGCCGAAGCCCCAGTCGATGCCGCCTTCACGGGACATCTGCTCACGCTTCTCGAGCAGCTGCTTGAGCTTGGCGTGGACGGTGAAGCCCTCGGGTATTTCGATGTGTGCGTGGCCGATCCGGGCCAGGGTCTCCGGAGAGATGGCGGTGGACGCCGGAGCGTTCGTGCCGAAGTCTGCCTGCTGGGCGATGGGTCGCTCGATGTCCGAGACGGCGGCCGAATCCGCGGTGATGATCGGGATCGGCGAGGTCTGGGCTGCGTGCGTTTCGGCGAAGACCCGTTCCAGCCGCTCCTGGTAGTCGCGGAGCAGCTGCTCTGCTTCTTCCTCGGTGATGTCGCCACGGCCGATCAGGGCTTCCGTGTACAGCTTGCGGACGGAGCGCTTGGCTTCGATCAGGTTGTACATCATGGGCTGGGTCATCGAGGGGTCGTCGCCCTCGTTGTGGCCACGGCGGCGGTAGCACACCATGTCGATCACAACGTCCTTGTGGAAGCGCTGGCGGAACTCGTAGGCGAGTTGGGCGATGCGGACCACGGCCTCGGGATCGTCACCGTTCACGTGGAATACCGGTGCCTGGATCATCTTGGCGACGTCCGTGGAGTATGTGGACGAGCGGGACGAGGACGGCGCGGTGGTGAAGCCCACCTGGTTGTTGACCACCACGTGGATGGTGCCGCCGGTGCGGTAGCCGCGCAGCTGGGACAGGTTGAGCGTTTCGGCAACCACGCCCTGGCCGGCAAACGCGGCATCGCCATGGACCATGATGGGCAGGACCGGGAAGGCCTCGCCCTGGTCCAGGCGGTCCTGCTTGGCGCGGACGATGCCTTCGAGGACGGAATCCACTGCCTCGAGGTGGGACGGGTTCGCGGCAAGGTAGACCTTGGTTTCGTTGCCGTTCTCGGAGGTGAACGTGCCTTCGGTGCCGAGGTGGTACTTCACGTCGCCGGAGCCCTGGACGGAGCGGGGATCCTGGGTGCCCTCGAATTCGCGGAACACCTGGGCGTAGGTCTTGCCGGCGATGTTGGTCAGCACGTTCAGGCGGCCGCGGTGGGCCATGCCGATGGCAACCTCGTCCAGGCCGTCGTCGGCGGCTTCGGAAATGACGGCGTCCAGCAGCGGGATCAGGGATTCGCCGCCTTCCAGGGAGAAGCGCTTCTGGCCCACGAACTTGGTCTGCAGGAAGGTTTCGAATGCTTCTGCAGCGTTGAGCCGGGACACGATGCGCAGCTGCTCTTCGCGGCTGGGCTTCGAGTACGGGTGCTCAAGCTGGTCCTGGAACCATTTGCGCTCTTCCGGCTCCTGGATGTGCATGTATTCGATGCCCGTGGTGCGGCAGTAGGCGTCGCGGAGCACGCCGAGGATGTCGCGGAACTTGAGCATAGGGGAGCCGCCGAAACCGCCGGTGGGCCACTCGCGGTCCAGGTCCCAGAGGGTCAGTCCGTAGGTGAGGACATCGAGGTCCGGGTGCTTGCGCTGGCGGTATTCCAGGGGATCGGTGTCTGCCATCAGGTGGCCGCGCACGCGGAAGGCGTGGATCAGCTGCTGGATCCGTGCAACCTTGTTGATTTCGTCAGCGGGGTCTACCTGGAGGTCGGGGCTCCAGCGCACGGGCTCGTAGGGGATGCGCAGCGACTCGAAGATTTCGTCGTAGAAGTTCTGCGCACCGAGGAGCAGCTGGTGGACCAGCTTGAGGAACTCGCCGCTGCCGGCACCCTGGATGACACGGTGGTCATACGTGGAGGTTAGCGTGAGGACCTTGCTGATGGCGTTCTGCGCGATGATCTTCTCGCTCGCGCCCTGGAACTCGGCCGGGTAGTCCAGCGCGCCCACACCGATGATGGCAGCCTGGCCCTTGGACAGGCGCGGCACGGAATGGACGGTGCCGATGCCGCCGGGGTTGGTCAGGGACACAGTGGTTCCCGAGTGGTCGTCGGCGGTCAGTTTGCCCGCGCGGGCCCGCTTGATGAGGTCCTCGTAGGTGTGCCAGAACTCGGAGAAGTTGAGGGTCTCCGCCTTCTTGATGTTCGGCACCATGAGCAGGCGCGTCCCGTCCGGCTTGGGCATGTCAATGGCGATGCCGAAGTTGACGTGAGCCGGCTGAACAGCGACCGGCTTGCCGTCGATTTCGTCGTAGTAGACGTTCATGGACGGGAACTGCGCCAGGGCCCGGATCACGGCGTAGCCAATGAGGTGGGTGAAGGAAACCTTCCCGCCCCGTGCGCGGGCCAGGTTGGAGTTGATGACCACGCGGTTATCGATCAGCAGTTTGGCCGGAATGGCGCGCACGCTGGTGGCCGTGGGCACCTCAAGGCTGGTGATCATGTTGGTGGCAATTGCCTTGGCCGGCCCGCGGAGGACTGAGACTACGTCCTCTTCGGGGGCCGTGGGTGCCTTGACGTTCTTGGGCAGCTGCGCAGGGATGGGCTGGACGCTGCCGGGCTCGGCCTTCTTCGCGCCGTCGCGGGCGACCGTAGCAGGGGCTTTCTTTGCGGCTGCGGGGGCCGCGGCCGGCGCTGCAGGCTGTGCCGCCGGCGCCGGTGCAGATGCAGCAGGAGCCGCAGCAGGTGCTACGGCAGGCATTTCACGAGTGGGGGGGTTGGCTGCGGCGGCTGCCGAGCTCCCGTTGGAAGACGAGTCGCTGCCCGAGTCGAAGGATTCGAACAGGGGCCACCACTTGGCGTCCACGGTGTTCTTGTCCTTTTGGTATTGCTCGTACAGTTCGTCAACGAGCCACTCGTTTCCGCCAAATTCCTCTGGTAGACGGTGGCTAGGCTGCTCTGGCACTTGAAATACGCCTCTTCCATGAGTTTGATGTCCCTCTGGCCGCCACGTGCCTCAGCACAACAATCGAACCAGTTTCCGCGTCCTGAACCCGGACCTTTGCCAGTCTAATGAGCATTCTGTGTTAACTGCCAATAACGGTGACTCAAATCATGGAATGACAGGGAGATCGCGGAATGTGGCGAAAGTTCGGGCCACGCGGAAGGCGCGGTCCGCTCCTGTAGACTGAAATTCTTATGGACAGTAAATCTAGGTGCCGGCCTGGGGGCTGTCAGCGGAGCATGAACCACAGCCTCGCGCAGTCCACCCGCAGAGCCGGCAAACCCCGAACACGCGCCCATCACTCTCCGTCGGTCCACTCGGGCGGAGCCCTCAGGGAAACAGGGTCCGCTTCAGCCGACCATCCTCCGCCGGGCAGTTTCCCCCGGATCCAGTCCGCTTCCCCTGGCTTTCAGGCGGGATGCTGAATGGAGTGGTTACTCCTCGCGGCAGGCCTCCTGCTGATTGCCGGCACCGGCTTCTTTGTCGCCGTCGAATTTTCCCTCATTGCCTTGGACCAGGCCACCGTCCAGAAGGCCATCGATAACGGCGACACCGGTGCCGTGCCGCTCCTCAAATGCCTGAAGTCCCTCTCGACGCAGCTATCCAGCTGCCAGCTCGGTATCACCCTCACCACGCTCCTTACCGGCTACGTGATGGAACCATCCGTGGGGCGACTCCTCGAAGGCCCGCTGGCCGCCGTCGGAATTCCCGACGTAGCTGCGGCTTCCGTTTCGCTGGTCATCGCCATGGTGCTGGCCACCCTGCTGTCCATGCTCCTCGGTGAACTGGTGCCGAAGAACATGGCCATCGCGCTGTCGTTCCCGCTCGGCAAGGCGCTGGCGAGGCCGCAGCTGATCTTTACGGCCATTTTCAAGCCCGCCATCGTGGTGCTGAACGGCTTTTCCAACAAGGTCCTCAACGTCTTCGGCCTCGAAGCCAAGGAAGAGATTTCCGGTGCCCGGACCCCGGCAGAGCTTGCCTCCCTGGTGCGGCGCTCCGCCGCGATGGGGACGCTCGACGCCGGGACGGCCAACTTCGTGGCGCGGACCCTGAACTTCTCGGCGCGGACCGCCGCCGATGTGATGACCCCCCGCATCCGGGTGGAAACCATCGACGCCGACCAGCCGGTTTCGGACATCCTGGACGCCGCACGGCGCACCGGGTACTCCCGTTTTCCCGTCATCGGCGACTCCGCCGACGACATCAGGGGCCTGGTCCACGTCAAGAAGGCAGTGGCCGTGCCGTGGGACCGGCGCGCCAACCTGGAGGCGGGCGCCATCATGACCGACGTCCTCAGGGTGCCGGAGACCATCCACCTCGATGCGCTCCTGGCCGAACTGCGGGAAGGTAACCTGCAACTCGCCGTCGTGCTCGATGAATACGGCGGAACCGCCGGCATCACCACTCTCGAAGACCTGGTGGAGGAAATCGTGGGCGAGGTGGCCGACGAGCATGACAAGGTGCGGCCGGGATTGCTTCAGAGCGCCTCCGGGGACTGGTATTTCCCCGGACTGCTGAGGCCCGACGAACTTTTCGAACAGATTCCCGGACTCGCCGTCCCGGATGAGGCCGCCTACGAGACCGTTGGCGGGTATGTCATGAGCCAACTGGGCCGCATCGCCGCCGTCGGCGACACCGTCCCGGTTGGTGGTGGCACGCTGAGCGTGACGCGGATGGACGGCCGGCGGATCGAACGGATCTGCTTCCACCCGGTTGCTCCTGAGCCCGGGGACACAGACGACAGGAGCACGCCATGAGTGACTGGGCAGGCATAGCCTGGCTGGTGGTCCTCCTGCTGGGCAACGCGTTCTTCGTCGGCGCCGAGTTCGCGGTGATGTCGGCGAGGCGCAGCCAGATCGAACCGCTCGCGGACGCCGGCTCCAAGAGGGCTCAGACCACCCTGCGGGCCATGGAAAGTGTCTCGCTGATGCTGGCCTGCGCGCAGTTGGGCATCACCGTTTGTTCACTGCTGATCCTGCAGGTAGCAGAACCGGCCATCCATCACCTGATGGCTGCGCCCCTCGAAGCCGTGGGACTGCCGGTCGAGGCGGCCGATGTCCTGGCCTTTGCCATTGCGCTCATGGTGGTCACTTTCCTGCACGTGACCTTTGGGGAGATGGTGCCGAAGAACATCTCGGTATCGGTGGCGGACAAGGCTGCATTGCTGCTCGCGCCGCCGCTGATGTTCGTGGCCCGCCTGGTGAACCCGGTCATTTTCGCGCTCAACTGGTCCGCCAACCACATCCTCAAGCTCCTGCGGATTGAGCCCAAGGATGAGGTGAACTCGTCCTTCACGCTCGAAGAGGTCCAGTCGATCGTCCAGGAATCCACCCGTCACGGGTTGGTGGATGACGATGCCGGGCTCATCACCGGTGCCCTGGAGTTTTCCGAATATACGGCGGCGGACATCATGGTGCCGGTGGGGAAGCTGGTCATGCTGAAGGAGGCCACTACTCCGGTGGAGTTCGAAAAGGCTGTCAGCCGGACGGGGTTCTCACGGTTCCCGATGGTGGACGAGGACGGCATTCTGTCCGGCTATCTCCACGTGAAAGATGTGCTCTCCATTCCGGACGAGGACTACCAGCGCCCCATAGCGGAGAGCAGGATCCGCTCGCTCGCCAACCTGGCCTTGGGTGATGAGGTTGAAACGGCCATGTCGGTCATGCAGCGCACCGGTTCGCACCTTGCCCGTGTCATTGGTGCAGACGGGCAGACCCACGGAATCCTGTTCCTGGAAGACGTTATCGAACAGTTAGTGGGGGAGATCCGGGACGCCACCCAGGCCACCGGCATCAGGAGGCTCGGCCAGCCCAACGGCGCGTGACCGCCGGGCATGGACGGCCGGCTTGGACGGCCGGGCCGGGACACGGGGGCCGGGCCCGGCTTATCTAAATAGGAATCATTCCCATTTAGCGTTAGAATGTGGAGAGTCGCAAACGTCCTTCCCTGTTGATCTGAGGTTTCCGTGCGCCACCCCGCCGCCATCCGAATGTCCCTTGCCGCCCTCGCGGGCTTCAGTCTTCTGCTGACCGCGTGTGGCACCGGTGGCGGCACGCCGTCGGCTTCGCGGGGAGCTGATGACTCACCCGGCACCATCAACGTTGTGGCGTCCACGAATGTCTACGGGGACATTGCCCGCGCGATCGGCGGCGACAAGGTCAGTGTCACCGCCATCATCACCAAGACCAGCCAGGATCCGCATTCCTATGAAGCCACAGCGCAGGACCGGCTGGCGATCTCCAAAGCGGAACTGGTGATCGAGAACGGCGGCGGGTACGACGGATTCCTCCATAAGATGGCCGATGACAGCAACATTGGCCACGGCAGCATCCTGACCGCGGTGGACGTGGCCGGGTTGGCGCCTGAGCAGGGCCACACCGAATCAGCCCCCGCTACCGACGCGCACGGCCATCAGCACGGTGCATTCAATGAGCACGTCTGGTACAGCCTGGACGCCATGGCCAAGCTGGCCGATTCAGTGGCGGCCAAAATGGGCGAACTGGAACCCGGATCAGCCGCCCAGTTCACAGCCAACGCCGCAGCCTTCAAATCCAGCGTGGACGGACTGAGTGCCAGGCTCGCCGCACTCAAGGCAAAGACGGCAGGCGCCCCCGTGGCCGTGACGGAACCGGTACCGGTGTATCTCCTCGAGGCCGCCGGGCTGGAAAACCGGACACCGGAGGACTATACGGCCGCCATCGAAGAAGGCTCCGACGTGCCGCCTGCAGTGTTGAAGGCCGCCACGGAACTGGCGGGATCCGCGGACATAAGGTTCCTCGCCTACAACGACCAGACAGCGGGCCCCCAGACGGAGGCGCTGAAGAAAGCCGCCCAGGCGGCCGGCATCCCCGTGGTTGATTTCAGCGAAACCCTGCCCGAGGGCAAGACGTACCTGCAGTGGATGACGGACAATGTGGACAACGTCAGCAAAGTTTTGGAGAAAAATAGGTGAAACCGGTGGTGAGCCTCCGCGGGGCGTCCCTGCAGTTCGGCAAACGCACGCTCTGGGAGGATCTCGACCTCGACATCAGGCCCGGCGAGTTCTTCGCCGTCCTTGGCCCCAACGGCAGCGGAAAAACCAGCTTCCTGAGGGTCCTGCTGGGCCTGCAGGACCTGCAAGCCGGCACCGCAACCCTGGGGGACCGGCCGGTGGAACGGGGGAGCAGCCTGATCGGCTACATCCCGCAGCAGAAGTCGTTCGCTCCGGACGCACCCATGCGGGCCCGCGACCTGGTGGGCCTCGGGGTGGACGGCCACCGCTGGGGCCTGCGGCTGGGCATGTCCCGGGTGAACCGCAGGATTGACGAACTCCTCGAGCTGGTAGGCGCAACTGACTACGCCAAGGTCCCGGTGGGGCAGCTCTCAGGGGGCGAGCAGCAGCGCCTTCGTGTCGCCCAGGCATTGGCCACCGACCCCAAGGTCCTCCTGTGCGACGAACCCCTGTTGTCCCTGGATCTGCACCACCAGCAGGCCGTCAGTGCCCTGATCAACAAGCAATGCCACGAGCAGAACAGCGCCGTGGTGTTCGTCACCCATGAAATCAACCCGGTCATCGATTACGTAGACAGGGTGCTGTACCTCGCCGGCGGCCGCTTCATGGTGGGAACCCCGGACGAAGTCATGACCACGGAGGTCCTCTCGGAACTCTATGGCAGCCACGTGGAAGTCATCCACGCGAACGGGCGCATCGTCGTCGTCGGCCTGCCCGACGCCACCACTCACCACCACGACGATGTCCACGCGACGGCGGGGGAGGTGGCCTGATGGATGCGGACAGCATCATCGCAGCGATCTTCAGCTTCGAAAACTACGGCGAGCTCCTGGCACTCGTCCAGAACTCCATCTGGGCAGGCGCCGTCCTTGGCCTGCTCGGAGGCCTGATGGGCACCTTCGTGATGAAGCGGGATTTGGCCTTCGCCGTCCACGGCATCTCCGAACTCTCCTTTGCCGGTGCGGCCTTCGCGCTGCTGATCGGCGCTGACATTGTGTTCGGCTCCCTGATCGGTTCGGTGGCGGCTGCGCTGCTCCTGGGCCTGATGGGTGTCAGGGCACGGGACAAAAACTCGATCATCGGGGTGATCATGCCCTTCGGCCTGGGCCTGGGCATCCTGTTTCTATCCCTCTATCAGGGCCGCGCCGCCAACAAATTCGGCCTCCTGACCGGACAGATCGTCTCCGTTGATACGGTCCAGCTGCAGGTCCTCGCCGGCGCTGCCGTGCTGGTCATCGCGGTGCTGGCGCTCATTTGGCGGCCGCTGAACTTCGCCAGTTTGGATCCGGAACTGGCCGAGGCCCGCGGCGTGCCCGTCCGGACCCTGGCGATCGTTTTTATGGTGCTGCTGGGTGTGAGCGTGGCATTGTCCATCCAGGTGGTGGGGGCGCTGCTGGTGCTGGCATTGCTCATCACGCCCGCGGCTGCCGCCCTGCGCGTGACGTCTTCGCCTGTGGCCCTGGTGGTCCTCAGCGTCATCTTCGCCGTCACGGCCACCGTGGGCGGAATCCTGCTTGCTCTGGGCGGCCGAATCCCTATCAGCCCCTACGTCACAACCCTGTCATTCCTGATCTACGTGGTCTGCCGCATCGTCGGCGGCATCCGTGCCAAAAAGGGCATCAACGGCCGGCTGGTAGACGCCCGCTGACGCGGCGGGGGACAGCCCGTCAGAGCTTTCCGGCGGACCGGAGGGCAGTGCAGTCCGGGCAGAGGCCGAAGATCTCCACGGTGTGCGCCACCTCGGTATAGCCGTGTTCGGCCGCGGTCCTGGCAGCCCAGGTTTCCACTGCCGGGGCCTCGACCTCCACAGCCTTGCCGCAGTTGCGGCAGAGCAGGTGGTGATGGTGCCCTGTCACGGCGCAGCGCCGGTAGACCGCTTCGCCTTCACCGTTGCGCAGCACGTCAACCAGGCCGTCGTCGGCGAGGGACTGCAGGATCCGGTAGGCAGTTGCCAAGGATACCGAGACGCCCTTGTTTTGCAGGATGCGGTAAAGCTCCTGGGTGCTGACGAAGTCGTCCAGCTCGTCCAGGGCGGTGCCGACGGCCACGCGCTGCTTGGTGACGCGCTGCTCCTTGCCGGTGGTGGTTCCGGCCCCGCTAACGGCGCCGGAACTGACGCCGAGAGGAGCGTTCGACGGCGTCGCGTCAGCTTTGGTGCCGAACGGCATGGACAGACTCGCTTCCCTAAGGGACGGTGGCAAGCATCAAGATTACCAGCCGGCGCCCCGCGGCCGGGCCCCTTGGAACTCCCGCAGCCGGAACCTAGGCTGGCGCTATGAAGCTGACAAAATTCACCCATGCCTGTATCCGGCTCGAAAAAGATGGAAAGGTCCTGGTCCTTGATCCGGGCACATTCTCCGAGACCGCCGAAGCCCTGGACGGAGCGCATGCCGTGCTCATCACCCACGAGCACCCTGATCACGTGGACGTCCCGGCCATGACCCGGGCGCTCGAAACCGCGGCGGCCCTGGCCGTGTTCGCACCGGCCGGCGTCGCTGCCGCCCTGCGGGAGGAAGCGCCGCAGGCAGCTGAACGGATCCACGCCGTGGAAGCCGGCTCCACGTTTGACGCTGCCGGGTTCAACGTCCGCAGCTTCGGCGGCCAGCACGCCCTGATCCACCCACAGATCCCCTTGGTGGCCAATATCGGGTATCTGGTGGAGGGGAACGTCTACCACCCCGGGGATTCCTTCATTGTTCCGGACGGACTCCAAGTTCAGACGCTCCTGGTCCCCATCCACGCACCCTGGAGCAAGGCGGCCGAAGTGGTGGATTTCGTGATCAGCGTCCGGGCCCAGCAGGCTTTCCAGATCCACGACGGCCTCCTGAATGAGACGGGGCTGAAGATGGTGGAAGGCCATGTTGCCCGGCTTGGCGGCAAATACGGCACCACCTTCACGCACCTGGCCCCGCGCGAATCGGTTGAGGTCTAGGACCGGATGACGGACACGGCAGAGGTATTGATGGATGTTCCGGGCCTGCAGGCCTTGCTGGCCACTGGCCGGCACACGGTGTTGCTCGACGTCCGGTGGGCCCTCGGGGACCCGCATGGCCGGGAGCATTATCTTGAGGGGCACCTCCCCGGCGCAGTATTTGTGGATCTTGCCACGGAGCTTGCCGCGCCCGCAGTTCCGGCGCGCGGACGGCACCCGTTGCCGCCGGCCTCGGAATTT
Source organism: Pseudarthrobacter sp. TAF60_1 (assembly GCF_052113505.1). Taxonomy (NCBI): domain Bacteria; kingdom Bacillati; phylum Actinomycetota; class Actinomycetes; order Micrococcales; family Micrococcaceae; genus Pseudarthrobacter; species Pseudarthrobacter sp. TAF60_1. The sequence goes on from NZ_JBFRDI010000003.1 coordinate 316,213, forward strand.
CAGGCCAGCGCCAGGCGCTGGGGAATCAACGACGGCGACGTTGTGGTGGCGTACGACAACAGCGGCAACACGGCAGCGGCCCGCGCGTGGTGGATGCTGCGCAGTGCCGGCTTCCCGGACGTATACCTGCTCGACGGCGGCCTGGCCGGGTGGCAGGGCGCCGGGCTCCCGCTGGAATCCGGAGCCGTTGACGCCGTGCCGGGCGATGTTTCCTTCAGCGGGGTGGGTATGCCGGCCATAGACCTCGCTGCGGCCGCGGGCTGGGCCGGCAGCGGCATCCTGCTGGATGCCAGGGCCGGCGAGAGGTACCGCGGCGAGTTCGAACCCGTAGATCCGCGCGCGGGGCACATTCCAGGCGCCCTGTCAGCCCCGACGACGGAGAACCTGGACGGGGCCGGGCGTTTCCTGCCGGCATCGGAGCTGAGGCGACGGTTCGAGGACCTGGGAATCCGGGAAGCCATCCCGGTGGCTGTATATTGTGGCTCCGGTGTGACAGCGGCCCACGAGGTGGCCGCCCTGGAAATCGCAGGATTCCGGGCCGCCCTGTATCCGGGTTCCTTCTCTGAGTGGTCCAACAATCCCGATCTCCCCGTGGCAACCGGAACTGCTCCTGGCATGCCCGCAGGAACATGACGCACGGAACGAAGACGGGCCGCCTGGCAGGCCCCAAGTGGCAAAGCCCGGGCCTCCGGGGGTAGCGTCGCAGGTATGACCCCAGGACGCCCTGTACCACCGCCCCTTGCCCGCCCGGTGTTGCCCGCCGATACCCCTGTTCCCGGATCCGGTCTCGGCCGGATGGCAGCGGCGTACGGCGCCGTCTCCGAGGACAGCGGACTGGTGCCCCTGACGCTGGCCCGACGCGCCCCCAAAGCGGACGACGTGGAGATCGCCATCGAATTCTGCGGGCTGTGCCATTCAGACGTACATGCCACCCGCGGTGAATGGGGTGCCCAGAATTATCCCTTGGTGCCCGGCCACGAAATCGTGGGGACCGTCAGCCGTGTGGGCTCTGCAGTGGAAGACTTCGCCCCGGGAGAGCGCGTGGGCGTGGGGTGCATGGTTGATTCCTGCCGCGAATGCGACAGCTGCCTGGACGGCCTGGAGCAGTACTGCGAAAACGGCATGACCGGCACCTACGGTGGCAAGGATTCGCGCAACGGCGACGTGATCACCCAGGGCGGCTACTCGTCCTCCGTGGTGGTGGACCGACGCTACGTGGTCCGGGTGCCTGCGAATCTTGACCCGGCCGCCGTCGCGCCTTTGCTCTGTGCCGGAGTCACCACCTTCTCCCCGTTGCGGCATTTCGACGTGGGGGAAGGCGACGTGGTGGGCGTGGTGGGCCTGGGCGGGCTCGGGCACATGGCGGTGAAGCTCGCCAAGGCCATGGGGGCCGTGGTCAGGGTTTTCACCACCTCCGAGGCTAAGGTGCCGGCAGCCCTGGAGCTCGGAGCTGACGAGGTCATCCTGTCCCGGGATGAGGATGCCATGGCCGCCGCGGACCGCAGCATCGACCTCATCATTGACACCGTGGCCGCGCCGCACGACCTGAACCCGTACTTCCGCACCCTGCGCGTGGATGGTGCGCTGTTCCAGCTGGGGCTGCCCGCTGATGCCATGCCTCCGGTCAACCCGAGGTCGCTGATGCGCCGGCGGCTGGCGTACGCGGGCTCGATGATCGGCGGAATTGCCGAGACGCAGGAGATGCTGGACTTCTGCGCCGAACATAACGTGGTGGCAGACATCGAACTGGTGTCCGCAGACCAGCTGAATGAGGCCTACCGCCGGATGGTGGCGGGCGACGTCAAATACCGTTTTGTGCTGGACACCAGCACCCTGCAGGCCCCGGCCGAGGAGGCAGACGCATGAGCACCCTGTTCACCAAGATCATCAACGGTGAGATCCCGGGACGATTCGTCTGGCGCGAGGCGGACGTCGCGGCATTCCTGACCACGGGTCCGCTGGCCGACGGGCACACTTTGGTGGTTCCCACCGAGGAGGTGGACCGCTGGACCGATGCTTCACCGGAAACCCTCGCGAAGGTGATGGAGGTGGCCCGGCGGATCGGCGCCGTCCAGCTGGACATTTTTCCCGCAGAACGGGCCGGCCTGATCGTGGCCGGGTACGAGATCAACCACATGCACGTCCATGTGTGGCCGTCCCGAAGCATGGCTGACTTCGACTTCGCCTCGGTGGACCACAACCCGGACCCGGCCGTGCTGGACGCGAATGCGGAGAAGCTGCGTGCAGGGCTCCGGGCGGCGGGTTACACGGAGTTTGTTCCGGAAAGCTAGGCGGGTGCCAGTGCCTTGTTCAGGACGGCCCTGATCCGCTTTTCGGAGACCGAATAGGCGGTTCCAAGCTCGACCGCGAACAGGCTCACACGGAGTTCCTCGATCATCCAGCGCACCTGGGCCAACTCGGCGCCCACCCGCCGCCCCGGCAGCAGTGCCGACACGGCGTCGTCGTAGTCGTCCTCCAGCCGCTGGACCGCAGCCATGTTCAGGGCATCCCGCTGGACGTTGCCGGGCAGGCGCTCGAGGCGCTTCTCGATGGCCGCGAGGTAGCGCGGAAGCTGGCTCAGCTGGGCGAACCCGGTGCGGGCCACGAAGCCTGGGAACACCAGCTGCTCGAGCTGGCTTTTGATGTCGTTGAGTGCGCTAATCAAGGCCAGGCTGGTTGTTCCTTTGAGCTGCTTTTCGATCCGCCGGGTGCTGGCGAGGATGCGCTCCACCACCGCCGTCACACTGAATACCGTGTCGATCAGTTCGGCGCGGACCTGTTCGTAGAGGGCGTCGAAGGACTCTTTGTCCCAGGGGACCTCGGCCGGGGTCAGCTTGTCCACGGCGGCCAGGGCGCAGTCGGCGATCAGTGCCGAGACTGAACCGTGCGGGTTCTGGCTGAAGGTGAGCTTTTCGGTGTTGTTGAGGTGCTCCAGCACGTAGCGGTCGGGCGCTGGAACACGCAGTGCCAGCAGCCGGATGACGCCGCCACGCATGGCCGCCAGCTGTTCCGAAGACGTCTGGAACACACGCAGCGCAACCGACGTTCCTTCATCCACAAGCGCAGGATAGCCAGTGACAGTGTGGCCGTTGACCGTGTTGCTGACCTGGCGCTGTACGGTGCCGAAGCTCCACTCGGTCAGGCCGCTCTGCTCCCTGAAACCCGCACCGTTGCCAGTTGCGGCGCCTGCCGCAGGGCCACCGGACGGCGATTCTGTCCTCCCCGAGCTGCCGGTCCCGGACTTTGCGGAGGACCGCGGCGCCGTGGTACCGGGAGTTGCCCCCAGGGACTCGGCGATGGCGCGGCGTGTTGCCGGTGCCAGGCGCTCCTGCAGGGCAGCGAGGTTCTTACCCTCGTCAAGTACCTTGCCCTTGCTGTCGACCACTTTGAAGCTCACCCGCAAGTGTGAAGGCACGGCATCCCAGTTCCAGGAGCCCGGCGGGATGACCTGGCCGCGGATCCGGCGCAGGGCCAGCTCCAGCGAGGCTTCGAGTTCGTCGTTGGCCGGGTCAAAGTCCGCCTCAAGCGCGGCCACGGCCTGGCGGGCCACGTCCGGTGCCGGGACGAAGTTCTTCCGGATCTGCTTGGGCAGGGATTTGATCAGGGCAGTCACCAGTTCCACACGCTGGCCCGGGATCAGCCAGCGGAACGCCTTGTCGTCCAGCTGGTTGAGGAAAAGCACCGGCACTTCGGCCGTGACGCCGTCGGACGGGTTGGGTGGCGAGCCAGGCGCTACAGGGTGGAACTCATAGGTCAGCGGCAGCTCGAAGCCCTTGTGCAGGAGCGTCCCGGGGTAGGCAGCCTCGTCCAGGTTGTCGGCTTCTTCATTGAGCAGCAGGGACTTGTCATAGTCCAAAAGGTCCGGGTTCTTCTGCCGGGCGTCCTTCCACCATTTGTCGAAGTGGCGCTCAGACACCACGTCGGGGCCGATCCGGGCGTCGTAGAACTCAAACAGCGTTTCGTCGTCCACCAGGAGGTCGCGCCGGCGCATCCTGGCCTCGAGCTCCTCCACTTCGAGGAGCAGGGCGCGGTTGCGGTGGAAGAACTTGTGGTGCGTTTTCCAGTCGCCCTCCACCAGGGCATGCCGGATGAACAGCTCACGGGCCAGCACCGGATCCACGCGGCTGTAGTTGACCCGGCGCTGGGGAATGATGGGGACACCATAGAGCGTGACCTTTTCATACGCCATCACCGCGCCCATTTTGGTGGACCAGTGGGGTTCGCTGTAGCTGCGCTTAACGAGGTCCGGCGCCACTTGTTCGGCCCACACAGGATCGAACTTGGCGGCGACCCTGGCCCACAGCCGGCTTGTTTCGACGAGTTCGGCAGCCATCACGAAAGTGGGGGACTTTTTGAACAGTGCCGACCCCGGGAAAATCGCGAACCGGCTGCCGCGTGCGCCGGCGTATTCGCGCTTGCGGTCGTCAAGGATGCCGATGTGGCTGAGCAGGCCGGACAGCAGGCTGATGTGGACGCCCTCGTGGTTGCCCACAGGATCGGCGAGGCGTTTATTGTCCAGGCTGATGCCCAGCGGCCGGGCAAGCTGCCGGAGCTGCGCGAACAGGTCCTGCCATTCCCGGACACGGAGGTAGTTGATGAACTCGTTGCGGCAGAGCCGGCGGAACTGGGTGGAAGAGAGTTCCTGCTGCTTTTCCTGGATGTAGTTCCACAGATTCAGGAAGCCGGTGAAGTCTGAGTTCTCGTCACGGAAACGGGCATGCTTCTCCGCTGCGAGCTGCTGCTTGTCCGTCGGGCGTTCGCGGGGGTCCTGGATGGTGAGTGCCGCTGCCAGGATCATCACTTCCCGGACGCAACCGCGCTTGCCGGCTTCAACAATCATCCGGCCCAGCCGGGGATCGACAGGCAGTTGGGCAAGTTTCTGCCCGACGGCGGTCAGGCCGCCGCTTTGAGCGTCCCCTGGCCTGACGGGGCTCAACGCGCCGAGTTCGCGTAGGAGCGTGACGCCGTCGTTGATTGCCCGCGAATCCGGCGGCTCCACAAAGGGGAAGTTTTCGACGTCTTTAGGACCCCGCGCCACCCCCATGGCTGTCATCTGCAGGATGACGGCGGCGAGGTTGGTGCGGAGGATCTCCGGATCCGTGAACAGCGGACGGGATTCGAAGTCCTCCTCCGAGTACAGCCGGATAGCGATGCCGTCGGACACGCGTCCGCACCGGCCGGAGCGCTGGTTCGCGGACGCCTGGGAGACACGTTCAATGGGCAGGCGCTGCACCTTGGTGCGGTGCGAGTAGCGCGAGATGCGCGCGGTGCCGGTGTCGATGACGTATTTGATCCCCGGAACGGTCAGGGACGTCTCGGCCACGTTGGTGGCCAGCACAATACGGCGCTTGCTGCCCGGGTGGAAGACCTTGTGCTGTTCCTGCAGGCTGAGCCGGGCGAAAAGCGGCAGGACCTCCGTCCCGGCCAAACGGCGGTTGGACTGGATCCTCGCTTGGAGTGCGTCAGCGGCGTCGCGGATTTCGCGCTCGCCGGAGAAGAAGATCAGGATGTCGCCCGGTGCTTCATCCGCGAGTTCGTCCACGGCGTCGCAGACGGCGTCGAGGGGATCGCGGTCCTCTTCGAGTTCGTCGTCGGACGTGTTGTCTTCATCGTCTGCGTCATCACCTGCGGAGCGGGCCCCGCCGGCGGGCTGGGACAGCGGCCGGTAGCGGATTTCCACCGGGAACGTGCGGCCGGAGACTTCGATGATGGGGGAGGGCTCCGCCTCGCTGCCGAAGTGCTTGGCGAAACGCTCCGGATCGATGGTGGCGGAGGTGATGATGATCTTCAGGTCGGGGCGCTGGGGCAGGATGCGCTTGAGGTAGCCGAGGATGAAGTCGATGTTGAGGCTGCGCTCGTGGGCCTCGTCAATGATGATGGCGTTGTATTTTCGCAGCAGCTTGTCGCGCTGGATTTCTGCGAGCAAGATGCCGTCCGTCATCAGCTTGACCTTGGTGGACCGGCCGACTTCGCCCGTGAAGCGCACCTGGAAGCCGACTTCCTGGCCAATCTCCACGCCCAGTTCCTCGGCGATGCGCTCCGCTACCGTGCGCGCTGCAAGCCGGCGGGGCTGGGTGTGCCCGATCAGGCCGTTATCGCCCAGGCCCAGTTCGAGGCACATCTTGGGGATCTGGGTGGTCTTCCCGGAGCCGGTCTCGCCGGCGATGATGGTCACCTGGTTCGCTGCAATGGCAGCCATCAGGTCCTCGCGGCGCTCGGAGACGGGCAGCTCAGCAGGGTAGGAGATATGAAATGTCATGGCTGCAGCCAGTCTACTGGGGCCGCGTGTGATTCCAGCCCTGCGGGGCGCCTGGCAAGTAGTGGACGCTGCGGTTTAGCCGGATTCTTCTGACGCGGCCCGTGTGCTGTCTACCAGCACCCGCCACGGTCCGGTGACACTCTTCTCGGGGAGGGCCGCTCGCCGTTCCCCTGCCCGGATTGCGTAGATGAACCTGTCCGGCTGGCTGCCCTCCGCTGCCTGTGATGCTGCGCGGACGGTCTTGGGTACCGCGTCCCAGGGGCATGCCTCGACGATCGGCTGCCACTGGTTCCTGGCGACTTCGGTGTCGGCCGTAACGGTCCACACACGGGTCAGCGCGGCGACCCCGCCGGTGCGCTCCACACTTATTTTCATCGCGTGGTTCCTGGGCTTTCCTGCAGCTTGGCTGCCGGCTGACCGGCAGCCAAGCGTTGGCTTAGAGCTTGACCTTTACAGTTTCCCACGCCGTGCGGACGGCGTCATGCTCGGTTGAACCGGACCCGAACAGCTCCACCGCAGCCGCCGCCGTCGTGCGCGCAAAAACGCTGAACGTGGCGGTGGCCGGCAGCGAACCGCCGGTGAGGGTCTCGTACCAGATCTGGCCCGGAGCTTCCCAGGCGTTGCCGCCCAGGGCTTCCGCTGTGAGGTAAAAGGCCCGGTTGGGGATGCCGGAGTTGATGTGTACGCCGCCGTTATCAGCGCTGGTGCGCACGTAGGAGTCCATCGAGTCCGGCTGCGGATCCTTGCCCAGCACGTCGTCGTCGTAGGCGGTGCCTGGCGCCTTCATCGAGCGCAGGGCTGATCCTTGCACCTGCGCGGTGAACAGGCCTTCGCCGATCAGCCAAATCGCCTCCGGGACGGACTGCTTCTTTACGTACTGCTCAACGAGCACGCCGAAGACGTCGGACATGGACTCGTTGATGGCACCGGCCTGGTTCCGGTAGGCCAGCCCCGCCGAGAACTGAGTGACTCCGTGGGTGAGTTCGTGGCCGATAACGCTCAGCGATCGCGTAAACCGTTCGAAGACCTGGCCGTCGCCGTCGCCGAAGACCATCTGCTTGCCGTCCCAGAAGGCATTGTCGTAGAGCTTCCCGAAATGCACGCTCGCATCAAGGGGTAGACCGGCGCCATCGATGGAGTTACGGCCGAAGATGTCAGCGAAGAGGCGGTGGGTGTTCCCCAGGCCCTCGTAGGCCTCATCGGCGGCGACATCTCCGGATGTCGGATCGCCTTCCTTGCGCACCAACTTTCCAGGCAGGGTCTCGGAGCCGGCGGCATCGTAAATGCTCCGGCTTGGCGGCCCGGGCTTGGCATCACGTACGCCGGGCGGAACAGCGGGCCTTGGCGCCGTCCGGGCGGATTGGACCGACCGCACATGGCTCAGTGCTTCTTTTGCTGCCCGTGCGGCAGCGGAAAACTGCGGCGCATCCTGACGGGCCAGCCGCCGCAGAATGTAGGGCGGGATGATGAAACAGCAGCCCTCTGAATGATCCCGCGCTGGCGGATGGTGTGCTGGCGTAGGCTGGTCTGTCGGCTGAATGATGTACCCCCTCGATCGGTGAATTCAGACTACGAGGGGGCGCTGACAATCCGGGGGAGGCCACTCGGTCATGGCCGGAATGTCTTATGGCAGGCACCAAGCCAACGTCAGTGCCGAAACAGCAAAACCCCGCCACTTCGTTGAAGTGACGGGGTTCTTCTCTGTGCCCTCGATAGGATTCGAACCTACGACCTTCTGCTCCGGAGGCAGACGCTCTATCCCCTGAGCTACGAGGGCAATTCAGGGATCCTGCCGATGCTGGCGGGACGTCCTAGAGCTTAGCAGGAAGGTGGCCCGCAATGAAAAACGTGGTGCCGTGAGCCGCCTCTGCGGGCGAATAGTCCGCAATCCACCAGCGTGCCGAAACCTCAGTAGCCGGAAAACGAGTCCACCTGCACCCGGCGCGCACCTGCGTTCCTGGCCGCACGGCGCAGCGAAGCGACGCTCGCGGGGGACCCCGAAACGTAGACGGTCCGATCCGCAATATCCGGCACAAGAGCCAGCAGCGATGGCCCGTCCAGCCGGGACCCGGAGACAGTTCTCTCCGGCATCGCTGTCCCGGCGTCGCTAATGAACGACGGCGGGGCGGAGCCATCGGCGAGGCGGGCAACGATCCGTGCGCCCGACGCTTCCAGTTCCCTGGCGTAGGCGATCTCCTCGGCGTTCCGTGCCAAGAGCAGGAGAACCACATCCCGGTCCCGGGCGGCGCCTGACGCCAACTGCGCGAGGTACGGCGTGATGCCGATGCCTGCTGCGATAAGCAGTACCGGCGTCCGGGGGTCGCGGGGCAGCACAAAATCGCCGCCTACGGATGTCCCCGCCACCTGGTCACCGGGCTTCAGGGCAAGGAGTGCTTTCTTGGCGGCCGAAAACGGCTCAGAGGTCCGCACGCCAAACGTCACCGTGTCCGAACCCGGGGAGCTGGTCAGGCTGAACACCCGGCGTCGGCCTTTGCCGTCCGGCTTCGCGTGCGGCAGGTCCAGTTCCATGTACTGCCCGGGCACAAAGCGGACCGGGCGGGAGGGGTGAAAGGCAAACTCTGTGGTGCTTGGCGTCAAAGCCCGGGAGCCCGTGAACGTCAGCCTCAGGCCGCCCCGCTGACCCACTGCAAACGCCAGTAGGTTGCCGATAAGCAGGGCCAGTTCGGGGGAATTGGCGAGGAACCCGAAGTTGTAAGGCACTGCGAATACCCCGCCAACAACGGCCGCCAGCGCAAGCTGATGCCAGCGGCGCGGTGGCAGTGTCAGCGGCTCGGTCAGCATAAAGCCGACGAAAAAGAACAGGGGCCGCTGCGCCAGGGCCTGCCAGAGCGCACCGCCCAAAGTTATCCCGGCCTGCAGCAGTTCCGAGGTCACTATGGACGTTGCCACCACGAGGAAGACAGCTGCCATCAGGAACTTCCGGGTGCGGTACAGCACCAGCAGAACGCCCGGTACCAGGAGCCATAGCATGGCCGGGGTTGCCGCCCACCAGGTGGCGACGTTCAGCCCCGTCAGCCCGGTCACGAATGCACCGGTGACGGCGGGGTTGAAGAAGTGCCGGCCCCGCCAGGCCAGCGCGTATTTGGAGGCAGAAGCAAGCACGCAGGCCAAGGCCACACCCGCTACGTCCATGGGCGAAAGCGACGGCCAGAAAAGGAAGTACAGCAGCAGGCCGGTGATCAGCGACGACTCTGAATGCGGCCGCACACGGAACAGCGCGGCAAGGGCCCGGTTGGAGGCATAAGTCAGGCCAAGGCACAAAGCCAGGTGCACCAGCATCTCGGGGATGCCGAAGGTCAGCCACCCCAGGGCGTCAAGAAGCAGGCTGTACACGGCAAGAGCGGCGAGTACCAGCAGGATCAGCCGGTACATCGTGTACTTCCCCAGCAAGGTGTCCAGCCGGCCGGCCGGGGAAACAGCCGTGGGGGTATCAACGGGGCTCATGTGAACAGTGTCCCTTCAAATCCGGCCGAAAAGGCGGCACTTCCATCCGAAAATACTGTCAGCCAGGAAAAATCGAAAGTGCGCTCCAGCGCGGCGCCCGGGACGAAGAACAAGGCCGTGGCCAGCGCGTCAGCCAGCATGGTGTCCGCCGCCATGGTCCACGTGGCCACGGCAGTGGTGACGGGCCGGCCCGTGGTGCCGTCAAGGACATGATGCAAGCCGTCACCCCACACCCGGCGGTTGGAGGCAGAGGCGCACAGTGCACCGCCGGAGACCGGAACGGTGCCGATGGCCTTGGTTGGATCGTACGGGTGCTCCAGCGCGACGGTGATAACGTCCGGACCTGCATACAACAGGTCACCGCTGGCATCGATGAGGAAGCTGCCATGACCGTGCGAACGCAATTCGGCGGCCAGGAGATCCACCAGTTGGCCCTTCCCGGCGGCGCCGATGTCCAGCACAACGGGCACATGGTTGGTGAGGACCGTGCCATCCCAGTCCAGGACGTCTTCCCAACGGGGTGCGGCCCTGGGCGGCCCCGCGGGCCGCAGCGAGTAGTCGGCGTCGTAGCCCAATTGCGCAAGGCTGCCGCCGATCAGCGGAGTCATTGCCCCTGCTGAGAGGCGGTACAGCGAACGGTATAGCCCGCCAAGCGCCGCGGCCTCCGCGGGAAACTCATGCCGCCCCGGCTTACGGCCCATGACACTGACGGTGGAATCCGGACGGAACCGCGACCACTCGCCGTCGTACGCTTCCACCACGGCCAGAAGCCGTGCGCGGACGCCGGCCGAAAGCGGCCGGGGCGTGCTGATTTCCCAACGGGTACCGATCCCGTCAAAGCGGAACTCCGACCAGTCGGGCTGCGGCACGGCCTACTGGGCCTCCGACTTGATCTTTTCTACCGCCTGGTTGAACCCGCCGCTGGTCAGGGAGGAGCCTGCAACCTTGGAGACCTTCAGCGCGTCAATGCTCTTCCCCACCACCTGCGAGGCGATCCCGCCGGCAAACTCGCCCTGGAACTTTCGGGTGTTCGGGTTGGAGGGGTGCTGGGTGATGTTGACGGCGGTGACCGTCCCGGACGCGAGCGTCAGTTCCACGCCCACGGTTTCAGTGCCGTTCGGGGACACGTAGGTGCCGTCGGCGCTGTACGTGCCGTCCTTGTAGACGGAACCGCTGCCAGCCAGGGATGACGACGTGCCAGTCGCTGTGGTTGCGCCTGCGGAACTGTTGCCGGCTGAGGGAGGTGTTGCTCCCTGTGTTGGCGTCGGCGCGCAGCCGGCGACCGTTCCGGCGAGGGACAGGCCGGCGATTCCGGCGAAAACACTCTTGCGGACTGACGGTCTCATAACGGGGCTCGTTTCGTGGGCTGGGTGCTTACGGTGTACTCAACGTCGGAATCAGCGTAATGGTTCACCCTGTGAAGCAGCCGCGCGGCCGCGATAGGCCATGAGTCTTCCCGGGCAGGCCGCCCCGGTCACCGTGCGGGCTCAAATTCCTCCACGTGGCGGGCCCCGGTAGGCTAGAGGGGTGACTCCCGAAGAACTCTCCCTCGCCATATCCGCCTGCCTGAAAGATGCCGTCGCCGCCGGCGAAATCGGACTTTCCGCCTCAGCTGTTCCTGCTGAGGTGCGGGTGGAGCGACCGAAGAACCGGGAACACGGTGACTGGGCCACCAACATCGCCCTGCAGCTGTCCAAGCAGGCCGGCACCAATCCGCGCGAGTTTGCCACCATCCTGAGCGCCCGGCTTAAGACCATCGACGGCGTCGCTGCCGTGGACATTGCCGGTCCCGGCTTCCTGAACATCACGGTGGACGCTGCCGCCGCGGGGGCCCTGGCGAAGGCCATCGTGGAAGCCGGCCCCGACTACGGCACCAACACCGCGCTCGCCGGCCACACCGTCAACATGGAGTTTGTTTCGGCGAACCCCACCGGCCCCCTGCACATCGGCCACACCCGTTGGGCAGCCCTGGGCGACGCCATCGCCCGTGTCCTGCGGGCTTCCGGCGCCGACGTCACCGCGGAGTACTACATCAATGACGCCGGCACGCAGATGAACACCTTCGCCCAGTCGGTCTACAACCGGCTCCACGGCCTCCCCGTGCCTGACGGCGGATACCCCGGCCAGTACATCGCGGACCTCGGTCATGAGGTGCTCAGCGAACACCCGGACATCCGTGAGCTGACTGAAGTCGCTGCGATTCCCGTGATCCGCGCTGCGGCCTACCAGGCCCAGATGAAGGACATCCAGGCCACGCTCGCGGATTTCGGTGTCGAATTCGATGTGTTCTTCTCCGAGCAGGAACTGCACGACGCCGGCGCGATCGGAAGTGCCGTTGCCCGCCTTCGCGAGCAGGGCCACGTGTTCGACGACGGCGGTGCGGTCTGGCTGCGCACCACGGACTTTGGGGATGACAAGGACCGCGTGATGGTCCGGGCCAACGGCGAGCCCACCTATTTTGCCGCCGACGCCGCTTACTACCTCTCCAAGAAGGACCGCGGCTTTACCGAGAAGATCTACCTTCTTGGTGCGGACCACCACGGTTACATCAACCGTCTCAAGGCCATCGCGGCGGCGGCGGGCGATGATCCGGAGGTCAACATCGAGGTGCTCATCGGCCAGCTGGTCTCTGTCAACGGTGCCAAGTTGTCCAAGCGTGCCGGCAACATCATCGAGCTCAAGGACCTCATCGACTGGCTCGGCAAGGACGCGGTGCGCTACTCGCTGGCCCGCTTCCCTGCGGATTCGCCGCTGACGCTGGACCCCGACCTGCTCAAGAAGCACAGCAACGAGAACCCTGTCTTCTACGTGCAGTACGCCCACGCGCGTACCCGCGGCGCAGCACGCAACGCCGTGGCGGCCGGTGTGGACCGCAGCGCCTTCGAGGCCTCGCTCTTGGACCATGCCACCGAAAACGAACTGCTCTCCTGCCTGGGCAGCTACCCCTCCATCGTGGCCAAAGCCGCCGAACTGCGCGAACCGCACCGCATCGCCCGCCACCTTGAGGTCATCGCCGGCGCCTATCACCGTTGGTATGACGCCTGCCGCATCGCTCCCATGGGCGACGAAGCCGTCACAGACGTCAACCGCACCCGCTTGTGGCTCAACGATGCCACCAGCCAGGTGCTGGCCAACGGCCTGGACCTCCTTGGCGTTTCTGCTCCGGAACGGATGTGATGGCAGTGCCCAACACCAGTAACCGCGCCGCATCCCCGCTGGCCCCTGACTGGCTTGCCGTTCCGGCCGATCTGAATGCCTTGCACCAGCCGCTGTGGGCCCAGGGCGTTGACCGGAACGACGACGGCGAACTCGCCATTGACGGCATCCCGGTCAGCGAGCTGCAAAGGCAGTACGGAACACCGCTATTTGTCATGAGCGAGAATGATTTCCGGGCGCGCGCCCGCGCCTTCAGTGACGCGTTCAACAATGCGTTCGCTGACATCTGCGGGGGAGTGGACGTCTATTACGCAGGGAAGTCGTTCCTCTGCACTTCCGTGGTGCGGTGGGTTGAGGAGGAAGGCCTGCGGCTGGACACGGCCTCCGGCGGGGAACTGGCAGTCGCTGCCCGGGCCGGCATCCCCGGCGCGGATGTGGCCTTGCACGGAAACAACAAGTCCGACGCCGAAATCCACCGCGCCCTGGACATGAAACTGGGCCGGATCGTGGTGGACAGCCTCGACGAACTCCAGCGCGTCGCGAAGATCGCAGAAGGCCGCGGCGAGCAGGCCAAGGTCATGCTGCGGCTCACTCCCGGCGTGCATGCCCACACCCACGAGTTCATCGCCACCGCCCACGAGGACCAGAAGTTCGGCCTCTCCATGGCGGAGGACACCACCGAGCAGGCTGGTCTGTCAGCAGCGGAAGAGGCAGTGGCAGCGGCATCGAGCTATCCCGGCATCGACCTGCTGGGGCTGCACTGCCACATCGGTTCCCAGATCTTTGAGCCTGAGGGCTTTGCCGTGGCTGCCGAAAAGCTCCTCCGCTTCCTTGCCGCCATGCAGGAAAAATACTCCATCGTGATGCCCGAACTGGACCTGGGCGGCGGCTACGGGATTGCCTACACCCCCGTCGATACCCCCCGCCCCGCTGCCGAGATCGCACAGGCCATGGCCGCCGTCGTGCGTTCCACCTGCGCGGACCTTGGCATCACGTCACCCCGGATTTCCATCGAACCGGGCCGCGCGATCGTGGGCAGCACCACCTTCACGCTGTACGAGGTGGGCACCCTCAAGACGGTGCGGGTGGACGCTGCCGCCGCCGGAGCAGCGGAAACAGCCGGAACCGGGGCGGAAAACGTTACGTATCCGCGCCGCTATGTGTCAGTTGATGGCGGCATGAGCGATAACGCCCGCCCGGTGCTCTACGACGCGGATTATTCGGCCATTCTGGCTTCGCGCACCTCAGCTGCGGCACCGGAACTGTCCCGAGTGGTGGGCAAACATTGCGAGAGCGGCGACATAGTTGTTAGAGATGTATATCTGCCCGAGGACGTGGCAGCCGGTGATCTGCTTGCTGTACCGGGGACCGGCGCCTACTGCTGGGCCTTGTCAAGCAACTACAACTATCTGGCGAGGCCGGGCGTTGTCGCGGTGCGCGACGGATCTGCCCGGCTGATTGTCCGCGGGGAAACCGAAGAAGATCTGCTCAACCGCGACATGGGAGTCTGAATGACTGAAATGCGAACCCTGAAGGTGGCCCTGCTGGGCTGTGGCAACGTTGGGGCCCAGGTTGCGCGGATTCTCATTGAGGACGCCGACACCCTGGCCGCCCGCACGGGAGCGCGACTGCAGCTCAGCGGCATCGCGGTGCGAAACGTGAACGCCAAGCGCGACGTGGAGCTTCCGCAGGAACTGTTCACCACCGACGCCGAAACCCTGGTCAAGGACGCCGACCTAGTAATAGAACTCATGGGCGGCATTGAGCCGGCCCGCACGCTGATCCTCTCCGCGCTGAGCAACGGCGCCTGCGTCGTTACTGGCAACAAGGCACTGCTCGCCCAGGACGGACCCACGCTCTACGAAGAGGCTGACAAGGCCGGCGTCCAGCTGTCCTATGAGGCAGCCGTGGCCGGAGCCATCCCCATCCTGCGGCCCATCAGGGACAGCCTTTCCGGCGACCGGATCACCCGGGTGCTGGGCATCGTCAACGGCACCACCAACTTCATCCTGGATCAGATGGATTCCACCGGCGCACAGTTCGCCGATGCCCTCGCTGAGGCCCAGCGCCTCGGCTACGCGGAAGCGGACCCCACCGCCGACATCGAAGGCCACGACGCCGCCGCGAAGGCTGCGATCCTTGCCACGCTGTCCTTCCACACCCGGTTCGCGCTGGAAAACGTCCACTGCGAAGGCATCACCTCCGTCACAGCTGATGACATTGCAGCGGCCAAGGACGCCGGTTTTGTCATCAAGCTGCTGGCGATTGCAGAAAAGCTGACTGATCCCGACGGCGGCGAAGGCGTTTCGGTGCGCGTGCACCCCACGCTGCTGCCGCGGGAGCACCCGCTGGCGGCTGTCCGGGGCGCCTTCAACGCGGTGTTCATCGAGGCTGAAAACGCCGGTGAACTGATGTTTTACGGCCAGGGCGCCGGCGGCACCCCGACGGCGTCGGCCGTGCTTGGCGACCTTGTCTCCGCGGCCCGCCGCCTGGTGCTGGGCGGACCCCAGCGCACCGAAACCACCACCGGGCACATTCCGGCACTTCCCATCGACGCGGCCACCACCAGCTACTACATCGGCCTGGACGTCGCGGACCAGCCCGGCGTCCTGGCACGCATCGCCCAGCTCTTCGCCGAACACGGTGTATCCATCGAAACCATGCGGCAGACCATCCATACCGACGCCGAATCCAACACGCAATCTGCCGAACTGCGGATCGTCACACACCGAGCATCAGAGGCCGCCCTCGCGGCCACCGTCGAGGCCGT
The DNA here is from genome assembly GCF_052113505.1 of Pseudarthrobacter sp. TAF60_1. NCBI lineage: Bacteria > Bacillati > Actinomycetota > Actinomycetes > Micrococcales > Micrococcaceae > Pseudarthrobacter > Pseudarthrobacter sp. TAF60_1. Next base: position 331,863 of record NZ_JBFRDI010000003.1, read on the forward strand.
CAAGGGCCTGGACGTCATCAATTCAGTTACATCCGTTCTGCGGGTAGAAGGAGTCTAAGTGGCTCACCAATGGCGCGGCGTTATCCGCGAATACGCTGACCGTCTGCCCGTGACGGAATCCACCCGGGTCATCACCCTGGGTGAAGGCGGCACCCCGCTGGTCCACGCGCAGAAGCTGTCTGAACTGACCGGCTCCACCGTGTACCTGAAGGTGGAGGGGATGAACCCCACCGGCTCGTTCAAGGACCGCGGCATGACCATGGCCATGACCGCTGCCGTGGAATCCGGTGCGAAGGCCGTTGTGTGCGCCTCCACCGGCAACACGTCGGCCTCCGCCGCCGCCTACGCCACCGCTGCCGGGCTGACGTGCGCCGTGCTGGTGCCCGAAGGCAAGATTTCCATGGGAAAGCTGAGCCAGGCCATCGCGCACGGCGCCACCCTGCTGCAGGTGGACGGCAACTTCGATAACTGCCTGGATATCGCCCGGAAGCTGGGAGAGTCCTACCCGGTATTCCTGGTCAACTCCGTGAATCCTGCCCGGATCCAGGGCCAGAAGACGGGCGCGTTCGAGATTGTTGACGCTCTCGGTGACGCGCCGGACATCCACGTCCTGCCCGTCGGAAACGCCGGCAACATCACGGCGTACTGGAAGGGGTACAAGGAGTACTCTGAACCGTTCGAGTCCGCAACGGCGGGCACCCTTGCGCCCGTGTCCACGAAAACGCCGCAGATGTGGGGCTTCCAGGCCGCCGGTGCTGCCCCGTTCGTGGCCGGTCACCCCATTACGGAACCGGACACCATCGCCACCGCCATCCGGATTGGCAACCCGGCCTCATGGGACGGCGCCATCGCGGCCCGCGACGAGTCCGGCGGCTTCATCGACGCCGTGACTGACGAGCAGATCCTGGAGGCCCACCGCTGGCTGTCCGCCCGCGAAGGCGTTTTTGTGGAGCCTGGCTCCGCGGCCGGAGTGGCGGGCCTGCTCAAGAAGCACGCCGCCGGGCAAGTTCCTGCCGGCAAGACGATCGTCATTACCGTTACGGGCCACGGCCTGAAAGACCCCCAGTGGGCCCTGCGGACCGAGGATGGCAGCGAAGTGCAGCCCGTCAAGGTCCCCAACGACGTTGTCACCGTTGCGGCTGAACTGGGACTGGAAGAAAAGTAGCCTTGAAAACCACCGCGCCAACCACCGTTGTCCTGCCCCTGATCGAGGCGGGACAACGGGTCACCGTCAGGGTTCCCGCCACCAGCGCCAACCTCGGTCCGGGATATGACAGCCTGGGCCTTGCCCTGGCACTGCATGACACCCTGACGGTGGAAAGCCTCGAAACCGATGAGCTGCTCTTCGAGCTCAGCGGAGAGGGGGCGGAAAGCCTGCCGCGCGATGCCACCCACCTCGTGGTCCGGGCCATGGAGGCCGCTTTCGCACGTCTGGGCTACCGGCACGGCGGGCTCCGGATTACGGCGACGAACGTCAATCCCCATGGGCGTGGCCTGGGCTCGTCGGCCTCTGCGGTGGTGGCCGCAGTGTCCGCCGCCAACGCCATGGTGCCGGCTGCGGGGCAGCGTGGGCGGGACTGGATCCTGCAACTCACCAGCGAGATGGAGGGCCACCCGGACAACGTCGCGCCCGCGATTTTCGGCGGCCTGGCGCTGTCATGGCAGGACAGTGACCAGTACAGGAGTACCTGCGCCACGGTGGTGGGCTCGGTCATCCCCATCGTGGCAGTTCCGGACTTTGAACTGTCCACCGAAGCGGCCCGGGCGCTGCTGCCTGCATCCGTAGGCCACCACGCCGCGGCGATGAACTCCGGCCGGGCTGCCCTTCTCATCCATGCGCTGACACACAAGCCGGAATTTCTGCTCGCCGGCACCGAAGACTACCTCCACCAGAGCTACCGGGCAGAAGCCATGCGGCCCAGCGCCGCCCTCATCAGGGCATTGCGCAGTGCAGGCCATGCAGCAGTTGTTTCCGGTGCCGGGCCCACCGTGCTTGTCCTCGCCAACGGCGAAGCTGAAGCCGCGGAAATACTCGCCCTGATCGAATCCTTCACTGCGGCCAACACGCCAGGCATCGGCTGGCGTGTTCTGAAGCTGGCAGTGGACGTTGAAGGTGCTAAGGTGGACTTACACCGGCGGTAATTCCGCCTATCTGATCCGCAACTGCATTTCAGTTGTACCTGATCTCCTACTGCGCAATATTTTCCGGTGTCACCTGCTTGGTCTGTCGCAGGAATCTGCAGCCTCCACCTGTCTGCCCCTGGACCGTCAGCCCGGCGCCCCGCCATTAATCGGTGCGTGAGGTGAATCAGTATCCGGCCCTGCTGGCCGAAATCCAACCGGCAAGGCCGAAAAATCCCGGCTGCAGATCTGAACTGCAGCCCAGATCAAATCATCGCGTCCAGCTCCCAGTCTGGACGCCGTCGAGGGGGAAGGATCCTTCGTGACCGAAACCACTGAGCTGTCTCCAGCTGTGGACACACTAACTTCTGCTGCCGGACCGGCTGCACCCGCCAAGAGCAGCGGGCTAGCCGGCCTGAAGCTCGCTCAGCTGCAGGCACTTGCCAGCCAGTTGGGGATCTCCGGCGGATCCCGCATGCGCAAGGGAGACCTGGTTACGGCCATTTCCGCCCACCGTGCTGGCACTTCGGCCACCAAGGCTCCGGCCAAGGTTGCTGACAAAGCCACTGAAAACCACGTTGCTGCCGCGGCCCCGGTAGCAGCAGCCCCCGTGGCTGCCGGCGAAGCCGAAGCGCCGGCCGCTGATGCAACCCGCGCCCGTGGCCGTGGTCGCAGCCGCCGCGCCGTCAGCGACGGCGTCGTTGCAGCTCCCGCTGCTGCAGCCGCTGAAGCTCCGGTGGCCGCGCCGGCCGAAGCTCCGGTGGCCGCGCCGGCCGAGTCCGGCGAGGCAGCTGAGGCTGCCGGTGAACGGCGCCAGCCGCGGACCCGCAACCGCCGTCGCGGTGAAGCAGCCGCACAGGCAACCGCTCAGCACGCAGGCGACGTCACCGAAGCGCCGGCCGAGAAGCCCGCCGACGATCAGCGCCAGACCGACCGTGCTGAAACCCAGCGCACCGAAACCCAGCGCACTGAAACCCAGGGCGCTGAATCAGGGGACGGCCTGCGCACTGACCGTCGCGAAAGCGGCCGCACCCGCGCTGGCCGTGACACCAATGCCCGCGACAACAACGTCCGCGACAACGCAGATGGCGGCCGCGACAATGCAGGCAGCCGCGAGGCCGGCCAGCGTGAAGGCACCCGCCGCGATGACAGCCGCGACAATTCCCGCGACAACGACGATTCTGACGGCGGCAGCCGCCGGAACCGCCGTAACCGGCGCGACCGCAACGACCGCTCCGGCGGCCAGGACAACCGGGACAACGCCCGTAACGATCGTTTCCGCGACCGCAACGACCGCCGTCGTGGACGCGCCCAGGGTCCGGACGTCGACGACGTCGAGGTGACCGAGGACGATGTCCTGCTGCCCGTAGCCGGCATCCTGGACGTCTTGGAGAACTACGCGTTCATCCGTACATCCGGCTACCTGCCGGGCCCGAACGACGTTTACGTTTCCCTCGCCCAGGTCAAGAAGTACAACCTGCGCAAGGGTGACGCCGTGGTGGGCGCCATCCGTGCACCGCGTGACGGCGAGGACCGCAGCCAGCAGTCCGCCCGCCAGAAGTTCAACGCCCTGGTCCGTGTCACCTCCGTGAACGGAAAGACGCCGGAAGAACTCAAGGACCGCGTCGAATTCGCCAAGCTGGTTCCGCTGTACCCGTCCGAGCGCCTGCGTCTCGAGACGGACCCCAAGAAGATCGGCCCCCGCGTCATTGACCTGGTTGCCCCGATCGGCAAGGGCCAGCGCGGCCTGATCGTCTCCCCGCCGAAGGCAGGCAAGACGCTGATCCTGCAGTCCATCGCCAACGCCATCACCACCAACAATCCTGAGGTCCACCTCATGATGGTGCTCGTTGACGAACGTCCTGAAGAAGTCACGGACATGCAGCGCACGGTCAAGGGCGAGGTCATTGCCTCCACCTTCGACCGGCCCGCAGATGACCACACCACCGTTGCCGAGCTCTCCATCGAACGCGCCAAGCGCCTCGTGGAAATGGGCATGGACGTTGTGGTTCTCCTCGACTCCATGACCCGCCTGGGCCGCGCCTACAACCTGGCAGCGCCGGCCTCCGGCCGTATCCTGTCCGGTGGTGTCGACTCCGCGGCGCTGTACCCGCCGAAGCGCTTCTTCGGTGCAGCGCGAAACATCGAAAACGGCGGCTCGCTCACCATCCTGGCGACGGCCCTCGTGGAGACCGGTTCCAAGATGGACGAGGTCATCTTCGAAGAGTTCAAGGGCACCGGCAACATGGAGCTCCGCCTGTCCCGCCAGCTGGCAGACAAGCGCATCTTCCCGGCCGTGGACGTCAACGCGTCCGGTACCCGCCGCGAAGAGAACCTGCTTTCCCCCGAGGAAGTCAAGATCATGTGGAAGCTGCGCCGCGTCCTCTCCGGACTCGAAACGCAGCAGAGCCTTGAGCTGCTGACCAACAAGATCCGGGAGACCCAGAGCAACGTTGAGTTCCTGATGCAGGTGCAAAAGACAACGCTGGGTGCGAAGTCGGATAACGACAAGTAGCTGAGCTCACCGCTAGTAATGGCGGTCCCGCGCGCTGACGCCGCACGGATTTTCCGCCCCCGCCCCTACGCTGGGAGGCTTACGATCTTCGATCGTTTGCCTCCCAGCTCCGGCAGGCCCGATGCCACTCCCGGGGCGGAAAATCCGTGCGGCTTCGTCGTTAAGTCGCCTTCTCGCGTCTCGCCAAACTTGTGGCATTAGTAGACTTGTAAGAGTCGAAAGAGGTTTTGAAAATGTTTGAGTCCGTACAGGGCCTGCTTGATGAGCATGATGCTATCCAGGCGCAGCTGGGGGATCCTGCTGTTTATGCTGACCAGCGGCTGGCCCGGAAGCTGGGGCGGCGGTCTGCCCAGCTGAACGGCATTGTTGAGGCGTATCACAAGTGGGAAGCAATCCAGGATGACCTGGCTGCCGCCAAGGAGATGGCGGGGGAGGACCCTGAGTTTGCTGCCGAGGTGCCTGAACTTGAGGCTGCCTTGGAGAACGCCTCTGCGAAACTTCGCCGGCTGCTCATTCCTCGCGACCCTGACGACGCCCGCAACGTGATCCTTGAGGTCAAAGGCGGTGAAGGCGGCGACGAAGCTGCCCTGTTCGCCGGTGACCTTCTGCGGATGTACACCCGGTACGCCGAATCCCGTGGCTGGAAGACCGAACTTATTTCCGCCACCGAGTCTGACCTGGGCGGTTACAAAGATGTCCAGATGGCGGTCAAGGGGAACTCGAACGACCCCGCAGAGGGTGTTTACGCCCGGCTCAAGTTCGAGGGAGGCGTCCACCGCGTCCAGCGTGTGCCCGTCACTGAATCGCAGGGCCGGATTCACACCTCCGCGGCAGGCGTCCTGGTGCTGCCCGAGGTTGACGAGCCCGAGGAGCTGGACATCAACCAGAACGACCTCAAGATCGACGTCTACCGTTCGTCGGGTCCGGGTGGCCAGTCCGTGAACACCACGGACTCCGCTGTCCGTATCACGCACCTTCCCACCGGCATTGTGGTGGCCATGCAGAACGAGAAATCCCAGCTGCAGAACCGCGAGGCCGGCATGCGCGTGCTCCGCGCCCGCATCCTGGCGCACCAGCAGGAGATCATCGACGCCGAAAACTCGGCCCAGCGGAAGTCCCAGATCCGCACTATGGACCGTTCGGAGCGCATCCGCACCTACAACTACCCGGAAAACCGCATCGCGGACCACCGCACCGGCTACAAGGCATACAACCTGGACCAGGTCATGAACGGCGACCTGGAACCGGTCATCCAGTCCGCCATCGAGATGGACGAACAGGCACGCCTGGACGCCATCGGCGACTAACCGGTTGTTGGGAACTGCACAGATATGACAACCAGCTCGGAAAAGTCGCTGGCGGCTGCCGTCAGCGAGGCCGCGGCGATCCTCCGGGACGCCGGGGTCCCGAGCCCCCGCGTCGACGCCGAGCTGCTCGCGGATCATCTGCTCGGCGTTGGGCTCGGCCGGCTCCGGGCCATGATGCTGGGGGACTCGCCTGCGCCTGAGGGCTACGCAGAACTCGTCGCCGAGCGGGCACGGCGCATCCCCCTGCAGCACATCACCGGGGTGGCCCACTTCAGGTACCTGGAACTCGCCGTCGGGCCGGGAGTCTTTATCCCGCGTCCCGAAACGGAGTCGGTGGTCCAACTGGTCATCGACCATGTCAAGGGCATGGCGCACCCGCGGATTGTGGATCTGGGCACGGGATCCGGGGCCATCGCCGGTGCCATCGCCCACGAGGTACCCGGCGCTGAAGTCCACGCCGTGGAATACAGCCCGTTCGCCCACGCCTGGGCAGCCAGGAACCTGGCGCCGCTGGGTGTCACTCTCACCCTGGGGGACCTGCGGGACGCGCTGCCGGAACTCAACGGAACCTTCGACGTCGTGGTTTCCAACCCGCCGTACATCCCCGCGGAAGCCATCCCCCATGAACCCGAAGTAGCCCTGCACGATCCTCCCGAAGCCCTGTACGGCGGGGGAGCGGACGGAATGGAACTTCCGACGGCGGCGGCCGCCTCGGCCGCCCGGCTGCTTGTTCCCGGCGGCTACTTTGTGATGGAACACGCCGAAGTCCAGGCTGCCTGGATTGCCCGCATGATGGAGCGCACCGGTGCCTGGGCGGAGATCACCACGCACCTGGACCTTAACGGCAAGGAACGCGCCACCAGCGCCGTGCTTGCCGGCCCGCGCCACGACTGATGAAAGAATAGGCCAGTGACCACAACCTACAACTGCACGTCAGAGGACCAGCGCGCCTTGGGGCTGGAGCATGCGCAGCGTGCCATCAGCGAAAAGAAGTGCGTTGTCATGCCCACCGATACGGTCTACGGGATTGCGGCCGACGCTTTCTCGCCGCAGGCCGTCACCATGCTGTTGGTCTCCAAGGGGCGCAGCCGCACCATGCCCCCGCCCGTCCTCATTCCGCGGATCAACGCCCTGGACGGGCTGGCCACAGACATTTCAGCGGATGCCCGCAAGCTGGCTGAGGCGTTCTGGCCGGGTGGCCTGACGCTGATCCTGCACGCCCAGCCGTCGCTGGACTGGGACCTTGGTGAGACGCAGGGAACTGTGGCGCTCCGTATGCCCGCCGATGAAGTTGCCCTGGAACTCCTCACCCTGACCGGCCCGTTGGCTGTTTCCTCCGCCAACAGGACCGGCCAGGCGCCGGCGCAGACCGCTGCTGAAGCGCGCGCCCAGCTCGCCGATTCCGTTGAGGTCTACCTCGAAGGTGGTTTCCGGCCCATGGAAGGAACGGAGGCAGTACCTTCCACCATCGTGGAAGCCACGGGCCCCGTCCTGCGGGTGGTGCGCAACGGCGCCGTCTCCCTCGACCAGCTTCGCGAACATGTCCCGGCCGTCTTGGGTCTGGGGGAGAGCCCGGCCGCCGAGTCTGAGGCACCTGAGACTGGGGACGCAGTGCCTGCCGAAGACGCTACTGACGAGTCAGTGATGACGAGCGAGAAGGCGGCCGAGGACACCCCGCAGGCCGATGGCACCCGGGACGCAGGATGAGCCTGGCGCGGCAGCACATTCCGATCCTGGGCGTCGATGCCACCCCGCTGACGGTGGACGGCCTCCTTGAGGTGCTCTCAGGGTTTGTCGACGACGGGAACCGGCGCACCGTCGTCGGACATAACCTGCACAGCGTCACGCTGACCCATTCCGATGCCGGGTTCCGTTCCCTTTATGAGAACAGCGACGTGGTGCTCCTGGATGGCGCGCCGGTGTTGTGGCTTTGGGGCCGGATCGGCGACGCCGTCAGGCCCCTCATGGAGTACCGTCTGGGTTCCACCGACTGGCTGCCATCGCTGGGCCGGGTGACCGGCCTCGAAAGGATCGCCGTGGTAGGCGCCGGGGCGGAAGCCAACGCCAAAGCGGTCAAGCGGCTTCAGGGCATTGTCCCGGCTGCCACCGTGACAGGGTTTCCCGGCGAAGGCTGGAACGACGACGTCGAAACAGCTGCAGTTGGTTGGCTCGCGGAGCGGCAGCCCCAGCTGGTCTTGCTCGGGCTGGGCATGCCGCTTCAGGAATCAGTGCTCCAGCGCCGGCTCGACTCACTCCCGCCGGCTATCTACTGCACGGTGGGCGGCGCCATCGAACAGTTGGCGGGTGTGCAAAAACTGTCACCACGCTGGCTGGGACGGCTCGGGCTGGAGTGGGCGTGGCGCCTGCTGCTGCATCCGCGCCGGGTGGCTTACCGCGTTTTCGGCGAGCCATGGGTACTCCTCTGGCTGCTCACCCGGCGACGCCTACGGGGCCAGTCCTAGAACTTCTGGTCCTCCAGCGGCCCGAAGCCCTTGCCGCGAAGCCCTTTCGTGAAGGACTTGGCCCAGGACAGGAAGCCTCGAAAGTCACGGCGCTGCGCGAAATAGCCTGCGTAGCCACCGACGTCGGCCACAAATGACTTGACCCGGAAGTATCGACGGATCAAATAGCCGCGGTTGCGGTAGTAGTAATAGCGTTTAAAGGCCGAATCCGGGACGATCACATGCCAGCGTGCACCAAAGACGTGCTGTGTCTCGGAGACGGCGTGGGGGTGCGTGATCGCAGTGGTGGTCACCGTGCCGAACCTGATGCCTGCCTTTCGCAGCCTGATCGTGAAGTCCACCTCGTCGCCACGGATGAAGAGACGCATGTCCGGGAGACCAACCTTGAAAAAGACATCCGACCGGATGAGCGCGCCATTAAAGAAGTGTCCGTCGTTCGCCAGGAAACCTACCTTTTCCACGTCGGCCCGGCTGTGCGTGACTTTCCCGTCCAGCCGGAAAAAAAAGGACAGCCGGTCCGGATCACCGGGGGCCACCACCAGCGGGACCACCGCTTCGAGATCGCGCGCCTCGGCCTCCCGCAGCAGCGTGGCCAGGCACTCGGGATCTGCCGGCTCCGCATCGTCATCCATCATCCAGATCCAGGTGGCACCGCTGGCCACTGCTTTAAGGGCAGCCAGGGCGAAGCCGCCGGCCCCGCCAAGGTTGGCTTCCGAGCGGACATAGTCCACATTTGAGTGGCGTGCAGCTACTTCACGGGCAGGGTCCGAGCCGCCGTCCACGAGGCAGATGGTGTCCACCGCCGCGGACTGGGAGTTGATGGCATCCAGCAAGACAGCCAGCTCTTTATGACGGTTGAAAGTCACGGCGGCAACTGCGACCCGGACGGGCATGGGGGTTCCTTTCAGGGCGGCCTTCAGGGGATTTCCCCGCTCGCGATGCGCCGTGTGGCGCGAAGCCATGGAGCCGTTGGCGCTAGTATCTTGACTAGAGTCCACTGTAATACAGCCCTGTAAGGCACTTAGTACTGCCTGCTGCGCGCCCGGCGACGGAGAAGTTTCATTTATCGATCGACAGATCCCCGGCAAGTGAGCCCATTGATCCAGGACCGGCGGTTAACGCCCCGGCCCGGCGCTGCGTTAACACTCCCGGCCGCGTCGTACACACACGAAACGGCCGCCACCGCATGATCATGTACCTGCTGATGGGCCTCACCGCGGCGGTGGTGTCCTATGGGGCCACCTGGGCGGCACGCGTCGTGGGCAACCGGCTCGAACTCCATATGCCCATCCGCAGCCGCGACATGCACTCGACGCCGGTGTCCCGGCTGGGCGGTGTGGCCATCTTCCTTGGCGTGCTCGTTGCACTCATATTTGCCAGCCAGTCCTTCTTCGTTAAAGACATCTACCGGAACAATTTCTCCCCCTGGGGCGTCCTCGCCGGTGCGACACTGATCGTTCTGGTGGGTGTCGCCGATGACCTCCTGGATATCCGTTGGTGGGTGAAACTCATTGGCCAAAGCGCTGCGGCCCTGGTGGTGGCCATCTGGGGAGTCCGGATGACCATTGTGCCGTGGGTGCCGGAGCCGATTTTTGTCCACAGCGAGCATTTGAGTATCGTGCTGACCGCCGGGCTGATAGTAACGACCATGAACGCCTTCAACTTCATCGACGGCCTGGACGGCCTGGCAGCCGGCGCGGCCATCATCGGCGGAACCGCGTTCTTCTTCACGGCGTACTGGGTGCACCGCAACGCCGTGCTGTTGGACTACTCGGACCTCGCCACACTGCTCACGGCAGTCCTTGTGGGCAGTTGCATCGGCTTCCTGCCGCACAACTGGTTCCCGTCCAAGATCTTCATGGGCGATTCGGGTGCCATGCTCATCGGGCTGCTGTTCGCCGCGGCCGGTATCGTCTCCACCGGCCAGATCACTTCGGGACTGTACGACCGGGCCAACGGTATCTCCACGGTCATCCCCATCCTGCTGCCGTTCGCCGTGCTCTTCCTGCCGTTGCTTGACCTGGGGCTGGCCGTCATCCGTCGGACGGCGAAAGGACGCTCGCCCTGGTCCGCGGACCGCGGCCACCTCCACCACAAGCTTCTGGACATTGGCTACTCGCACCGTACCGCCGTCATCCTGATGTACCTGTGGACCGCGGTGGTCTCCTTCGGCGGCCTGGCGTTCGCCGTGTTCCCGTGGCAGCCAGTGCTCGCCGTTGACCTTTTCGCGACGCTGGTCATGGGCCTGGTGACGGCGTGGCCGTATCTGCGGCGGGGGAGCGACGAGCCCGCTGTGTAGCGTGTTCGGATTCATTTCTATCTCGTGTAGAATTTAGGGGCAGCCAAAGCTGCCCCTCCACCCAGCCCCAGGGCGCCGACGATTGGGATCTCATGACCTCCAACGCCGACCCCGGACCATCGTCCGGCAACGGATCCGCTGGTGTCTCTGGTCCCACCCAATCCCTGTGGCTCCGCCTCCTGGCACTGAGCTCAGCTGCCGGTGGGGCGGCGATCATTCTGGCCGGCCTTCCTGCCCTCCTGCTTAACGGGCCCGACGGCGTCGTGTCCAGTACGTTGGGCGGCCTCCTGGTGATGGCGTTCTTTGCGATCAGCCTGCTGGTCGGCCATTTCGTGGGACGCAATAATCCCTCAGGTGCCATCGGAATGTTCGTGGCCACCTACTTTGTCAAAGTGGTCGGGTTTGCGGTTGTCCTGTTCCTGATCGGGGCTCCTGCCTGGCTGCACGGCCGCTGGTTCCTGATTGGCGCCGTCGCCACTGTTGTTCTGTGGCAGGCCGCCGAACTATACGGCTTCAGCAAGGCACGCCTGCAGATCTACAACGACCCGGTAAAGGAAGCTGACGATGACTGAGTCCAAGCGCACGCCCGGAGAGGACGCCGGAAGCTCCAGGACCCCTGCTTCCACCCCGGGGGTATCCGCGGAAAACAGCGACGGCGGATACAACGCCGGCATGGCCGTCTTCAGCTACATAATTGGCGGAATCATCGTCTGGAGTTTGATAGGGTGGGGTCTGGATAATCTGTGGGGAACCCGCTGGATCGTGCTCGCAGGCGCTCTGCTTGGAGCTGTCGGAGGATTCTATCTTTCCCACATGCATGGCCTTACCAGTCCCAGAAACATGTCCGGTAAGAGCGGCGCAGACAGCGGCCCGTCCGCGGACGGAAACACTAATGCCAAATAATTTCACACGGGGAACTGCGGAGCGTCAACCCGCTGATCCTCGACCAACGCCCAATGATGGACACTGCAGAGAGGAATCGCGTTGATCGCGCTTGCGCTCCCGGCCCAGGATTCAGGGGACTTCGCTCCTCCTGGTATCGAACAAATGCACCTGCCGGCAATCCTGCCGTGGGGGGCGGCAGAAGGATTCTCCAAGCAGATGCTGCTGGTAATCATGTCTGTCGTCATTATCGCCACATTCTTTCTGCTAGCTGCGCGGAAGCAGCAGCTTGTTCCCGGTAAGCTCCAGTTCGCTGGAGAAATGGCTTATGGCTTTGTCCGTAATGGCATTGCCAAGGACATTATCGGCGGCAAAGACTTTATGAAGTATGTGCCGCTGTTGTTCAGCCTTTTCTTCTTCATCCTGGTAAACAACATTTACGGCGCTATTCCCGTGATCCAGCTTCCCAGCTTCTCCCACGTTGGCGGCGCCTATGTTCTCGCAGGCATTGTCTTCGTTACCTGGATCGGCATCGGCATCAAGAAGAACGGCCTGCGGTACTTCAAGCTGGCCACCGTTCCCAGCGGAGTCCCGCTGTACATTCTGCCGATCATCATCCCGATCGAGATCATCTCCAACTTCCTGGTCCGTCCTGTCACCCACAGCCTCCGTCTGTTCGCGACGATGCTGTCCGGTCACCTCATTGTGATGATCGCCGGCTCCGGAATCGAATACCTCGTCATGCAGGAGAGCGTGCTGCTGAAGGGCGCATCCGTCCTGGTACTTGCCGGCTCCCTGGCCATGTACATGCTCGAAGCGCTGATCATGGCGCTCCAGGCCTACGTCTTCACCCTGCTGGCAGCCATCTACATTGAAGGCGCCCTGCACGCGGACAGCCACTAGGCACCCACAAACTTCCCCTCACGGGGATGAAGCAACCCAAACAACCTGCCACAAAGGTGGCATCTTGAAAGGAAGAAAAATGGAAGGCTCCATCAACGGCTCCCTCAACCTCATCGGCTACGGCCTCTCCGCTATCGGCGGTGGTATCGGTGTGGGTCTCGTGTTCGCTGCTTACATCAACGGTGTGGCACGTCAGCCGGAAGCCCAGCGCGTCCTGCAGCCGATCGCGTTCCTCGGCCTCGCGCTGACCGAAGCCCTCGCCATCCTCGGCCTGGTCTTCGCTTTCGTTCTCAAGTAAACCCTTCAGAACCTAGCGAACATCCAGAACCGAGTAGAAAAGGACGGGTGAATTATGAACCAGGTGATCATCTCAGCCGCCACAGAGGGCGAGACTAACCCACTGGTACCCAACGTCTGGGAAATGGGCGTTGTCCTCGTCGGCTTTGCTGTCCTCATGTTCATCGTGGTCAAGTTCATTGTCCCGATGTTCGAGAAGACGTTTGCAGAGCGCGCAGAGGCAATCGAAGGCGGCATTGCCAAGGCTGAAAAGGCCCAGGCAGAAGCATCGGCCGCCCTCGAGGAGTACAAGCAGCAGCTCACGGACGCCCGCGCCGAAGCCAACCGCATCCGCGAGGAAGCCCGTGCAGAAGGCGCCCAGATCCTTGCTGACCTGAAGGAAAAGGCAGCCGCCGAATCGGCCCGCATCACGGCTCAGGCCCACGTGCAGATCGAATCGGAGCGTCAGGCTGCAGTTGTGTCCTTGCGTTCCGAGGTGGGCACGCTGGCCACCACGCTGGCAGGCCGCATTGTTGGCGAAGCGCTCAACGATGACGAGCGCTCCGCCCGCGTTGTTGACCGCTTCCTGGCAGATCTGGAGACCCAGAACGCAGGTGCAGCTAAGTAATGTCAGGTGTATCGAGCGAATCGCTGACCACAGCCCTGACCAAGCTGGAAGCCAAGCTTCCGCTGGCCTCGCTGCAGTTGGCTAAGGAACTCTTCGGAATCCTGGGAACGGTGGACAGCTCGGCTGGTTTGCGCCGTGCGCTGACTGACCCGTCCCGCAGCGGTGACGAGAAGTCGGCGCTGGTCAAGCGGCTCGTTGGTGGGAAAGTTTCCGCCGACGCTGCGGAGGTCGCGGGCGGACTGGCCAGTTCACGCTGGGCATCGGCCCGAGACATCGGCGATGCACTCGAGACGCTTGGCGCAACGGTGGTAATCGCCGTTGCTGAAAACAAGTCGGCCGTTTCTGCCTCCGGTGTCTCCGGGCTGGAAGAACTGGAGAACGATCTGTTCTCCTTCAACCAGGCCGTTGCCTCCAACCACGAGGTACAACGTGCTCTGTCGGAGCCGCAGGCCAGTGCCGCAGCGAAGATCAGCTTGGCTGAGAAGTTGGTTCCCGGCGCAAGCGAGGAAGCAAAAGTCCTCATTGGCCAGGCAGTGTCTGCGCCGCGCGGCATCAAGCCGACAAACCTGGTAGCCCGGTTCGCCGAGCTGGCAGCAAAACGGCAGCAGCGCTGGATTGCGACGGTCAGCGTGACGCGTCCCTTGACGGAGACGCAGTTTGCCCGCCTCCAGGCAGGGCTCAACTCCCTGTATGGTCGCGAGCTCAAGGTCAATCTCACAGTTGATCCTGAACTGATCGGCGGAATCCGCGTCCAGGTGGGTGACGAAGTGCTTGACGCTTCGGTAGTCACCCGGCTGGGCCAACTCCACCGCCAACTGGCCGGTTAGCCGGACAAGCACAACTTAACGAAACGAAACCCCGGTCATCGTGAGCAACGATGATCACGAAAACAGGAGAGCAGGGACTGCAGATGGCCGAATTGACCATCAACGCCGACGACGTCCGTAATGCGTTGAACGAGTTCGCGGCGTCCTACGAACCCGGAAACGCTGAGCGCGTAGAGGTCGGCCGTGTAACAACCGCAGGTGACGGCATCGCCCGTGTTGAGGGCCTTCCCTCGGTCATGGCGAACGAGCTGCTTCGCTTCGAAGACGGCACCCTGGGCCTCGCCCAGAACCTCGACGTCCGCGAGATCGGCGTCATCGTCCTCGGTGACTTCACCGGAATCGAAGAAGGCCAGGAAGTTCACCGCACCGGACAGGTTCTGTCCGTGCCGGTTGGCGACGCCTTCCTCGGCCGCGTGGTTGACCCGCTGGGCCAGCCCATCGATGACCTCGGCGAGATCAAGGCCGAGACCACCCGTGCGCTGGAGCTCCAGGCACCCGGCGTCACCCAGCGGAAGTCGGTCCACGAGCCGATGCAGACCGGTCTCAAGGCGATCGACGCCATGATTCCGATCGGCCGCGGCCAGCGCCAGCTGATCATTGGTGACCGCCAGACCGGTAAGTCGGCTATCGCCATTGACACCATCATCAACCAGAAGGCCAACTGGGCTTCGGGCGATGTGAACAAGCAGGTTCGCTGCATCTACGTGGCAATCGGCCAGAAGGCGTCCACCATCGCGGCCGTCCGTCAGACCCTTGAGGACAACGGCGCACTGGAGTACACCACCATCGTGGCTTCCCCCGCGTCTGACCCCGCAGGCTTCAAGTACCTGGCACCCTATGCCGGTTCGGCAATTGGCCAGCACTGGATGTACGGCGGCAAGCACGTTCTCATCGTGTTCGATGACCTCTCCAAGCAGGCTGAGGCCTACCGCGCCGTTTCGCTGCTGCTGCGCCGCCCGCCGGGACGCGAAGCCTACCCGGGCGACGTCTTCTACTTGCACTCCCGTCTGCTTGAGCGTTGTGCCAAGCTCTCCGACGAGCTCGGTGCAGGCTCGATGACCGGCCTGCCGCTCATCGAAACCAAGGCCAACGACGTCTCGGCTTACATCCCGACCAACGTGATCTCCATTACCGATGGCCAGATCTTCCTGCAGTCGGACCTCTTCAACGCCAACCAGCGTCCGGCCGTCGACGTGGGTGTTTCTGTGTCCCGCGTTGGTGGTTCTGCACAGGTGAAGTCCATGAAGAAGGTCTCCGGTACTTTGAAGCTGGAACTGGCTCAGTACCGCGATATGCAGGCTTTCGCAATGTTCGCTTCGGACCTCGACGCCGCATCGCGCCAGCAGCTGACCCGTGGCGCACGCCTGATGGAACTGCTCAAGCAGGGCCAGTACTCGCCGTTCCCGGTCGAGAACCAGGTTGTTTCCATCTGGGCAGGTACCAACGGCCACTTGGACGAGGTTCCGGTGGAGGACATCAACCGCTTCGAGACCGAGTTCCTGGAGCACCTGAAGCACAAGTCCTCCATCCTGACCACGCTGGCGCAGACCAACGTTATGGACGATGACACCGCTGAAGCACTGAAGACCGCGATTGTGGACTTCAAAAAGGGCTTCTTCGGCGAGGGTGACAACTACCTGGTAGGTGCCGGCCACGAGGAGCATGACGCTATCTCGGAAGCCGAAGTCGACCAGGAAAAAATCGTCAAGCAGAAGCGCTAGTTTCGCTGGCGGGGACTGCCGGGACCTTTAACGGTTCCGGCAGTCCCGGCCACCGGGATCTTAGGAAAGGATAAGTATGGGAGCCCAGATTCGGGTCTACCGCCAGAAGATCAGCTCGACCACGTCGATGCGCAAGATCTTCAAGGCGATGGAACTGATCGCTACCTCGCGCATTGGCAAGGCCCGCGCACGCGTAGCGGCTTCACTGCCTTACGCAAACGCGATCACGCGCGCCGTTTCTGCTGTCGCAAGCCAGAGCGAAATCGACCACCCCCTGGTCACCGAGCCGGAGCAGATCCGCCGGGCCGCCGTCCTGGTTATTACCTCGGACCGTGGCCTCGCGGGTTCATACTCGGCAACGGTGCTTAAGCAGGCGGAAGGCCTGTTCGAGCTGCTGCACGAAGAGGGCAAGGAAGTTAAGACCTACGTGATGGGCCGCAAGGCGCAGGCGTACTTTGATTTCCGGAACCGTCCCTTCGAGCGCGCATGGACCGGCAACACGGACGCTCCGGTGTTCGAAGTTGCACGTGAAGTCGGTACAGTCCTGCTCGAAGACTTCGCGACTGCCTACGAAGAGGGCGGCGTGGACGAGATCCATGTCGTGTACACCCGCTTCAAGTCCATGGTGACCCAGGAGCCGACGGTTATCCGTCTGCTGCCGCTCGAGGTTGTTGAAGAGCAGGCCGCGTCCGAATCGGACCTCCTGCCGCTCTACGAGTTCGAGCCGGAAACGGAGCAGGTTCTTGATGCTCTGCTGCCGCGCTACATTGAGTCACGCATTTTCGCCGCCATGTTGCAGGCCGCAGCTTCCGAGCTCGCAGCCCGTCAGCGGGCGATGAAGTCCGCCGGCGACAACGCAACGGACCTCATCAAGAAGTACACGCGTCTGCGCAACACTGCCCGCCAGGCTGAAATTACGCAGGAGCTTTCCGAAATCGTTGCCGGTGCCGACGCCTTGAGCGCGTCCTAGCCTGCACGGTCCGGTCCAGCTGTACCTGCACCAAAAACAAACTTAGATTCCACGCCATCTACTGAGTGAAGTGAGAGAGATGACTGCCACTGCTACCGAACACGTAGCCGCAACGTCCGGTGCTACCGGCCGTATTGCACGTGTTATTGGCCCGGTTGTCGACGTCGAATTCCCGGCTGACGCAATCCCCTCGATTTACAACGCACTTACCACCGAGATTACTCTCAACGGTGAGACCAAGACCATCACGTTCGAGGTTGCCCTGCACCTCGGCGACAACGTCATTCGCGCCATCTCCCTGCAGGCAACCGACGGCCTCGTCCGCGGTACCTCAGTGGTGGACACCGGTGCCCCCATCTCCGTGCCCGTCGGCGACGTCGTCAAGGGACACATCTTCAACGTCCTCGGACAGCCGCTTGACGTGGCTGAGTCGGAACTCGAGATCACCGAGCGCTGGCCCATCCACCGCAAGGCTCCCGCCTTCGCGACGCTCGAGGGTTCCACCGAGATGATGGAAACGGGTATCAAGGTCATCGACCTTCTTACCCCGTACATCAAGGGTGGAAAGATCGGCCTCTTCGGTGGCGCCGGCGTGGGCAAGACGGTTCTGATCCAGGAAATGATCACCCGTGTTGCCCGTAACTTCGGTGGTACTTCGGTATTCGCCGGTGTTGGCGAGCGTACCCGTGAAGGTAACGACCTCTGGGTTGAAATGGAAGAGGCAGGCGTCCTGAAGGACACCGCCCTTGTGTTCGGCCAGATGGATGAGCCGCCGGGAACGCGTCTGCGCGTGGCACTGTCCGCCCTGACCATGGCGGAGTACTTCCGCGATGTGCAGAACCAGGACGTGCTGCTGTTCATCGACAACATCTTCCGCTTCACCCAGGCAGGTTCCGAGGTCTCCACGCTCCTCGGCCGCATGCCTTCGGCTGTGGGCTACCAGCCCAACCTGGCTGATGAGATGGGTCTCCTCCAGGAGCGCATCACGTCCACCAAGGGCCACTCCATCACCTCGATGCAGGCCATCTACGTTCCCGCAGATGACTACACCGACCCGGCTCCGGCCACGACCTTCGCACACCTCGACGCGACCACGGAACTTTCCCGTGAAATCGCCTCCCGTGGTCTGTACCCGGCCGTTGACCCGCTGTCGTCGACGTCCCGCATCCTGGATCCGCAGTACATCGGCCACGACCACTACAACACGGCCGTGCGCGTCAAGCAGATCCTGCAGAAGAACAAGGAGCTCCAGGACATCATCGCCATCCTCGGCGTTGACGAGCTCTCGGAAGAGGACAAGATCGTCGTGTCGCGTGCACGCCGCATTCAGCAGTTCCTGTCCCAGAACACCTACACCGCCAAGCAGTTCACCGGCGTCGAAGGCTCCACTGTTTCCATCAAGGACACGGTTGAAGGCTTCACCGCCATCTGCGACGGCGACCTCGACCACATTGCCGAGCAGGCCTTCTTCAACGTTGGCGGCCTGGACGATGTCGAGCGCCAGTGGGCCAAGATCCAGGAACAGACCAAGTAATATGGCTGAGCTTGAGGTTGAGATTGTCGCAGCGGATCACTTCGTGTGGTCCGGAGCGGCCAAGATGGTCAAGGCCCGCACCAGCGATGGTGAAATCGGAATCCTGCCCGGCCACTCGCCCCTGCTGGCGATCCTGGCCGAAGGTGAACTGGCCATCGAGCCGGTTTCCGGGGACCGTATTGCCGTTGTTGTTGACGGCGGATTCTTTTCCGTCGACAACAACCGCGTGGTGATTGTTGCTGACAACGCCCAGCTGGGCGACGCGGCTACTGCTGGGATCCGCTAGCACCAACCTGATGGACGCCCAGACTCTTTCGTTCATCGCTTTGGCAATCACTTTCGGATTGCTGATATTTGCACTGTGCCTCGTGGGGGTGCGCCGCTTCAATTTGCGGCGCGCCCTCGGCACCGTGGACGCCTCCATTTGCACGGCTGGAACCAGCTGGCAGATGGGGGTTTGTCGTTATCAGGACAACGACCTTGAATGGTTCCGCCTGGCGTCATTGAGCCTGCGTCCCAAGCACAAGTTCAAGCGAAGCTCCCTGGAGCTTTTGGGCAGGCGCAAGCCCACCGAGGCCGAAGCAGTCAAGGTCCAGCCCGACGTTGTGATCGTCGAACTGCGGTATGAGGGCCAGGATCTCCGGCTGGCCATGAAGTTTGATGCCTACACCGGATTGTCCTCCTGGTTGGAAGCCGGGCCGGTCATCGGCGTGGGCACCTGGCGATAGCCGCGTGGACTGGATCGCGGACATCCGTTTAACTGACGGGCCAGTTTACTGGTCCGCCTGGGTTCTTGGTGCCGCCGCAGCGGTGTATCTGGCCTGGCGCCCAAACCCCCATAAACTTCGCCGCTGGTTGGTCAGCGTCGCCGTCGCGCTGGGCGTCGCCGTCGGCCTGGTGATCCTGATCCACTGGATCCTGGTTTACCTCACGTCGGTATTCCCTGACGACCTGCCCACCCTTGTCCTTGCATGGGTATTTGCCGGAGTGGCCGCACTGTTGCTCGTTCTCCTCAGGCTCTGTCGGGCCTCGTGGCGGCGCCGAGCCCTCGATATGATTGCCCTGCTGGCCGTGGTGCTGCTGGCCACCGTGCAGGTCAACGCCTATTTCGGCCTCAACCGTACGGTTGCAGACCTCACGGGAACGGCATTGACCCGCATCCCGCCACTGGAACACGAACTCCAGCGCCACCCGGGACAGCCCGCCCAACCGCTGGCAGGGTGGACAGCCGCTGGCGACCTGCCCGCCGATGGCGTCATACGCACCGTGTCGATTCCCGGCACCGCCTCCGGGCTGCAGACCCGCACCTCCTACGTGTACCTTCCGCCCGCGTACTTCGCCTCGAACCGCCCCAGCCTCCCGGTCCTTGTGCTCGTTCCGGGCCAGCCGGGTGGTCCCGCTGACTGGCTCTCGGGCGGTGCATTGTTGCCGCGCATGGCGAGTTTCGCGGCGAAGCACGGGGGAGTGGCGCCCGTCGTGGTGGTGGTTGATCCCAATGGAAGCCAGACAGCCAACAACCTCTGCATGGACAGCGACCTCGCCAAAGCAGACACCTACCTCTCCGTGGATGTTCCCCGCTGGATCGCTGCAACGCTGGACGTGGATACTGATCCCCGGCAATGGGCTGTGGGCGGGTTCAGTTTTGGGGCCACCTGTGCTGTCCAGTTGGTCACACGCCACCCCGATGTGTACACAGGATTCCTGGCCTTCGCCAGCGAACGGGAACCCGCACTCGCCAAGGAACGCCAGAAGACTGTTGACGCGGCGTTCCATGGCGACACCGCAGCCTTTGATGCCCAAGTGCCGCTGACGCTGCTGAAGCAGCGCCACTACGACGACAAAGTGGCCTACTTCGCGGCCGGGGCCACGGACCCCGAATTTGTGGCGAATCTGGAAACGCTTGCGGCGGCGGCGCGCGGCGCAGGGTTTACTGTGGAGTCAGACGTGGTTCAACGGACCGGTCATTCCTGGGACATGCTGACACCCGGCATGGATCATGGGCTGGAGTTGCTGGCGAGGCATTGGGGGTGGGAGCACTGAACGCCGTCCGGGAAAAGAGCGCTCCGGCCCTGTTCTGGTCCAGTGTGGGGCGCCCCGCCGTCCAGCGGTTCGCCGGCTACCTTCGTTCAGTGCCCCTGACGCTGTGCATCTTGGGCATCTTCCTGGCCGCGGGCCTTCTGACTGACAGCTTCCTTGGCGGGCCGCCGGAGGAACTTCTACCGGTCGCGGGGGTCAGCGCCCCCGGCTTGCGGGCGGGCCACTGGTGGTCACTGGTGACCTCCCTGTTCTTCGCCACCAATCCGCTGGCGTACGTGGTGGCTTCCCTGATGATTCTTCTCCTGCTGGGCCTGGCGGAAAGGAAGCTGGGCAAGCTCCGGACTGCGGCCCTGCTGCTGGGTGGACAGTTTGCCGCTGTCACAGTGTTCCTGCTGCTCACCCAGTTGGCGCGGTACGCCGGCGACGGCTGGCTGGGGCTGATGACGGACAGTGCGCTCATCGGTCCGTACGCTGCCGTCCTGGCCGTTTCCATGGCGTCCAGCCGCAAACTCCCGGTGCTCTGGCGACGCCGGCTCCGGACGGCAGTGCTCTCGGTCGCCCTGCTGCTGGTCCTGTACGTGGGCCATGCCGAGACAGTTATTGGGCTCGTGGGTGCCTTGGTGGGCCTTGCCGCGGGATGGTGGGCTGAGAGTGAGCACGGACCCCTGCACGCGCCCCGCTCGACCGGACGTGAGACCAGGAACCTGCTCGCGCTCACGGTGGCGGTGTTCGCTGTGGGACCCATCCTCACAACGATCACCCGGACTCCGACCGGCCCGCTGGCGCTGCTGCGGGACGTGCTCCTGAATCCGGTCCCAACCCTCGGCCAGCTCGAAGCCAATTGCGGCTCGACGGTGGAGGCCTCATGCCTGGAAATTGGGCGTACGGGCTTTGCCGGTCCTTTCGGGCTCGCCCTCACGGTGGTTCCGGTGATTCTTCTCCTGATCTGCGCCGACGGTATGCGCCGGGGGCGAAGTATGGCACTTCGGATTACGCTGGTCATCCAGTTGGCGATCACGGCCTTGGCAGCCGTGTACCTCGCCTTGTTTGCCCTTATTCCGCACTATCCCTCCCGGCCGCAGACAGCGGCCATGGGTTCTGGCTTTGCCCATATCCTGCCCCTCGTGATGGTGCCCCTGGTGCTGGCTGTGCTGCTTTGGGTTAACCGTTGGCAGTTCCGGGTGGAGACCGTCCCTTCCGCCCGGCACAGATTGGCTTTCGTGGTTGGCGGCGTCTGGCTTGTCCTGGCTGGCGGCTACACCGTGGCCTGGCTGGCGGCGGGGGGTATGATGCGCGACGGCGGTCCCCTGGGTTTGCTCGCGGAGCTGGCGAGGCAATATCTCCCCGTGCCGCTGCCCAATCTATACCGCAGGGTTTTCGCCGAGCGGGACACTGTCGAGGCGCTCATCTTTGCCTATTCCGGGCCGATTTTCTGGCTGGTGGCGCTGGCCGGTGTCTGGTCAGTGCTGGTGGGACGCCACCATGGCAGCGATTCCGGGCACAACGACAGGACCGCGGCGCGTCGCTTGCTGCATCAGGGCGGCGAGTCACTGTCATGGATGGCGCTCTGGGAGCCCAACCGGTACTGGTTCAGCCCGGATGGCCGTGGCGCCGTCGCGTACCAGCAGCACGGAAGCGTGGCACTTACCCTGGCAGGCCCGTTCGGAGCGCCGGAAGGCCGGGCACCGACGGCCGAAGGCTTCATCGAGTTCTGCGGCAGCCGGGCGCTGGTTCCGGCGTTCTACTCATGCGACGGTACGTTGTGGCCGCTGCTGCAGGAGCGCGGATTCCAGCGCGTCCCGGTGGCGCAGGAGACCAGGCTGTCCGTCCGCGAACTCGATTTCAAGGGCAAGGAGTGGCAGAACGTGCGCACAGCGCGGAACCGGGCCGCCAAGATGGGCGTCACCGCGGTTTGGGGGACGTACAACGGCCTTCCGTCCACGCTGCGCGCCCGGCTCAATGAGGTGTCGGAGGAATGGGCCGCAGCCAAAACCATACCCGAAATGGGCTTCACCCTGGGCGGCATCGATGAACTGATGGACGAGGAAGTCCTTTGCTGCCTGGCAGTGGATGCGGACGGGAACGTGCACGGGGTCACCAGCTGGCTGCCCGTTTACGACGACGGAAAGCTGGTCAGCCGCACCCTGGACGTGATGCGACGGGGCGCCGGAGGATTTCCCGGGGTTATGGAGTTCCTGATAGCTGCGGCAGTGGTGGAGTTGCGGGAAACCGTGGAAGTCATCTCCCTCTCCGGGTCACCGCTCGCGAGCCTGCCCGAAGGCGACACGTCCCCGGACCAAGAGCCGGCCGAAAACCTGTTGCGCATCCTCGATGTGGTGGGCCACGCCTTGGAACCCGTCTACGGCTTCCGCTCGCTGGCTGCCTTCAAGTCACGTTTCCAGCCGGAGTACCGGACGCTGTATTTGTACTATCAGGATCCGTTGCAGTTGCCTGCCATCGGCCGTGCACTTACCCGGGCGTATCTGCCAGGTCTTTCCCTGCGGCAGGGCGCCCGTATGGTCCGCGAACTGGTGGGTTAAACAGGACCAGGCGGGCAAAGAAAAAATCCCCGGCACGAATGCCGGGGATTTATTCGCTGGAAGCCGCAGCGGGGCGGCCTCCGGGCGGTGGTACTAGACCAGCGTTACGCCGGTAGCCTGGGGGCCCTTGGCGCCCTGACCGATTTCGAACTGAACGCGCTGGTTCTCGTCGAGGGTCTTGAAGCCACCGGTCTGGATTTCAGAGTAGTGAACGAAGACATCGCCATCGGAGTCATCCGGGGTGATGAAGCCGAAGCCCTTTTCAGCGTTGAACCACTTGACGGTTCCCTGTGCCATTTATTTCTCCTCATTATGGAACTTGTCTAAGTCCGGCACACCTCGTGCTGGACTTGGTCACTCCGCGAGAAGAATCCTTCACTGCCATCCGGGAGGGGACGGGCTGTGCAGGAGCTTCGCGCTCGCAACATGTCTTGCGAGCATGAAAAACACCTACACAAAGACTGCTCTAAGAATTCCATGCCGTCGCCGTCCGGTCAACGGCCCCGCCGGGAAACTTTGACCAAAAACGGAATGAATCCCCTTGTCAGGAGCGACTTCAGGACCCGAGGGGAGGCCACAAGATCAGAAAAGACGGGATTCGGTGTCGTCCACACCGCGCATGGCGTCGTAATCCAGGGTGATGCAGTCAATGCCGCGGTCGTTGGCGAGCACCTTTGCCTGGGGTTTGATCTGCTGGGCGGCGAAGATTCCACGGACTGGCGCCAGCAGCGGGTCCCGGTTCAGCAGTTCCAGATACCGGGTCAGCTGCTCGACTCCGTCGATGTCGCCGCGCCGTTTCAGCTCGATGGCCACGGTGGCCCCGCTGGCGTCCCGGGCCAGGATGTCCACGGGCCCGATGGCAGTGAAATACTCTCGGCGGATCAGCGAAAAGCCGGTGCCCAGGGTCTCGATCTGGTCCGCGAGCAGGCGCTGCAGGTCCGCCTCCACACCGTCCTTGATCAGGCCGGGATCCACTCCAAGGTCGTGGGAGGACTCATGGAGATGTTCGTGGATGTTGATGATCAGGCGGTCATCGGTCTTGGCGGACTGGACCGTCCACTGCTCTCTGACGCCAAGCTCCAGGTCAACGTCCTCCGGCGACGAGACACGCAGGGTTGCCGGCGGGCTCATCCAGTTCAAGGGCTTATACGAACCGCCGTCTGAATGGACCAGCACGGAACCGTCGGCCTTGACCAGCAGGAGCCGGGTGGCAAGCGGGAGATGGGCTTTGAGCCGGCCAACATAATCAACTGAACATCGGGCTATCACAAGTCGCACGCCGTACACACTACCGGGGCTAGGGCAGAATGGAGGCATGCCGCGTTCCAACCGTCCCCGCCGCCCTGCCTCCGGAAAAGGTGCGGCTGCAAAGGGTGGCTTTGCCGGCAAAGTGGCAGGCAGGAAGGGCAGCGGCGAGGTCCCGGAGCTGGATCTGGAGCGGGCACGTGCAGGCATAGCCCGGCGGGAAAGTGCCCCCGACGGCGAGTGGATGGTCAGGACCATGACCGCAAGGAACGCTGAAAAAACCTACATCTGCCCCGGCTGTTCCACCGCGGTGGTTCCCGGCGTGGCCCACCTGGTGGTGTGGAAGGACGATCACCTGTTCGGCGCCGCCGCTGGCCTCGCCGAGCGCCGGCACTGGCACACCAACTGCTGGCTTTCCCGCACGTACCGCTACCGCTGACCCCGCGCCCTGCTGCGCCGCCGCGGGCAAAGGCGGTGTCCGGACTCGCTAAGCTGGCAGGCATGACTTTTGATCCGGCGTCGTACGAATTCACCCAGCCCTCGGGCCCCGCACCCATCCGCGCGTCCACGGTCCTGCCGGCGAAGCGGGAGAACATTGAACTGCACACCGAGGACGGCCACAAGCTGGTCGGCGAGCTGGCTGTGCCGGAAACCGGGCCCATCACCGCGACGCTGATCACGCTGCATCCCCTCCCGACCCACGGCGGGTTCATGGATTCCCATGTCTACCGCAAAGCGTCCTACCGGCTTCCCGCGTTGGCCGGAGTGGCGGTGCTACGGTTCAACACCCGCGGCACGGAATCGCCGCGGGGCACCAGCGCAGGTTCGTTTGAAGAGGGGATCGGCGAACGCCTGGACGTGGAGGCGGCGGTGCGTTTCGCCGTCGAACGCCAACTGCCCAAGCGCTGGCTGGTGGGCTGGTCCTTCGGGACCGAACTGGCGCTTATGTACGGTGCCGTGGAACCGGTGGCAAGCCAGATCGAGGGCGCCGTGCTGCTGTCACCGCCGCTGCACCGGGCCACGGACGAGCACCTGCGCCTGTGGGCGGATGCCGGGAAGCCGCTGACGGTCCTGGTGCCCGAACACGATGATTACCTCCAGCCCCCGGCTGCGACCGAACGCTTTAGCCTGGTGCCGCAGGCCCGCGTGGTAGGCGTGGACGGTGCGAAACACCTGTGGGTGGGGGAGAAGTACGCGTCCCGAGTGCTTAACGAGATCGTTGACGAGGTGACCGAAGCGGGATCGGGTCCCCACGGCCTGCCGACCGAGTGGAACGGCCCCGTAGCCTCCTCGGCGTCCTGAGACTCGCTGCCGAGACCATACGCCCCGCGCCTGGTCTTAGTGCTTGTCCTGGCGGGCGATGTAAATCTCCTTGACCAGCAGCAGGATGGCGGCCGCGGTGGGGATGGCGATCAGGGCGCCCAGCACGCCGAGCAGGCTGCCGCCGGCAATGACGGAAATGACGGCCACGGCGCCCGGGACCGCAACAGCTTTCTGCATGATGCGCGGGGAGATGAAGTACGCCTCGAACTGGAGGTAGGCGAAGTAGCAGATCCCAAAGATGGCGGCCGTCTGCCAGCCTTCGGTCAGCGAGATCAGGATCACCACGATGCCTGCGATCATGCCGCCCACCAACGGAATAAACGCGAGCAGCACCACCACAAAAGCCAACAGGAGGGCGAACGGAACCCCCACGATGGACATAACAATGAAGGCGAACGTGGCATTCAACAGGGCCACGCAGGCCTGCCCGATGACGTAGTTGCCCACCGAACGGGTGATTTCCTCAGAGAGGGCGGCCACGCGGGGCCTGCGTGAGCGGGGCGCGAGCCGGTAGCCCCACTTCTTCATCGAGGGAAGGGCGGCCAGGAAGTAGAGGCTCAGCACCAGGACGATCAGGGCGCCAAAGAGCCCATTGGCCAGGGTAGAGCCGAAGCCCACCACTCCGCCGAATATTCCGCCCATGGCTGCCGGATCATTGACGAATTTCTCCAGCTCCACGGTGATGCGGTCACGGATCCCGAACTGGTCGTCAACGCTCTTGAAGAAGTCTGAGTCGAGGAAGTCCCGGACCCACGTGGGAGCCTGGGCAACAATTTGCGTGACCTGTTCCACGATGGTGGGTATCAAAGTTGCGAAGAAACCGGCCACCGCTCCGATCAGGACCGCGACAGAAACCAAGATGCCGGCCGGGCGGGGAATCTTCCGGCTCTCCATCCACCCCACCACGGGTTCCAGGCCTAAAGCGATGAACAGCGCCGCTACGATCCACAGAAGCAACTGTGTGGTGTTGGAGCCGATCCAGTAGACCAGGAGCGCAAGGCCCACGCCCACCGTGCCCATAAAGCCCATGTACAGCGGATGCTGGGGGGAAATGCGGGGCCCGGGCTTGCCGAACTGCGGTGCGGCGTCGCCTGCCGCGGCGGCTTCTTCTTCCGCAACGTGGTACTCCGGCGGCAGGTCGGGGGGCATCTCGAAACGGAGCCGGGGCTGGGCTCCGGGCAGCGGCTGGCGCAGGCGCCGCACAAGGGAACCCACGGCCGCGGCTGTCCGCGCCGCCGGTTTCCGGGATTTGCCCGGGGACGGAGCAGTGCCGGCGGCCGAGTGATTTTCGTGTCCTGTGGGGGACTCTTCAGTCTTATCAGTCACTGAATTTTGGGGCCTGTTCCGTGCGTGGCGCCGCTTTCGCGGGCGGGTGTGATGATCATCGCAAACACTATCAGCAGCCTTGCTAACCGTTGCGGGGACGCCCGGTGGGGCCCTCAAACGATGGCCGCCGAAGGGTGTCCGGAGGGCAATATCCGGGGTCCTGGTAACAAAACGGTTACTATTGAAAGCAAACCCCCGCTGATGATAGGTGTTTCCTTTGCGTTTCAAGACTGCAGTCGCACTCGTGCTGCTCGGCCTCCTGACACTTTTGGCCGGTATCGGCCAGAAAACCATCTGGGCTCCCTCCGAGACCTTCACGGCCTCGGCCCCCTCGGACGCCGCCGCGGCACCCCTGACCGTCATTGACCAGAAACTGCGCACCCAGCAGGGCGGAACAGTAAAGATCAACGTCGAGAGCGACGCCAACTTCCTGCTCGCGGTCGGCCGGCCTGACGATGTGGCTGCCTGGGTAGGCCAGACCGCCCACAACACCGTCACCGGGGTTTCGGAGAAAAAGGATGCCCTCGTGGTGGAGCATGCCGCCGGGGACGCAACGGCCCCGAATCCGGCCGGATCTGATCTTTGGGTTTCCGCTGAAAGCGCGAACGGTCAACTGGAGTACTCGTGGACGCCTCCGGCGGACGGCGAGTGGTCGCTGCTGCTGGCAACAGACGGCACCCAGCCCGCGCCGTCGTCGATCTCCATGACGTTCCCGAACGACACGTCCACGCCGTGGGCCATACCGCTGATGGTCATCGGCGGACTCCTGATCCTCGCCGGAATTGCCCTGGCGATCCTCTCTGCACGCAAACGCGACGGCGAGGGCAACGGCCGGGGCAGCCTGTTTGCACAGCGAGCCCGGGCGAAGACTGAGACTAAGTCCGGCCCACGGCTGGGCATGGTGTCCGGCAGCATGGTCACCGCCGCCGTGACGGCGGCAGTGGTGGCCGGAACCGGCCTCGCCGCCAATGCTGCCACCACGCCCGCCCCGGCCCCCACCACGGAACCGGCCGCCGCTCCCGCCCAGCCGGCATCGCCCGTCCTCCTGGACGCCCAGTTCCGGCGCATCCTCGAGCAGGTCTCCAGCGCCACGGACGCCGGCGACGGGGCAAAGGATGCGGCCAAGCTCGCAGAGCGCGTGGGCGGGACCGAACTTGAGGTCCGCACCCAGAACTACAAGATCCGTTCCCAGGTGGGCACATACGAGGCCCGGATGCCTGTGCGCTCCACCAAGCTCCTCACCACGGTGGTTACCAGTGACCGCAGCTGGCCCCGCTCCGTCCTGGCTGTTACGCAGGGTGACGGCAACGTGGTCCCGCAGTTGCTGACGCTGGTGCAGCCCTCGGCCAGGGAGAACTACAAGCTGACGGAGACCACCCCGCTGCAGCCGGGAACCACCTTCCCTGCCATTGACCGGAACGGCACGGACACCCTGGCCGCCAAAGACAAAGAGGGCCTGCTGTACAGCGGCGAAGAAGCCCTCGCCGGGCTGGCCGACCGCCTGACCAACCCCGAGTCCAGCTTCAAGGACAAGCTCGTGGAGGGCGCATCCTCCCCGTACATCGCCGATACCCTTTCCTATCAGGCAGAGGTTGTCGCCTCGGGCGCCAACGGAAACTTCTCTTTCACCCATAAAGTGGTGCCGGAAAGCACTGTTGTGTTCCGCACTGCCGACGGTGGAGCACTGGTGATGGGCCGGATCAACTTCGGATTTGATGGCACGCCCAAGGCATCCGGCGACAAACTCACCATCGGTGACGACGCCGCAGCGCTCGCGGGCGGCAAGGAAACCACCACCGGCATGGTGCTGAACTTTGCTGAATCGATGGCCGTCTACGTGCCGGCGGCCGGATCAACCGATCCCATTCGGCTGGTTGCCGCCACCCGCGGCCTGGTGGGGGCAAGCTTTAAGTAGCCCCGTAAGCAGTCTTCATTACTCCTGGCAGCGGCCGGAGTGGCTAGAGTGGAAAGCATGAGTTCGCCAGCTTCCCGCCCAGTCCCTCCAGCCGCTGCCAGCCTGCTTAACCTGCGTGGCGCCGTCGACCTTTCATCCCTTAAGCAACGCCCGGCGCCGGGCGCTGCTGCCGGCAATCCGGCAGTCCCGGGGGGCGCCGGCGCTGCCCCTGCCGCCAACGCAACCGCCACCAACGGAACTGCTGATACGGGGGCCGCGCCGCTGCGGGTCAACGTCACCGAAGGAAACTTCCAGGAGCTCGTGGAGCTTTCTGCCCAGGTGCCGGTGGTTTTCGCACTCTGGGCCGCCTATTCGCCGGAATCAGCATCGATGGTTGACTCGCTTGAGCGGGTTATCAACAGCTACGGGGGCCGGCTGGTGCTCGGCACCGCGGACATCGATGCGTTCCCGCAACTGGCGCAGGCCTTCCAGGTCCAGGCCGTCCCCACCGCCGTGGCAGTGATCAAGGGCCAGCCAGTGCCGCTCTTCCAGGGGGGTGCCGACGAAGCCCAGATCCGGCCACTGCTGGATGAACTGCTCAAAGTGGCCGCCGCGAACGGCGTGACGGGAAGCCTCGGGGCCGGCGGACCCGCAGTTGCCGAACCGGCGCCGCTTCCGCCATTGCACCAAGCCGCCTTCGACGCCATCGAAGCGGGCGACTACGCGGCAGCCGCAGTGGCCTACCGCCAGGCCCTGCTGGAAATGCCCGCGGATGCCGAAGCCAAGGCGGGCCTGGCGCAGGTGGAGCTGATGGCACGCCTGCAGCCGCTTTCCGCTCAGGATACCGAGGCCCTGCGCACCCGGGCGGCGGAGGAACCCGACAACCTTGATGCCCAGCTCAGCGTGGCGGACCTGGACGTGGCCGGCGGTCATGTGGAGGACGCCCTAAACCGTGTGGTCAGCTTCATCGGGCGGAACTTCGGTCCCGAGCGGGAGACCGCCCGCGTCCGCCTCCTGGAACTCTTCGACGTGGTGGGCACGCATGACGATCGGGTGGCCAAGGCACGGCAGGGCCTGGCCAGGGTGCTGTTCTAGGTGTCCGCGCTCTTCCAGCCGCTCAAGCTCCGGTCGCTGGAGTTGACCCACCGTGGCTGGGTCTCTCCCATGTGCCAGTACAGCTGCGATCCCGACGCCGCCCCGGGGGTCCCGAACGACTGGCACCTGATGCATCTGGGCGCCTTCGCCGTAGGCGGCGCTGCGTTGATCCTCACCGAGGCTGCAGCCGTGAACCCGGCAGGCCGAATCAGTCCCCGGGACGCCGGGCTCTACAACGACGAGCAGGCCGAGGCCTGGGCACGGATCAACTCCTTTGTGCACCGCCACGGTGTTGCGGACACGAAAATGGGGGTCCAACTGGCGCACGCGGGCCGCAAAGCGTCCACCTACTGGCCGTTCTCCGGGCAGCGGGGGAGCGTGCCGGAATCCGACGGCGGCTGGACCACTGTGGGGCCGTCGGCGTCGGCGTTTGACGGATATGCCGAGCCCGCCGCGATGACCGAGGACCAGATCCAGGAGGTTATCAACGACTTTGCAGCGGCTGCCGTGCGGGCAGTCGGCGCCGGGTTCGACACCCTGGAGATCCACGGCGCGCACGGCTACCTGCTGCACCAGTTCCAGAGCCCCCTGATCAATACCCGGACCGACTCCTGGGGCGGGGACGAAACCGGACGCAACCGCCTGACGCTCGCCGTCGTTGATGCCGTCCGCGCGGTCATCCCGGACGGCATGCCGCTGCTGTTGCGGATTTCCGCCACCGACTGGGCAGAAAACGGGATCGACATCGGGGCGTCGGTGCGCCTGGCCAAGCAGGCGGAGGAACAC
This sequence comes from Pseudarthrobacter sp. TAF60_1, assembly GCF_052113505.1. NCBI lineage: Bacteria > Bacillati > Actinomycetota > Actinomycetes > Micrococcales > Micrococcaceae > Pseudarthrobacter > Pseudarthrobacter sp. TAF60_1. The sequence continues at coordinate 362,554 of NZ_JBFRDI010000003.1, forward strand.
GGTGTGGACCTCATTGACGTCTCCAGCGGCGGAGCAGTTGCCCACCAGCAGATTAAGCCGGGTCCCGGCTACCAGACCGGGTTCTCGGCCCGCATCCGCCGGGAAACCGGGGTTCCCACCGGCGCCGTGGGGCTCCTGACCTCCGCCGGGCAAGCCGAACATGCTGTGGCCACCGCCCAGGCGGACGGGGTGTTTATCGCCAGGGCAGCCCTCCGCGACCCGCACTGGTGGCTTCGGGCGGCCTTCGAGCTGGGCCACGACATCAAGTGGGCCCCGCAGTATGAGCGTGCCGTGCCCCGGCATTCGTTCTGACTGCCGCCTGCGTAATGGCCCATCCACAGCGCAAAGCGGCGAAGTCCCCTGACGGCATGCCCGGGGACACGATGGACACGCAGTTGGAAGCCAGCATCCTGGAACTACTGGCTGCCAGGGCCGCCACGTCCACCATCTGCCCATCGGATGCTGCGCGTGCAACATTCGGCCCGGTTCGCCGACCAAGCAGTCCTACGCCTCCTTTACTACTCCTTCAGGAGGACCCCGTCAGGGAAGCTGCGGGACTAGGCTGGCGGTATGACTGCTCCGCTACCCGCCCCGGTGCCACCCGCCGGCCCGGTCCCAGCTCTGTCCATCCGCGGGCTTGCCAAGCGGTTCGGTGAAAAGATTGCCGTGGACGGGATCAGCCTCGACGTCCCGGCCGGCTCATTCTTCGGCATTGTGGGACCCAACGGCGCCGGTAAGACCACCACGCTGTCGATGGCCACGGGACTGCTGCGGCCCGACTTCGGCACGGCCGTAGTCCATGGCGTTGATGTCTGGGCCAGGCCGCTGGAAGCCAAGAAGCTCATGGGCATCCTCCCCGACGGGGTACGGCTTTTTGACCGGCTCACGGGCGAGCAACTGGTCACCTATGCCGGGTTGTTGCGTGGCATGGACAGGGACGTGGTGGCCTCCCGAGTGGGGGAGTTGTTGTCAGCCCTTGACCTGGCGCCGGACGCCGGGAAGCTGGTGGTGGACTACTCGGCCGGCATGACCAAGAAAATTGCCCTGGCTTCGGCGCTGATCCACGCCCCGCGGCTGCTGGTGCTGGATGAGCCTTTCGAAGCCGTTGACCCCGTCTCGGCGGCCAACATCCGCTCCATCCTGGACAGCTACGTCTCCTCGGGTGGCACGGTGATCGTCTCCAGCCACGTGATGGACCTTGTCCAGCGCATGTGCGACCACGTTGCTGTGGTGGCTGCCGGCAGGCTGCTGGCTGCCGGGACCGTGGACGAAGTCCGCGCAGGCGCTTCCCTGGAGGAAAGGTTCGTCCAGCTCGTGGGCGGACGCAGCCACACGGAAGGCCTGGAATGGTTGCGCACCTTCTGAGGCTGAAGCTGATCCTGCTTCGCAATGGCCTCCGCCGGAGCCCGTGGCAGCTGGTGGGCATGGCCCTGGGCGGACTCTACGCCCTGGGGCTGGTGGGTACGTTGGTGGTGGCCCTGATCCTGCTGCGCGGTGCCGAGCCGGAACTGGCACACACTGTGGTGGTGCTGGGCGGCGCGGCGGCCCTCCTGGGCTGGGGCCTCATCCCGGTGGTCGCGTCCGCCGCGGACCTGACCCTGGACCCTGCCCGCTTCACCACTGCCGCCATCCCCATGCGCCAGCTCCTCACGGGGCTTGCGCTCGGCGGACTGATCGGCATCCCCGGGGCAGCCACCGCGCTCACGGCGCTAGCCACCGTATGGACCTGGGCCCGTGGCCCCCTCCCTGCGGTCGCCGCGCTGGCGGGCGCCGCCGTCGGCGTTCTGACATGCATTGTCCTGTCCAAGGTGGTCACCACCGCCACCGCCAGCCTGGCGTCGTCGCGCCGCTTCAAGGACGTCAGCGCCATTGCGTTCATGATCCCGCTGGTCCTGATGGGACCGATCCTGGCCGGCGTAGGGAGAGGCATCTCCGCCTCCACCGGCTTCCTGCCGGACCTGGCCGCCACCCTGTCCTGGACCCCTCTGGGTGCCACCTGGTCCCTCGGCGGCGACGTGGCCGCGGGGCGCCCAGGAGCGGCAGCACTGAAACTCCTGATCGCCGTCGCAACCCTCGCAGTCCTGGCCTGGTGCTGGAAACTGCTCCTTGAACGGGCCCTGGTCAACCCGCCCTACGCCGGCAGCGGGAGCCGCAAGGGCGGAAAGCTGGGTTTGTTCGGCCTCCTGCCGGCCACCCCCGCCGGAGCCATCACGGCGCGGGCGCTGACCTACTGGCTGCGCGATCCCCGCTATTCCGGCTCCCTCGTGGTGGTCCCACTGCTGCCCATCCTGCTCGCCTTCCAAGGCAGCCAGTCCGGTGATTTCGGAGTGCTGGCTATCGCGGCACCGATGGCCGCTTTCCTGCTGGCTTGGTCCATCTCCGCCGACGTCTCCTATGACAACACAGCGTTTGCCCTGCATCTGGCCACGGGCGTCCGGGGCGTTGACGACCGGCTGGGCCGGGCGCTGGCATGCCTGGCCTTTGGGCTGCCAGTGGTGCTGATCCTCGCGGTGGGCCAGTACTTCTTTACCGGCGATTGGGAAGCGCTGCCCGGCCAGGTAGGCCTGAGCCTGGGCATCCTGTTCACGGGGTTGGGCCTGTCATCGGTGGTGTCGGCCCGCTACACCGTGGTCGTTCCCCTGCCCGGCGACAGCCCGTTCAAGAAACCCCCGGGCAACGTGGGCCAGACCATGGCGGTGCAGTTTGCCGGGATGGGTATCCTTGCCCTGCTGGTCCTGCCCGAGGTGGGGCTCTTGATCGCCCAGACGGTCACCGGCAACGCCGTCTTCGGGTGGGCAAACCTGGCCGTCGGCCCGGTGCTGGGACTGGCGCTGTTTGCGGCAGGCATCCGGCTGGGTGGAAAGTGGCTCGATGCCCGCGGCCCCGAACTCCTGGCCCAGCTGACCGTGAACCGCTGATCCGGCTGGACACGAGACAACAGAACCCCAGAAAGGCGGCCACCAGTGGAAGTTGTCATCCTCCCAGGCAGCAAACAGATCGGGAAGTTGGCGGCAGACGCCGTCGAGGCCCTGCTCCGACGCAAGCCCTACGCCGTCCTAGGGCTGGCTACCGGGTCCTCACCGCTTCCGGTCTACGACGCACTGGCTGCCCGGCACGAGCGCGGGCTGGACTTCAGCGCCGCGCACGCCTTTGCCCTGGATGAATATGTGGGCCTGGCGCCCGGGCATCATGAGTCGTACCGGGAGGTCATCATGCGCGAGTTCACCAGCCGGGTGAACATCCGCCCGGAGAACGTGCACACCCCGGACGGCTCCGCGGCCGATCTCCCGGCGGAATGCCAGGCTTACGAGGACAGGATGAAGGCGGCGGGAGGCGTGGACCTGCAGATCCTGGGTGTGGGGACCGACGGCCACATCGGCTTCAACGAGCCAGGTTCCTCGCTCGCTTCCCGGACTCGCATCAAGACCCTGATCGAGCAGACCCGCCGCGACAACGCCAGGTTCTTCGCCGGCCTTGCCGACGTTCCCCACCACGTGGTGACCCAAGGGCTCGGCACCATCCTTGAGGCACGCCATGTTGTGCTTGTGGCGACCGGGGCGCAGAAGTCGCGGGCGGTCCGCGACTTCGTGGAAGGGCCGGTCTCCGCGATTTGCCCGGCCTCGGTTCTGCAGTTCCACCCGCACGCCACCATCCTCGTGGATGAGGCCGCGGCGTCGTCGCTGAAACTCGCCGACTTCTACCGGCACACTTACGATCACAAGCCCTCCTGGCAGGGGTTGTAACACTTGCCACACTCCCGTGGGCGCCCACCCGCGGATTAAGCGGTAACGGCCGACGGCGGCTGGTGCGGTGCGGGCAAAACGGCACCTCCGGCGTCGAACGTCCACCGTCCCGGGACGCTAAGATGGATGCCATGACTAGCATGACGGACCCTCTCGAAAACGACCCGATGCGCGAGCTTTCCGGGGCTGGAACGTCCACGGCCACCATTGAGCGCGAAGAACTGCGCCAGGAAGTGGAGCCCGGTGACCGGGAACGCTTCTCGCACTACGTCCGCAAGGAAAAGATCATGGAGTCCGCGTTGACGGGCGAGCCCGTCATTGCGCTCTGCGGCAAGGTGTGGACGCCGGGCCGGGATCCGCAGAAGTTCCCGGTCTGCCCCATGTGCAAAGAGGTTTATGATGGCCTCCGCCCGGGCAACGACGGCGGCAAGGGTCCCGGAGGGGACTCAGGCAACAACAAGTAGTGACGGAGACGCTCTTTGGCGGCCCCGCCCTGCCTCCGGCCTATCCGGAACGTGCAGCCTGGGGAACCGCCCCGAAACTCCGTGCCTGGCAGCAGCAGGCCCTTGACCTCTATTTCGCAGCCTCACCCCGGGACTTCCTGGCCGTAGCAACGCCCGGCGCCGGTAAGACCACCTTCGCACTGCGCGTGGCGTCCATGCTGATTGAATCCGGGACCGTCAACCGGGTCACCATTGTGGCACCCACGGACCACCTGAAGCGCCAGTGGGCCGATGCTGCCGCCAAAGTGGGCATCGCCATCGACCCGAACTTCAAGAATTCCGACGGCCAGCACGGCCGCGGCTTCATTGGCGTGGCAGTGACCTACGCCCAGGTGGCCAGCAAGCCGATGCTGCACCGCGCCAAGACCGAGGCGGCCCGCACACTGGTGATCCTCGATGAGATCCACCACGGCGGCGAGGCACTCTCCTGGGGCGACGGCCTGCGTGAAGCCTTTGACCCGGCGGCGCGGCGGCTGTCCCTGACGGGTACCCCGTTCCGCTCCGACACCTCGCCCATCCCCTTTGTGGAGTACGCGGAGGACCGCGACGGCATCCGCCGCTCCAAGGCGGATTACACCTACGGCTACGGAAACGCCCTGCGTGACCATGTGGTGCGCCCGGTCATGTTCATGGCCTACTCGGGCCAGATGCGGTGGCGCACCAGCGCCGGTGAAGAAATGGCCGCCTCCCTCGGCGAAGCGGCGGTGACCAAGGACATCACCGCCCATGCCTGGCGGACGGCTTTGAATCCGACAGGTGAATGGATCCCCGCGGTCCTGGCCGGAGCAGACAAGCGCCTGAGTGAGGTGAGGCGTTCGGTTCCGGATGCCGGCGGGCTGGTCATCGCCACGGACCACGAGGACGCCAGGGCCTACGCCGGGCAGCTGAAGCGGATCACCGGCGAGTCACCCACAGTGATCCTTTCCGACGACGCCAAGGCCTCGGAGAAGATCGAGGAATTCACCGCCAGCGAGAAGCGGTGGATGGTTGCCGTCCGCATGGTGTCCGAAGGCGTGGACGTACCCCGGCTCTCCGTGGGCGTCTACGCGACGTCCACCTCCACGCCGCTGTTCTTCGCCCAGGCAGTGGGACGCTTTGTGCGCGCCCGGAAGCGTGGCGAGACGGCGTCGGTCTTCCTGCCGTCGGTGCCGCAGCTGATGGCGCTGGCGAACTCCATGGAAATGGAACGCGACCACGCGCTGGACCGCCCCGAAAAAGAAGACAGCGACGGCCTCTTCAATCCCGAGGATTCCCTGATGGCCGAGGCCAACCGGGAGGACAAAGCATCGGACAGCCTCACCAAGGGCAAGTTCGAGGCCCTCGATTCGCAGGCTTCCTTTGACCGGGTGCTGTTCGACGGCGGCGAGTTCGGCACCGGGGGCGAGGTGGGTTCCGAAGATGAGCTTGATTTCCTGGGGATCCCGGGGCTCCTGGACGCCGAACAGGTGGGTACATTGCTGCGCCAGCGCCAGCACGATCAGCTCAACCGGAAAAACCGGCGCGCACCGGCGGCTGAAGCGGCGCCCGCTGCTCCGGCCATCCCGGACCACCGGATGCTGATGGACCTGCGCAACGAACTGGCGAAAAACGTGGCTGCTTGGTCGGCCCGGACCGGGACCCCGCACGGTGTGGTGCACACCAAGCTGCGGACCGTCTGCGGCGGCCCGCCTGTGGCCCAGGCCAACGAGGAGCAGCTGCAGTCGAGGTTGCGGAAGCTCCAGGACTGGTTCATCGGCCGGAAGTAGCAGCTTTCTGGAGTAGCAGTGGACTTAAATGCGGTTGGCCCGGCGCAACAGCGCCGGGCCACCCTTTTAGTTAAGCCGGACTCAGGCGACGTCCACCCCGCCGAGCTCCATCTCGGCGACGGCGTCGTCAAGGTCCTCGGCGATCCCCGCGGTCAGCGACCGCAATACCGTCACCGAGTAGCCGGCCTGGACCGCGTCCAGGGCCGTTGCCATGACGCAGTAGTCAGTGGCAATCCCCACCACCACCACGTCCTCCACATCATGGCTCTGCAGCCAGTCATCCAGGCCGATCGCATCCTCTGCGGGCGCGAAAGTGTCTGCATCGGCGGGCAGGGAGCCCGGCTGGCGGTCACCGGTAGGCACAGCGTCCTCGGGAGCCAGCAGGCCCTCGAAGCCGGAATAGGCCGCCGTAAACTGGCCCTTCTGGAAATAGGCCTGGATGTACTCGGTGTCCAGATCAGGGTGGAGCTCCGCGCCACGGGTGCCGGCAACGCAGTGCGGCGGCCAGCTGTCCTTGAAGTCGGGCGTCTCGGAGAAGTGCGCGCCGGGATCGATGTGCCAGTCCTGGGTGGCCACGATGTGGTCGAACTCAGTGTGGTGGGCATCCACATATTCGCTGATTGCCCCGGCCACGTCAGCGCCGCCGGCCACAGGGAGGGAGCCGCCCTCGCAGAAGTCGTTCTGCACGTCAACGATGATCAGGGCGCGGGACATCAGTTCTCCTCATAAAGAGTAGGGATGGCAGGCTCCCCGCGCTGCAGGCGGTTGACCACCGGTGGCAGTTCGGCCATGGTGTCGGCGTGCCGTTGCCGAGCCCGGACCACACCTTCGGGCCCCGTCCAGCCGGGCAGCAGTTCACCGTTCTTCACGAACTGCTGGAGCAGCGGCCGGTCGTTCCCGTCATCGTCGGGCCGGTGGCCGATGCCCACAATTTCCTGGGTAGCGATGCCGCGCTCATTGAGCTTGCGGAGTGCATACTTCCGGCCGCCCATGCTGGTCTTGTTCTTGGCCGCCTTGGCCACCGGGACGAAGTTGCCGTCGTCATCCGTGCGGCTCACCAGCTTGTAGACCATGCTGGCGGTGGGCGCACCGGAACCTGTCACCAGCGATGTGCCCACCCCGTACGAATCCACGGGCGCGGACTGCAGTGCAGCGATGGCGAATTCGTCCAGGTCAGAGGTGACCATGATCCGGGTGTGTTCGTTGCCCAGCTGGTCGAGCAGTTGGCGGACCCAGGAGGCCTGCGCCACCAGGTCGCCGGAGTCCAGCCGGACGCCGCCCAGTTTGGGGCCGGCAAGCTCGACGGCGGCACGCACGGCCGCTTCGACGTCGTACGTATCAACCAGGAGGGACGTGCCCACCCCGAGTGACGCGAGCTGCGCTTCAAAGGCGTCCCGCTCGGTGTCATGGAGCAACGTAAAGGAATGGGCGGCGGTACCCACGGTCTTAATGCCGTAGCGCATGCCTGCCTCGAGGTTGGACGTGCTGTGGAACCCGGCGATCACGGCGGCCCGGGCGGCGGCCGCTGCCGACTCCTCATGCGTGCGCCGGGAGCCCATCTCGATGCAGGGCCGGTTGCCGGCCGCGGTGATCATCCGCGATGCGGCTGAAGCAATGGCGGAGTCATGGTTCAGCACGGACAGCACATAGGTCTCGAGCATGCAGGCCTCGGCGAACGTGGACTCCACAATGAGGATGGGGGAGTTAGGGAAGTACGCCTCGCCCTCCGGATAGCCCCAGATATCACCGCTGAACCGGTAATTCGCCAGGTAGTCCAGGGTGTCCTGGTTGACCACGCCCGTGCGGTCCAGGAAATCGAGTTCAGCCTCGCCGAAACGGAAGTCGGCGATGCCCTCCAGAAGCCTGCCCGTGCCCCCCACAATCCCGTACCGCCGGCCGTCCGGCAGCCGCCGCGCGAAGGCCTCGAAAACCGACCGGCGGTGCGCGGCGCCCGAATGGAGCGATGCCTGCAGCATGGTCAGCTCGTAGTGGTCTGTGTACAGGGACGTGCGGGGATGGTCCCAGCCGGCAGAGGTACTCACAAAATTCACTCTAGTCCCCACCGGCTCCCACGTCTCGCTTCGCTTCGCCGCGGGGCCCTCGCCGGCGTGGGCCCACCCACCGGCTCCCACGTCTCGCTTCGCTTCGCCGCGGGGCCCTCGCCAGCGTGGGCCCACCCACCGGCTCCCACGTCTCGCTTCGCTTCGCGGGGTGGGCCCCTCCTCCCCATAGAATGGACAGATGAGCTTAAGCGTTGCGCCCGGCCCCGCTACACGGGAGGGCACCCGGACCGGTACAGAGTCGTCCACAGACTCCCTGACCGCGCCGGACATCCCCTGGAACCTGGTGATCTGGAATGATCCCGTCAACCTGATGAGCTATGTCAGCTACGTCTTCCAGAGTTACTTCGGCTACTCCGAGAGCAAGGCCAACAAGCTCATGATGGAGGTCCACAAGAAGGGCCGGTCCATCGTTGCCCACGGCAGCAAGGAACAGGTGGAGCGCCATGCCGTGGCCATGCACGGCTTCGGGCTGTGGGCCACCGTGGAAAAGGCCACTGGCGGACACGATGGAAAATCCAGGAACTCGGGGAAATCCGGCGGGTCCGGGCAGGGCAAGGGGAAACGTGGCTAAGGCATTCAAGTACGGACTCAAAGGCATCACCGGGTTCCTGGAGCCGGCCGAACGTGAACTGCTGCGCAGCCTGATCGGCGATGTCATCTCCATGCTCCAGCCGGCCGACGACACCAGCCAGGATCCGCTCGCGGCCTTGATCGGGCTGGACATGGATGTTCAGGAACCGACCGACCGCGCGGTTAAGCGGCTGCTGCCCAACGTGATGAAGGACGACGACGGCGCGTCCCTGGAATTCCGGCAGCTCACCGAGCGCTCGCTGCGCGAAACCAAGATCGGCGCGCTGCGGGCTGCGGCACTTGATTTGGACAAGGACGACATCGTCCTGACCGCGGACGGGGCGAGGCACTGGTCCATGGCGCTGAACGATGTCCGACTGGTTCTGGCAGAGCGCCTGGACATCCGGGACGAAGAAGACGCCGAGCACGTCCACCTGATGCAGGACTGGTCCCAGGCGGAGGACGTGGAAAGCTACCTCGCGCTGGTGTACAACTTCACCACCTGGCTGCAGGAGTCCCTGGTGCAGGCCATGCTTCAGTCCCTGGATTCACGCGCCTGACCTGCTGGCCTGCCGTCCGCCGATCCATCCGCCGCGGCCCCACTGTGACATATTCGACATGAGTGGGGCGCCACAATGTGATGGCTGCGGCCGCAGGGAAGACCTATCCTCGAATAATCATGACAACAGCCTCGAGCATGGACCCGGCCGCCGCAGCAGCACGGGAGTCCGCAGCCAGCAACAGCGCCGGCCTGGTGGGATCCCGCCCCATCGGCGTCTTTGATTCGGGCGTCGGCGGTTTGACCGTGGCGCGGTCCATCATCGACCAGCTTCCCAATGAGTCCATCCTCTATGTGGGCGACACTGCCAACGGGCCGTACGGGCCGCTGCCCATCGCCGAAGTTCGGGCGAACGCCCTGGGTGTGATGGACGAACTGGTGGACTCCGGTGTCAAGCTGCTCACCATCGCCTGCAACTCGGCGTCGGCCGCTGTTTTGCGGGACGCCCGCGAACGCTACACCGCGAAGTACGGCATCCCCGTCATCGAAGTGATCCAGCCGGCGGTCCGCCGCGCCGTAGCGGCGACCCGCAGCGGCCGGATCGGCGTCATCGGAACCTCAGCCACCGTGGGGTCCCGCGCCTACGAGGACACTTTCGCGGCCGCCCCGGACCTCGCCATCACCTCAGTGGCCTGTCCCCGGTTCGTCAGTTACGTCGAAGCCGGCATCACCACCGGTCCGGAACTGCTCGCCCTCGCGGAGGAGTACCTGGCCCCGCTGAAGGCCGCAGGCGTGGACACCGTGGTCCTGGGCTGCACGCACTACCCGCTGCTGACCGGTGTCATCTCCTTTGTGATGGGAGACGGCGTGACCCTGGTGTCCAGCGCCGAGGAAACAGCCAAGGACGTGTACCGGGCGCTGGTGACCCACGACCTTCAGCGCACCACTGCGGCGCCGCCCGAGCATCACTTCATTGCCACCGGAGACGCCGCCCAGTTCGAGACGCTGGCCCGCAGATTCCTGGGCCCGGAAGTCCTCTCCGTCCAGCACGTGGACCATGTGGCCGCCCAGTACCCCACGGGAAGCCTGGCCCGCATCACACCGGAAATGATCGAGGCCGCCCAGCGTGCCACTGCCCGCTCCGGCGGCACAGGCCAGCGGATTTCCAACTTTGTGGGCGCCCACCGTGCCGGAGGTCCGGCCCAGTGAAGCTGACCATCGTGGGCTGCACAGGTTCGTTCCCCGGCCCCGGCTCGCCGGCGTCGTGCTATCTCCTGACCGCCCATGACGGTGAGCGGACGTGGAAGATCGTGCTGGATCTGGGCAGCGGAGCCCTTGGTGCCATCCAGCGCTACACCGATCTCGAGGACATCGACGCCATCTTCCTCAGCCACCTGCACCCGGACCATTGCATGGACCTCTGCGGCCTGCATGTGGCTGTCCGCTGGAAGCCAGGCGGTTGGGGGCGCGGGCGGATCCCGGTGTGGGGTCCCGCCGCCACGGCGGACAGGATGGCCACGGCATACGGACTGGACCTGGATCCGGGGATGCACGAGGAATTCGACTTCACCAACTGGACTGAACGCAAGCCCGTCACGGTGGGCCCGTTCACCGTGACGCCGTTCGGGGTCAACCATCCGGTGGAGGAGGCCTACGCCCTCCGTGTGGACGTCACGGAACCGGACAAGGAAGGCAACCCTGTCAGCCGCGTCCTGACGTATTCGGGGGACACCGACGCCTGTACCGGCCTGGAGGAGGCCGCGAAGGACGCGGACCTGTTCCTCTGTGAGGCCGCTTTTGAGGAAGGCCGCGACGACGCCATCAAGGATGTGCACCTGACCGGCAAGCGTGCGGGCGAGGCGGCAGCCGCTGCGGGGGCACGCAGGCTCCTGCTCACACACATCCCGGTGTGGACCTCGCCGAGCAAGGTTATGGCTGAAGCAAAAGAAGTGTTTGGGCAGCACGTGGCAGTGGCCGTGGCCGGCGTGCATTACACAATCTGACTCCCTTGGCGCTCCAGTTCGCTGCGCGGCGGATCGCTATCCGGCGAGTCGATAAGCTAAAGGCATGACTTCTGAAGCAACTGCAGTGCCCGTAGTGCGTGCCGATGGCCGCGCCCCCGACCAGCTCCGCCCCATCAGCATCACCCGCGGATGGTCCAAGCAGGCAGAGGGTTCGGCCCTCATCGAGTTCGGCAACACCCGGGTGCTGTGCACGGCTTCGCTGACCGCCGGTGTGCCGCGTTGGCTCAAGGGGGAAGGCCGCGGCTGGGTGACGGCCGAGTACGCCATGCTTCCGAGGGCAACCAACACCCGCTCGGACCGGGAATCGGTCAAGGGCAAAATCGGCGGCCGGACCCACGAGATCTCACGGCTGATCGGCCGTTCGCTGCGCTCCATCATCGACACCAAGGCCCTGGGCGAGAACACCATCGTGCTGGACTGTGACGTGCTCCAGGCCGATGGCGGAACCCGAACAGCCGCCATCACCGGGGCCTACGTGGCCCTGGCCGACGCCATCCGCTTTGCACGCGAGAACAAGCTGATCGCCCGGAACGCCCAGCCCCTCGTGGACACCATCGCAGCCGTTTCCGTAGGCATTATCGACGGCGTGCCCATGCTGGACCTGCCCTACGTGGAGGACGTCCGCGCCGAAACCGACATGAACGTAGTGGTCACCGGATCCGGGAAGTTCGTCGAAGTCCAGGGCACGGCCGAGGGCGCACCCTTCGACCGTGACGAGTTGAACCAGCTGCTGGACCTGGCCCTCCTCGGCACCACCCAGCTGGCGGCGATTCAGCGCGAAACCCTCGCGGACTCCCTGTGAGCTTGGCTGCCCCCGGCGCCTCTTCTCCAGACGGTGTGGAACAGCACGGGGCGGCGCCCCGGCTTGTGCTCGCCACCCACAACAAGGGCAAGCTCCGGGAACTCCGCGAACTCCTGCGCGGGCAGGTTCCCGGGCTCGACGTCGACACCCAAGTGGTGGACGCGGCGGCGGCAGGTGCCCCGGACGTCGTCGAAACCGGCGTGACGTTCGCCGAAAATTCGCTCCTGAAGGCCAGGACCGTGGCGGAGGCCACCGGGCTGGTGGCCATCGCCGACGATTCCGGCCTGGCCGTGGACGTCCTGGGCGGGGCACCGGGGATCTTTTCCGCCCGGTGGGCCGGGCGGCACGGCGACGACGCCGCCAACCTCAGGCTCCTGCTGGACCAGCTCTCGGACGTGCCGGACGCGCACCGCGGTGCGGCATTCGTTTGCGCCGCGGCGCTCGCCGTTCCTTCCTTGGGCGGCACTGGCCAGGAGGTCGTGGAGTACGGCCAGCTTGAAGGCATCCTGCTGCGCGAGCCGCGGGGCAACGGCGGCTTCGGTTACGACCCCGTCCTGCAGCCTGTTGGCGAGGACCGCAGCTGCGCCCAGCTCCTTCCGGAAGAGAAGAACGCCATCAGCCACCGGGGCAAGGCTTTCCGGGCACTCCTGCCGGCGATCGTCGAGGCACTGGGCCGCCAATAGGTTTCGCCGTACCTCAGACGATTAAGGGAGCCACACGCCTGTGTGGCTCCCTTAATCATCTCCCGGAGTTTGTGCCTGGTGTCCTCAGTCCAGGTTGGTCTTGCGTTCCTCGTGGGGCTCATGCTCCTCGATGAATTCGTCCACGGGATCCGTGCCGAAGTGGGCTGCCTGGCGCTTCGCCGACATTCCCCGGAGGACTTCGATACCGATCGGGACCACGGAGACGAGCACGATCGCGATGAAGATGATGTCGATGTTGTTGCCCACCCAGCTGAACTGGCCAAGCCAGGCACCCAGGAGGGTAACGCCGCCGCCCCACAGCACCGCTCCGATGACGTTGTAGAGGAAGAATTTACGCTTGTCCATCTGGGCTACGCCCACAATGACAGGCACGAAGGTCCTGATGATGGGGACGAAGCGGGCCAGGATCAGGGCCTTTCCGCCGTGCTTTTCGAAGAACGCGTGGGCGCTCTCCACGTTCTCGCGCTTGAAGAGCCTGGAGTCCGGCTTGTTGAAGATGGCCGGGCCGGCCTTGGACCCAATGAGGTATCCGGCCTGGTTGCCCAGGATGGCGGCCACAATGATCAGCCCGCACATGCCCCACAGGTTGAACTTGATGGCGCCGGTGGATACCAGCAGGCCGGCGGTGAACAGCATCGAGTCGCCGGGCAGGAAAAAGCCCACCAGCAGGCCGGTTTCGGCGAACACGATGGCGCAGACCACCAGCACTACCCACGGTCCGAGCGGGGAGTCCCGAAGGAAGACGTCGGGGTTCAGCCAGTCGGGCAGGAACGAAGCCAGCTGAGGCTGGATGGGTCCCGCACCGCCCAGCATGGGCACGGCAAAGTCGCTGATCGCATGAAAGTTCACTTACTTAGGGTACTTGACCAGTTCTGGAGCACTGGCGTCGGTCAGGTGATATCCACGACAGGGCCGCCCTGGTGACAAGGGAACGGCTTGGTCCGGCGGTAAAGTATGGGCCGTGGGACTGGACTTTACGGCGATCGACTTCGAAACGGCTAACGGCTTCCGGGGTTCGCCGTGTGCAGTGGGACTGACGAAGGTCCGGGGCGGGCGTGTTGTGGATGAAGCGTCGTGGCTGATGCGGCCACCGGCCAACCACGACCACTTTGAGTACCACAATGTCCGGATCCACGGCATCCGCTCCGAGGACGTTGCCGGCCTTCCCCGCTTCGGTGAGCTGTTTCCGGAAATTGGTGCCTTTATTGGCGGTGACATACTGGCGGCCCACAACGCCGCGTTTGACCTCGGTGTGATCCGTTCCGGCCTGGAAGTCTCAGGCTTGGCGGGCCCGGCCTACGAGTATGTCTGCACAGTGATGCTGTCCAGACGCTGCTACTCCCTGGTTTCCAATTCACTGCCGTTCGCCGCGGAGGAAGCCGGTGTTCCGCTGGTCAACCACCACGACGCCGCGGAGGATGCCCGTGCGTGCGCCGGCATTCTGATCGACATCGCTGCCCGGAACAACGCCAACAGCATCGCCGAGCTTTACCTCTCGCTCGGCCTGGAGCTGCCCCGTCAGGACGCGTTCGACCCCGCACGCGATGACCTTTCCAAAGCCAGCCTCGCCGCACTGTCCGCTGCTGCGGGCGGCCGCAGCGGAGCGCCCGTGCGCCCTTTTATGTCAGGCTGGCCCGAAGAGGGTGCCAACCCGCTCCCCAATATCGACGCCGAGCCCTCCCACCCGCTGTACGGCCAGACGGTGGTCTTCACGGGCCAACTGGCCATGGCGCGGCCAGAGGCCAAAGTGCGCTCGGCCGAGCTCGGTGCCCGTCCGGAAAGCCGCGTGACCGCCCGCACTACGGTGCTGGTGGTGGGCGACGGGTTCGTGGCCTCCGACCTCAGGTCCGGAAGGCTAACCGGTAAGGCACGCCGTGTCCTGGAGCTTCATGACCGTGGCCAGCCCATCGAAGTCATTTCCGAAGGTGAGTTCCTGCAGATGGTGGGCGGCTATGCAGGTGTTGCGGCGGTCTAGTTCATAAGGCGCAACAAATCTTTCCAGCCGCCGCGCCGGCTCCTAGCCTTGCAGGATGAGCAAACTGACGAGCGGTCAACGGAGCGGTATCAACTGGTCCGCCGTGTTTGCCTTCCCTAATCCGGTCAATGAGTACGCGGCCCGGATCACCGCGGGCCTCGTGGTGCTCCTTGCAGGTGTCACCCTGGTGACAGGTTCCGGTTGGGGGCTCGTCCTGATTGCTGCCGGGTTCTGGCTACGGGTGCTCTTCGGGCCGCGTTTTTCGCCGCTGGCCCTGCTGTCAGTCAAAGTCCTCGCGCCGCGGCTGGGCCGCGCCCGTCTGGTGCCCGGGCCGCCAAAGCGTTTTGCGCAGGGCATGGGCACCGTCGTGTCCAGCACAGCACTGATCCTGTTTGCTGCCGGCGCTGCCCCGGCTGCGTGGATTGCGCTGGCGGTCCTGATCGCCGCAGCCTCGCTCGAAGCATTCGCCGGGTTCTGCCTGGGCTGCGTGATCTTCGGCGTCCTGCAGCGCCGCGGCGTGATCCCGGAGGACATTTGCGAGGCGTGCAACAACGTGTCGCTCAGGCGGTCGTAACACCCACCAGCCGATCGGCCATGCCACGGATGACTTCAGGTGCCTCCAGTGCCTCGAGCCAGTCCGCCGGCAGGGCCTCCTCGCCGTAGTAGGCGCCCAGGATGTTGCCCGCGATGGAACCCGTGGAGTCGCTATCGCCGCTGTGGTTGACCGCCAGCGCGATGGCTGCGCGGAAATGGTCCGCGGGCGCGGCCGCGGAGTCCGTCCCGGGTGCAGTGGCCAGGACAGCGTAAAGCCCGACGGCGAATGCTTCCTCCGCGACCCAGCCCTCGCCCAGTTCCCGCACGATTTCCTCCGGCGCGAGAGCCCCACCTTCCGCACAGCGGATCGCTGCTTCAAGCCGTGCCGGGAGCTCGGCAGCTACTTCCTTCAGGCCGCGCACCTCCTCCAGGACCGCCGTCGCCGCTTCCTGCAGGCCGGCGCCGCACACCAGGAGGTGGATGAGCAGGCTGAAGCCGCCGGCACTTTGCCGGGCGGACGGATGGCCATGTGTCAGGGAGGCGGCATCGGCGCTCAACTTATAGACGGCGTCGGACGCTATATGGGGAATCAGGCCAAAGGGCGCTGAGCGCATCACGGTTCCGCAGCCCTTCGACTCCGGGTTGACCGGCCGGTAGACGGTACCCATTTCGCCGGTGGCCAGCCCGCTGAGGCAGGTGTTCCCCGGGGCCCTGCGGTGCCGCAGCACGTCGTTGCCGTCGATCCAGCGTTTCGGCTGGACCGGGGCGGACGGCGGCACCGGGACGCCCTGGGTGTCCAGCCAGCGGAGGTACGCCAGCCACACGCAGGCATTCACGTCTGCGCCCACCCCGTCATTGGCCCATTCCAGCGCCTCCACCAGGCCGTCCACCGTATACAGCGTCATTTGCGTGTCATCCGAAAAGTGACTGCCGCCCTCGAACATTGAGAAGTCCTTCAGTCCGGCCGTGCCGAAGCGGCCGCGGATCGCCTCGATGGAGTCAAACTCCACCGCGTAGCCCAGCGAGTCTCCCAGCGCACCGCCCAGCAGGCAGCCGTGGATTCGGGACTTCAGCGAGGGCGCGCCGGCCCCGGGGTCAATGCTCATAACAGCCAATTTACCGTGACGCGTCAGCGGAGCGCGCCCGGTGCCCCGCGGCCCATCAACTAAGCTCAGACTCAGCCAATGCCCAGCATTCCTTGGCACAATGCAGAGGCCGCAACGGAAACTTCCCGCTGGCAGCGATACTTTGCCGCGCAGCGACGCCCAACGATAAGGACTACCCCGCCATGACCACGCCTGTTCCCGTCCACCACGATTCAGCCTCCGGGCCGGCAGCCGGCAACGGTGCCGATGTCCGGCCCGGGCTGGTGTCCAGGCTGTCCGCAGAGGCGTTCGGCAGCCTCTTCATTGTGGTGGCTGGCCTGGGCGTGCCGCTGTTCTCCATTCCCCAGTCGAGCCCGCTGCCCTCCGCGCTCGCAGCCGGCCTGGCCGTGACCGCAGCCATGCTCGCCTTTGGGTACGTCTCCGGCGGTCACTTCAACCCGGCCGTGACCGTGGGTCACGCCGTCGCCGGGCGGATCCGCCCCGGTGACGCGGCAGCCTACGTCGCCGCCCAGTTGGTGGGGGCATTGCTGGGCGCGCTGGCGCTGTTCGGCATTCTCCGGACCCTGCCGGGCATCCCGGACAGCAGGACCGCGTTCGACACGGTGACCGCCGGCTTTGGTGAGCACTCCATCATTCAGGCGCCCCTGGCCGCCGTGCTCCTGCTCGAAGTGCTCGGAGCCGCCATCCTGGTTGCGGTCTTCCTCGGCACTACGGCCCGCAACAACCTGAACAAGCCGGCAGCCGCCGTTGCCGTGGGCCTGGCCTTTGCGGTGTTGCTGCAGCTCGGCCTGGCCGTGGGCAACGCCCCGTTCAACCCGGCCCGCGCCACCGCCTCCGCCGTGTTCAGCTCCAGCTGGTCCCTTGAGCAGCTGTGGCCGTTCTGGGTGGCGCCGCTCGTCGGCGCCGGCATCGCGGGCCTGGTCTTCCGTGGTTTCGCGACCGCGGACGCGCCTGCCGTGCCGACGGCTGACAGTGCCGGCGTTGACGAAGGTGACGACGCCGAGGGCTTGGAGGACACTGCAACTTCCGACGCCGTTACTCCGGATGCTGTCACTCCAAGGGCCACTCGGACGGCGGCAGCAGAAGTGCCGGCACGCCGCGATGAGGCCCAGGAATTCTTCGACGGAAAGCGCAGCTAGGAGCACTGGCGCGGACCCGTCGGCGGAGCCATCAGAGACAGTCTGCTGCGGCGGTTGCCTAAACTGTCGGTGGCAGCCGTTAGCGTAGGAATATGCGGTTATTGCACACATCGGACTGGCATTTGGGCCGGTCTTTCCACGGCGTCGGAATGCTGGACGCCCAGCGGTCATTCGTCGATCAGCTCGTCACTGCCGTCTCTTCGCAGGGGATTGATGTCGTCCTGATCGCCGGTGATGTCTACGACCGCGCCCTGCCAGGGGTTGACGTCGTGGGCCTGCTGGATGACGCCCTTGTCCGGCTGACCGCGGCTGGCGCCACCGTGGTGTTGACCAGCGGCAACCACGACTCCGCCATTCGGCTGGGATTCGCTTCCCGACTGCTGGAGCGTGGCGGCGTGCACCTGCGGACCAGGCTGGCGGACCTGGACCAGCCGCTGATCCTGCCCCTGGAACCGGGCGATGATGCTTCAGGGGCCGTCCTGGCGATCTACGGCATTCCGTGGCTGGAGCCTCGGCTCGTCGCCGAGCAACTGGGCGCGGAGCCGGCGAGCCACTTCGCGGTGACCCGCGCCGCCACTGAGCGGATCCGGGCGGACCTGGCCCGGCGCAGGGCAGCGGGAACCGTCCACTCAGTGGTCCTCGGCCACACGTTTGCCAGCGGCGGTATCAGCTCGGACAGCGAGCGGGACCTCAGCATCGGGGGAGTGGGAGCGGTCCCGCTGGACCTGTTCGACGACTTCAGCTACACGGCCCTGGGCCACCTGCACGGCCGGCAGACACTGTCCCCGACGGTCAGGTATTCCGGCTCGCCCCTGGCCTACTCGTTCTCGGAGGCCAAGCACGTAAAGGGAAGCTGGCTTGTCGATGTCGGCCCCGAGGGCGTCACCGGCGTCTCGGAACTCTCGTGGGAGGCCCCGCGGAAGCTGGCGGTGCTGCGCGGCGGGATCTCCGAACTGCTTGAGTCCGGCGATCATGCGTGGGCGGAGGACGCCTACTGCCAGATCACGCTGACCGATGCGCAGCGCCCCCAGCAGGCGATGGAGCGGCTGCGGGCGCGCTTTCCGGACACTCTGGTCCTGGGTTTTGATCCTCAGGGCGGCTCCGCCAAGGCATCCCCAAGCTACAGCACCCGGCTTGCCGAGGCCCGGGACGACCTCGCGGTCTGCTGCGGCTTCCTGGATCACGTACGGGGCCGTGACGCGGACGACGCCGAGCGGTCGGCACTGACTGCCGCCCTGGACAACGTGCGCCTCCGGGAGGCGTCCCTGTGAGGATCCACCGCCTGACCATCTCCGCTTTCGGACCGTTTGCCGGCACTGAAGAGATCGACTTTGACAGACTCAGCGCCCATGGCCTGTTCCTCCTGAATGGACCCACCGGGGCGGGCAAGACCAGTGTGCTGGATGCGGTCTGCTTTGCACTGTACGGATCCGTTCCGGGCGCCCGCCAGGACGGCAAACGCCTCCGCAGCGATCACGCCGATCCGGCGCTCGAGCCCTCGGTCACCTGCGAATTTTCCGCGCAGGGGCGCCATTTCGAGGTCACCAGGTCTCCGGCGTGGGATAAGCCGAGCACCCGCGGCAAGAACGGCTTCACCACGCAACAGGCCAAAACGCTGTTGCGGGAACGCATCGCCGGGGCATGGACGGACAGGTCCGGGCGCAACGACGAAGCCGGCGCTGAAATTACGGGACTGCTGGGCATGGACCGGGAGCAGTTCACCAGGGTGGTCATGCTTCCCCAGGGCGACTTTGCCGCCTTCCTGAGGTCCAAGGCGAGCGATCGCCTGGAACTGCTCCAGAAGCTTTTCGGCACACAACGGTTCGAAGCACTGGAGCAGGAACTGTCCGCCCAGGCCCAGGCTGCGCGCAACGATGTCGCCAAGCTGAACGGCGACCTTGAGCTGCTCGCGGCCCGTGCGGAGACCGAAGCCTCAGCACTGGCTGAGGGTACGGCGGCTGGAGAAGATTTTACTACCGGGGCCCAGGCCGCGGGGGCCGGCCCCGCCCCGGAGGAACCAGACGCCCGGATCGGCTGGCTGCAAGCAGCCGTGGCCCGGCGGGCGGCGGGGTTAGCTGCAGCAGCGGAGGCTGCGGCGTCAAGGAACAAGATCGCGTCAGCCCGGCTCGACAAGGAAGCGGCTCGGCGCGAACGCCAGCGCCGGCTCGTCGCAGCCCAGGCCAGGAAGGCCGCCGTTGAAGCGAAGCTGCCCGGCCTGGAAATAAAGGCGGCGATGCTCGAGCGGCACCGCGGTGCCGAGGTACTCAGCGGGCAGCTGCAGGCAGTGCAGTCGGGTGAAACCCAGGTCCGGCACGCTGCAGGGGCTCTCGAAGCCGCCATCACGCTCCTGCGGCTGGCAGCGGGCGAGGACCCCGAACTGGACCAACTGGACCTTTCTGCTCTGGATGCGGACGGCACTGTGGACGCCGTCGTCGGCCTCGACGTTGCTGGCGAGCTCAGCCGGATCCGTTCCCTGTTGGCAGTGGTTGAGGCGCGGCTGCCCGACGAAGAGCGACTCCACACACTGGCCGAAAGACGCAAGTCCCTCGCGACGCAGCAGCAGCAACTCAGCCAAGCCGATGCGGAGTTGGGCGAGCTCCTTGGAAACCTGCGGGTGGAGCTGTCTGACCTCACAGTCGGACTGCAGCCGTTGGAAATGCTGGCCTCTGCCGCGGTGCTGCATGCGAAGGAAGCAGCTTCCGCGGAAGAACTCCTGGACATCGTCCGGAGGCACACAGCGGCAGTTAAGGCGCAGGCGCAGGCTGCACAGCGCCACTCGGCGTCCCGGGAGTTCCAGCTGGAGACGAAGGCCCGCTGGCTCGACCTGCGCGAGGAAAGGCTTGCCAACGCTGCCGCCGAACTCGCGGCCCAACTGGCCGAGGGGGAGCCGTGCCCGGTCTGCGGCGGCGAAGACCATCCGGCCCCGGCAGGAGCTGCAGGGTCAGCCTTGGGGCTCAGCCAGGCCGAGGAGGCCGCGCAACACGCCAACGAGGACGCGGAAGCCAAGCTGGCAGCGGACAGCACCGCGCTGGGCGACGCAAACCAGTTGGTCGCCGTCCTGGCCGGGCAGGGCGGCGACACCCCGGAGGATGAAGCGGTTCAGGCGGTGGCAGCAGCACGTCACGCAGCTGACCGGTCCCAGAACGCCGTGAAGGAGCTGGCAGAGCTTCGGCAACGGATGGATGCCGTGGATGTCCGGATTGCAAGGGCGGAGGCGGCCAGGCACAGCGGCGCCGCCGAGCTCGCCCAGGCTACCGCTGCGGCGGCAGAGGTGGCAGAGAACCTGGCCTCCCTGGACAAGGCACTGTCCGGCCTGCGCGGCAGCCACCGCAGCCTGACCCGCAGGCTCCGCTCGTTGCAGGATGCCGCGGCCACGCTTGAGAAAGCTGTGGAGGCCCGGGCCCAGCTGGAGAAGGCAAACGCCCGCGCCGAGGAAGCGCGCCTGGAGCTCGAGCGGGCGTTGCCGGAGGCCGGCTTTGGCAGTGCAGAGGAAGCCCGGGCGCAATTGCTGGCGGGGGCAGAGGCAGCGGCCCTGCAGGCTGAGGTCCGGGCCGGCCAGGACGAACAGGCACGGATTGCCGAGCTGTTCGCCTCGGAGGAGCTGGTGCTGGCACTGAAGGAAGCTGCCTCAGATCCAGAAATTAGCGAGGAGATGGTTGCTGAGCTTCAGGCCGCGGCTGCGGGGGCCAGCCAGGAGGCACGCGACGCCGACCTCGCCGCCGGAATGGCGGCACGCTGCGTCGAGTCGCTGGCCGCTATCGGCAGTGAGTATCGGCAGCTCGCCGGATCCGCACGGGAGCCGAGGGAACACGCCCAGCTGCTCACCGCTCTGGCCGATACCGCCGCCGGTCGCGGCGAAAACACCTACCGCATGAGCCTCAACAGCTATGTCCTCGCGGCCCGGCTGGAACAGGTGGCGCAGGCGGCATCAGAACGCCTCGTGGCCATGAGCGACGGACGTTACCTGCTGCAGCATTCCGATGCCAGGGCCGCACGCGGGGCGAAATCCGGGCTGGGCCTGGAAGTGGTGGACCAGTGGACCGGGCACCGCCGGGATACGTCCACACTTTCCGGCGGTGAATCCTTCATGGCGTCACTGTCCCTGGCGCTGGGTCTGGCGGATGTTGTTCAGCAGGAATCCGGTGGCATCCAGATCGACACGCTCTTTGTGGATGAAGGCTTCGGCAGCCTGGACGAGCAGTCGCTGGAACAAGTCATGGATGCGTTGGAGAGCCTTCGCGACGGCGGACGCGTGGTGGGCCTTGTCAGCCATGTGGGGGAGATGAAGCAGCGAATCGGAACGCAGCTCCAGGTCCTGAAGGGAAGAAACGGCTCCACCCTTCGGATCTCCGACGCCGCCGAGGTGCTGGTGTAATCCGGATATAATCGGACGGTTACCGGGTTGCGCGCATCGGGAGGAGGGACGATGCGCACGACTGAACGAGCCCGGAATCTTGAACCCAACACCTCTTTCTTCTGTGTCAGCACCAGCGGAATCAGCCGTTTCCCCCGTCACCTCGGTTTCTCCGACGGTCCCGGTTGCCACCGCAGCCTCGGCTAGCCCCACCACCGTGACCCCACCGCCTGCCGGCCGCTTCGCCAGGCTTCCGCACCTGGCCGGCCGCAGTTTCATCCCGCTCGGCCTGTTTGCCCGGCTGCCTGTCGCCATGCTCACCGTGGGCGCCCTGACCCTGGTCACCTCGGCCAGCGGCTCCTACGCTGCGGGCGGTATGGCAGCCGGAGCCGTAGGGATCGGAGCTGCCGTCGGGGCGCCGGTTTTCGGTGCCCTGGCAGACCGCCACGGGCAGCGGCCCGTGCTCCTGGTGGCCGCAGCGCTAAACGCCCTGGCCGTCATGGCCCTGATCGGTACGGCCTGGATTCCGGCCAGCGGGTCTTTCCCTGCCGCGCTTGTCGTGGCAGGCTTCCTCGCCGGTGCCACGTGTCCGCAGGTGGGACCGCTGGCCCGCGTCCGCTGGATGGCCCTGACCTCCCGCAACACGGGCCAGGACGCAGGCCGCGACCTGGATACAGCGTTGTCCTACGAGGGTACGGCCGATGAACTGACCTTCGTCCTCGGCCCGGCACTGGTGGGGATCCTCGCCAGCCTGGTGGCCCCGTGGCTGCCGCTGGCCCTGGCCGTTGTCATGACGATTACGCTGGTGCCCGCTTTCGCCGTGCATCCCACCCACCAAGCCGTGCCGTTGAAACGGGCCGCGGCAGCCGGGGCCGGCAGAATCCCTGCTGCCGTGGCGCTGCCCGTCCTGGCCATGGTGGCCATGGGCACTTTCTTCGGCTCAACGCAGACGGCGCTGAGTTCCTTTTCCGCCAGCTTCGCCACCTCCGAACTCGCCGGGCTGCTGTATGCCGTGATGGGCTTGAGCTCCGCCGCTGCTGCCCTGTCTGTGGCCTACTGGCCCAGGAGCTTCGCGCCAGTGGCCCGCTGGATAGTCAGCGCGGCACTGATGGCGGGCCTCGCGCTGCTGCTGGTGGTGCCGGACTCGTTGGGCGGGATGGTCGGCGTGCTGCTGGTCCTGGGCCTGCCGGTGGGGCCCGTCATGGTCACTGTCTTTACCATCGGTGGAATTGTTGGCCCTGCGGACCGGCTTGGAACGGTCATGACTGCGCTGGCCAGC
This sequence comes from Pseudarthrobacter sp. TAF60_1, assembly GCF_052113505.1. Taxonomy (NCBI): domain Bacteria; kingdom Bacillati; phylum Actinomycetota; class Actinomycetes; order Micrococcales; family Micrococcaceae; genus Pseudarthrobacter; species Pseudarthrobacter sp. TAF60_1. Next base: position 385,594 of record NZ_JBFRDI010000003.1, read on the forward strand.
GGGATTGTGGCCGGCACGGCGCTGGGAGCGTTCCTCGCAGGCCAGCTTGCCCAGGCACATGGCTACGAGGCCGCCTTTTTTGTTCCTGTTGTTGCCGCGGCTTCGCTTTTTGTGCTCGGTATGGCAGCTGCCGCCCTGTTCCGGAACCGCCGGCAGAAGGGAATGAAGGACTAAGCGCGCAGGAAGCTGATGGCGTCCTCGTCGGTCAGTTGTTCGAAATGCCGGTAAAAGCTTCCCACGGCGCGGAACTTACCGGGCAGGTGCAGGCACAGGACGGCATCGCAGACCTGGGACACAGCGGTGTAGGCCTCCACCGATCCCACGGGGGCGGCGGCCACTACGGTTCCGGCGCCAGCCGAGCGGACTGCCTCCACTGCGGCACGCATCGTGGCTCCGGTGGCGAGGCCGTCGTCGACCAGGAGGACTGTTTTGCCGGTGAGCTCGTGCCTGATCCCCGGGTACGTTTCCGCCCGGCGGAGGAGTTCGGCCCGCTCGCGGGCCTCTACCTCGTCCAGCCACTCCTGGCGGCCGCCGTGCTCAAGGACCCGGGCAATCAGTGGACGGTTGAGCAGCCGCACTACGCGCCCCTCGGACCATGCCAGGGCACCGTACGCTGTTTCATCGTGGCCCGGAATGCCGAGTTTCCTGACCAGTACGGCCCCGAGGGGAAGATACAGGGCTTTGGCAGCAGCAGCCGCCACCGGGATGCCGCCACGGGCCAGCCCCAGCACGATGGCATCCGGGCGTTCGCGGAACTGCGTTAGCACCGCCGCCAGTCGCTCACCGGCATCGGTGCGGTCTTCAAAACGCGTGTTCATTGGCCCCTCTTCGGCTGTTCCGGCCCTGCTTCCAGCCTACCTTCTGCGGCCACAGCGGGAATCGCCCGTCCTGGTTTGCGGGGCGGGAGTCAGAAGAGAGCGGCTCAGGCGGTTAGACACCCAGGAAGGAAATGGCACCCTGTTTGAAGGCCCGGCTGGTGATGGCGTTGGTGTGGTTCCGGCCGGGCAGCACCAGCCGTTCGGTCATCGACCCTGCCCGGAGGCCGAGTTCGGCAAGCTGCGCCATGGTGGCGGCTCGTTCGTCCTTGTCGCCGGCTACCAGGAGCATGGGCATATGCGGCACGGCTTCGGCCGGATCGAAGGGCTCGGCCTTGATGGCTTCCACCAATGAAAGTAGCGCGAAAATGTTGTTGCTGGGCAGGAGCATGGCCATCTTCAGCAGCCCGGCCGTGGACTCGTCGGCGATCGGCGTGCCGTCAGCGAGGTAGCGCTGGGCGCCGATGAGATCGAAGGCGGCCAGCGGATCAGCGATGTTCGGTCCGCCCAGGACCATCCGGTGAACAAGTTCGGGTTGCGTGGCACCGAATTCCCAGGCCAGCCGGGAGCCCAGCGAATAGCCCACGACGTCAACCCCGCTGGCGGGGTCACCTTCGTGCACGGGCCGCACACCGGCGTCGAACACTATCTGCAGCAGATCCGCGCGGATCCTGCTGGGAGAATAGGAGTCAAGATCCTCCGGGGCGCCGCTGCGGCCATGCCCGGGCAGGTCCACGGTGATCACGCGACGTCCTGCTTCCAGGAAGGAAGCCAGCCAGCCCGTGTCCTCCCAGTTCAGCTTGCTGGACGAGGAAAAGCCGTGGATCAGCAGGACTGGCCGGAGCCCCGCATCGCTGGCCGGATCGTGCACCTCGACGTACAGCTGGGGGTCGGTGCCCTCCACGGTGTGCGAGTGCATTTCGCCGGTGTGCCTGCCGCTCATAGTGTCAGTCCTCGTCAAGTACGGCGCTCAGGCGGACCCGGCGCTTCGGTGCGTCATCCTCGCACCACTTTACCTGCCTGCGGCCTGGGCGGTTCACCAGCGGTTTTAGTCGTTCCACACGCCGCATCTGTGTAGCACTAAGTGTCGTTATGGGGGCTCATAACGACACTTAGTGCTACCTACTTGGGCTGGCGTTCGCGCGCGGCGAGCCGGGCACCGAGCCGGCAGGCTCCGGCAATGCAGGCAACCAGGACAAACGTGCTCAGCAGTTGGACCCGGCTGCTTTCGGCGCTGAAGCCGACGGCGAAGATCAAGGCAAGCAACACCAGTCCGAACACCGTCAGGCCTGGGAAACCCTTCATCCGCAGGGGCAGTCTGGTCCCGTCCCGGTCCGCCCGGCGCCGGAGGACCAGCTGCGACACCAGGGCGGTGCCCCACACCACCAGGCACGTGGACCCGACAAGCTGGAAGAGGGCCGGCAGGATCCGGTCCGGGAACAGCAGTTCAAGGACGGTGGCGAAGAAGCCGAACGCCACGGAAACGGCCACCGCAATCACAGGCACGCCGGTACCGCTCAGTCGCGCCAGGAACCGCGGCGCCTCGCCGCGGTCCGCCAGCGAGTACGCCATGCGGGAGGCGCCGTAAAGGTTCGCGTTCAGGGCGGAGAGAAGCGCGACGACGGCAACAAGGGTGATGGCCGTACCGGCACCCGGAATCCGGGCTGCGTCGAGCACGCCCGCGAAGGGGGAGGCCAGGCCCCCGGAAGTCACCGGCAGGACTGCGGCGATCACGAAGACGGAGCCGATGTAGAAAATGAGGATGCGCCACAGGACGGTCCGGACAGCCCTGCCCACGCTGTGCTCCGGATCTTCGGTTTCCGCTGCGGCCACGGCCACGATTTCGGTCCCGCCAAAGGCGAAGATCACCACGAACAGCGCCGTGGCGATGCCGCCCAGGCCGGCAGGGGCAAAATCGGAAGTGATGTTTGCCAGTCCCGGCGAGGCGACGTCGGGGAGGATGCCCAGTAGCAGCGCAGCCCCGACGGCCAGGAACAGGACGATGGCAGCAACTTTGAGGATGGCGAACCAGAATTCGAATTCGCCAAAGTTCCGGACGCCGGTCAGGTTGATGGCGGTGAACGCCACCATAAAGATCAGCGCCAGTGCCCACACCGGGATGACAGGCCAGACGGTAAACAGCAGCCCGGCCGCGCCCAGCGCCTCGGCGGCGATGACCACCACCAGCTGGAGCCACCACAGCCAGCCCACGGTGGCGCCGGCCGTTTTACCCAAAGCCCTTTCTGCGTACACGGAGAAAGCCCCGCTGTTGGGGTTCGCCGCAGCCATCTCGCCCAAGGCCCACATCACCAGAATGATCAGCGTCCCGGCGACCAGGTAGGAGACCAGAACGGCCGGTCCCGCTGCGTGGACCCCGGCCCCGGAACCAAGGAACAGCCCGGCACCAATTGCGCTGCCGAGGGCCATCATGGTGAGCTGCCGGGGTTTCATGTTGTGGCCGAGGTGGGATTCCGGACGGGCTGCTGTGGACTTCGATGTCATGCCTGTGAACCTTCTTGGGGATGGAGGCCCCCTGAAAAGGGACCACTTGAATTTACCCCCTCCGCCGTTGGTCCGCGAAACATTTTGATTCGCAGGGGAGTGGTCGTAGAATCAGTTCTAGTCAGAATGACTTTAACTAAGCGATGATGCGGTAGCCCGGCGGCCGGCATAGGGAGTAGGTGAGCAAGCATGTACACAAGTTCAGCCAACGTTTCCGAACGGGCCACGGCAGCGCCGCTGCTTGCCATCTCCACCGTCATCTTTGCCTTGCGCCCCAGCGAATCTTCGGGCCGTCCCACGTTGTGGATTCCGCTGGTCCGCAGAATCCGCGAGCCGTACAAAGGGTTGTGGGCCCTCCCCGGCGGCCCCCTGGCCCACAACGAATCGTTGCAGGACGCGGCCTCGCGGAACCTGCAGGAGACCACCGGCCTGGCCCCGAGTTACGTGGAGCAGCTCTACGCGTTCGGCGGCCTGCACCGTTCGCCATCGCAGCGCGTGGTGTCCATTGTCTACTGGGCGCTCGTCCAACCCACCGAGGCAGCCTTGGCCGACGAATCAGAAAACGTGAAATGGTTCCGGGCGGACAAAGTTGGTGACCTGGCCTTCGACCACAACGCGATCGTCGACTACGCGCTCTGGCGGCTCAGGAACAAGCTGGCCTACGGTTCGGTGGCCTACCACTTCCTGGGCGAGTACTTCACGCTGGCCCAGGTGCGCGAAGTCTACGAAGCCGTCCTGGACACGCGCCTGGATCCGGCCAACTTCCGCCGCCAGCTCAAATCCACGCCGGAGATCGAAGAAACCGGCGAATACCTCCAAGGCGGCAAACACCGCCCCCCACGCCTCTACCGCTTCACCGGCCGCCCCGGCCTCGACCCCGATAACAGGAGCACACCATGAGCAGCGTCAACGCAGCAATCCAGCTGATCACACGCGAACAGGCTGAGAGCACGGTCCGCGCTGCCACCGGGCTCGCCGCCGCGGGCAAGGCACCTTCCACCTGTAGCCCGGCCCTGGCGAAGGGCCCGTGGGAGTACGACCTTGCCGAGGCGCTCGCGGGTGCCCCGGCTTACGGCCCGGGTGCGTCCAGTGCGGACGTTGCCCCCGCCGCAACCCCGCGTCAAGGCCAGTTGCCGGAGGAGTACAAGCTCGCCAGTGATGCCGAGCTGGATGTGCGTATCCGCGCTGCCAAGGAAAAGCTGGGCGACCGTGCCGTGGTGCTGGGCCACTTCTACCAGCGCGACGAGGTCATCCAGTATGCGGACTTCGTGGGCGACTCCTTCCAACTCGCCAATGCCGCACTCACCCGGCCCGACGCCGAAGCCATCATCTTCTGCGGCGTTCACTTTATGGCCGAGACCGCGGACATCCTCTCCACACCCGACCAGGCAGTCATCCTGCCGAACCTCGCCGCCGGCTGCTCCATGGCGGACATGGCCGACACGGACTCTGTAGAGGAATGCTGGGAACAGCTTGAGGAGATATTTGGTACGGAGAAGGACGACGCCGGCCGCGTGCCGGTCATCCCGGTCACCTACATGAATTCCTCCGCAGCCCTGAAGGCTTTCTGCGGCCGCAACGGCGGCATCGTCTGCACGTCCTCCAACGCCAAGCTGGTCCTGGAGTGGGCCTTCGAGCGGGGCCAGCGCGTCCTGTTCTTCCCCGACCAGCACCTGGGCCGCAACACCGCCAAGGCCATGGGCGTGCCGCTGGAGCAGATGCCCATGTGGAACCCCCGCAAGGAACTCGGCGGCAACGACGAACAGGCGCTGCTCGATTCGCGCGTCATTCTGTGGCACGGCTTCTGCTCCGTCCACAAGCGCTTCAACGTGGCCCAGATCGAGAAGGCCCGCGCCGATTTCCCCGGCGTCAATGTGATCGTGCACCCCGAGTGCCCCATGGAGGTTGTTGACGCGGCCGATTCCGCCGGTTCCACCGACTTCATCAGGAAAGCCATTGCAGCCGCCACAGAACCCACCACGTTCGCGATCGGCACCGAGATCAACATGGTCAACCGGCTTGCCGCCGAGTACCCGCAGCACACCATCTTCTGCCTGGACCCCGTGATCTGCCCCTGCTCCACGATGTACCGGATCCACCCCGGCTACCTCGCCTGGGTCCTGGAGGAACTCGTCGCGGGACGCATCGTCAACCGCATCACCGTGGACGACGCCGTCCAGGACAACGCCAAGACTGCCCTCGAGCGTATGCTCGCCGCCCGCCCGCTGTAGTCCCGCTGCAGTACCGGAAACCCGAAACGAGCCTGTCATGACAGCAGAGAGCCCAGCCCCCCGGCCGCGTCCGCAGCGGCTGATCGTCGTCGGGAGCGGCATCGCGGGACTGTACGCCGCACTGCTTGCTGCCGACGCCAATGCGGAGGTGGTGCTGATGACGAAGGGTGCGCTCGCGGACAGCAACACCTTCTACGCCCAGGGTGGCATCTCGGCCGTCTTGGACGAGCCGGCGCCGGGGGACACGGTGGCGGCCCATATCGCAGACACGCTCAAAGCCGGGGCGGGCCACTGCAACGAGGAAGCTGTCCGCGTGCTCTGCACTGAGGCGCGCATGGATATTGCGGGGCTGCAGCGCTTCGGCGTGCGCTTTGATATGGACGACGACGGCGATCCCGCCTTGGGTCTCGAAGCTGCCCATTCCGCGCCCCGGATCCTGCACGCCGGCGGCGACGCCACGGGAGCCCGCGTGGCCCAGGCGCTCATCAGCGCCGTACTTGACGCCAGCGCCGCCGGGAGAATACAGGTCATTGGGCACGCCCAGGCGACGTCCCTGCTGCAGGGTGAGGGGCGCGTGACGGGCGTCAATTTCCTCCACAACGGGCGGGAGTTGGGCGTCCACGGTGACGCCGTCCTCCTCGCCACCGGGGGAGCGGGCCGGCTCTTCGCCCAGACCACCAACCCCGCCGTCGCCACTGCAGACGGACTGGCCCTCGCCTGGCGGGCCGGAGCCGCCGTGGCCGACCTCGAGTTCTTCCAGTTCCACCCCACCTGCATGGTCCGGCCTGCCGACGCGCGGGAAACCGAAGGCAACGGGTCCGAAGCCAACGCGGACCCCCTGCTGATCTCCGAAGCTGTCCGCGGCGAAGGCGCCATCCTGGTGGACGCCCACGGCGAACGCTTCATGCCCGCCTACCACCCCGACGCCGAACTCGCCCCCCGGGACGTGGTCTCCCGGAGCATAGCCCTGCACCTTGCCTCGCTCGGCGACCCCAATGGTCATGTGTTCCTCGACGCACGGGTGATCGAGGCCAGCCGCGGCAACGGCTTCCTCGCACAGCGTTTCCCCACTCTCAGCGCCCGCACCCGCGAGGCCGGCATCGACTGGACCCTCGAACCCTTGCCCGTAGCACCGGCGGCACACTACTGGATGGGCGGCGTTGTCACCGACCTTCACGGCCGGACGTCGGTGCCCGGGTTGTTGGCTGCTGGGGAGGTTGCCTGCACCGGGGTCCAGGGTGCTAATCGTCTTGCCAGCAACTCTCTGCTTGAAGGACTCGTCTTTGGGCGCCGGGCGGTTGAGGCTTTTCTGTCGGCTGGTCCGTCGCAGGACACCGATGCTCCGCTCGCTGTCTCGGCCGCGGGCGGCCTCCCCTTGACGCTCGCTTCCGCACCGCTATCCCGCGACTCCATAGGTACGGTGGGCGCTTCTGAAGCGCCCGTCGGCAATTATTCACCAGTCCCGTCGAAAGCAGCATCCGGCGAACCTGACACCTTGGCCTGCCCGCCCATTTCTCGGCGGTTTGAAACTGTCCCGGCACCCGGGTCGGTTGATACGTCGTTCGCTGCTCCCGGGGTGTTTTCTCGGGATGGTCTTCGGCGGCTTATGACGGCCAATGCCGGGGTAATTCGGGATGGGGGGTTGTTGCGGGAGGCGGCTGGTCTGTTGGGGGGCTGGGCTGCTGATGTTGTTCCCTTGCAGGCGCCGGAGTCGGTGGATGTCCGGGTGCATGAGGATGCCAATCTTTTGTTGGCTGCCCAGCTGTTGGTGCACGCTGCGCGGGAGCGGCGCGAGTCCCTCGGCGCGCATTACCGCAGTGACAGCGTGGCCTCAGACGCCGCCGTCGAACCTTTTGACCAGCGTTACACCATGAGCCGGAAAGCGAGCCTCGTCCAATGACCAGCCTGACCCTCCCCGCAGCACCCGTCCGGGACATCCTGGAACGGGCGTTTGCCGAGGACGCGCCCAGCGGCGACATCACCTCCCAGTTGCTCATCCCGGCCGAAGCCCGCGCCACCGCGGTGCTCAACGCCCGGGTCCCCGGTGTCTTCAGCGGGGGGACAGTGTTCCGCGACGCCATGAAGCTGGTTGACCCGGACACCGAGGTGGAGCTGCTGCTCGCCGACGGAGAAGCGTTCGACGCCGGCACGCACCTTGCCCGCGTCACCGGCAGCGCCCGCTCGGTGCTGCTCGCCGAACGCGTCGCGCTCAACCTGGTCCAGCGCATGAGTGCCATCGCCACCAAGACAGCCGAATTCGTGGAACTTGTGGGCGGCACCAAGGCGCGCATCACAGACACCCGCAAGACCACCCCCGGACTGCGCGTCCTCGAGCGGTATGCCGTGCGCTGCGGCGGGGGAGCGAACCACCGCTACAGCCTGTCCGACGCCGTGCTGGCGAAGGACAACCACCTCGCTGTCATGACCGGCGGTGACCCCGCGAAGCTCACCACCCTGTTGGCCGCGGCGAAAGCCCAGCTGGGGCACACCACGCACTTTGAAGTGGAGGTGGACAGCGCCGAGCAGATCGAACCCGTGCTCGCCGCCGGTGTGGACACCATCATGCTGGACAACTTCACCATCGACGAACTCCGTGCCGGTGTGAAGCAGGTCGATGGGCGGGCCATCGTGGAAGCCAGTGGCAACGTGAACCTGGGAACCGTCGCGGAGATTGCCGCCGCCGGGGTGGACGTCATCTCGATCGGCGGGCTCACCCACAGCGTTGCCGCCCTGGACCTCGGCCTGGACGTCGAACTGAGGGCCGGCTGATACGGCCGTGATCTTCCTCGACGCCGCCGCCACCACGCCCGTCCGCCGCGAGGTCCTGCAGGCCATGTGGCCTTACCTCAGCGGCGAGTTCGGCAACCCCTCAAGCCACCACACGTTGGGCGAGGCCGCGGCATCAGCGCTCGCGGACGCCCGCGCAGCGGTCGCCAAGGTGCTCGGCTGCCGGCCCGGTGAGGTGACCTTCACCTCGGGCGGCACCGAGGCGGACAACCTGGCCGTCAAGGGCATCGCCTTGGCCCGGCAGGCTGCGGATCCGGCCCTTAACCGCGTGGTGATCAGCGCCGTCGAACATCCTGCGGTGGAAGAATCCGCTCGGTACCTGGCGCGGTTCCATGGCTTCACTGTGGACGTGGTTCCGGTCGACAGCACCGGGCTGGTGACCCCCCAAGCGCTCGCAGCAGCGCTCCGGCCTGAGACGGCACTGGTCAGCATCATGTACGCCAACAATGAGGTGGGCACCGTCCAGCCGGTTGTTGAACTGGCGAAACTGGCACACGCCCGGGGCATCCCGTTCCACGCCGATGCCGTCCAGGCCGCGGGCTGGCTCCCACTGGATGTCAGGGAACTGGGTGTGGATGCGTTGAGTATTTCCGGGCACAAACTGGGGGCGCCCAAGGGCTGCGGTGTGCTGTACGTCCGCGGCCGGACCCGTATCGAACCATTGCTCCACGGCGGCGGCCAGGAGCGCGGCAAGCGTTCCGGTACGGAGAACGTGGCCGGGGCAGTGGGGCTGGCCACCGCACTGACCTTGGCGCAGGATGATCAGCTCCAGACGGCTCACCACGTGACGGCGTTGCGGGACGGCTTCATCCGGGATGTCCTGGCCGCCGTTCCCGGCGCTGTCCTGACCGGCCACCCCACCGATCGGCTGCCGTCCGTTGCATCATTCTGTTTTCCCGGGACCAGCGGCGAATCGGTCCTGCTGGAGCTGGAACGGCAGGGTGTGGTCTGCTCAAGCGGCTCAGCGTGCGCTGCGGGTTCGGATGCGCCCTCGCCGGTCCTGACCGCGCTGGGAATCGACGCCGAAGTCGCGCAGACGGCGGTGCGGTTCAGCTTCAGCCCAACGGTGACCGCAGCGGAACTGGAAGCGGCCGCCGAAGCCGTGGGCGCCGCCGTCGGAAGCGTCCGGACCCTCGGCCGCAGCTAACGGCTCAGATGTGGCGGGCGCGGCGAAAGATCCAGTGCCGCAGCAACGTGAACCGCAAGGCTGTGGCAACAAAGCCGGACAGGGTTGTGGTCCAGAGCTCGTCGCTGACGGTGGAGGCCGGATGCACCGCGTGCAGTATCCCCAGGCTGCCGCCGGTGATGAGCAACGCGATGGCGATGAGGATCAGCCCGTTCAGATGATCCTGTGCCCGCTTCCGGTTGGACGTGATCTTGAAGGTCAGCCGGCGGTTCAAGGCGGTGTTCATCACCGACGTCACGATGAGCGCCGCTGCATTGGCGAGCTGGGGATCAACCCACTGCCGCAACAGCGCGTACAGTGCCAGCGAGGAGGCGGTGCAGATGACGCCCACACCGGTGAATCGGATGAGCTGCCGTACCGCCGGGAACCTGAAAATTCCGGGGTAATGTCTGGTGGCCGGCGCGCGCCGGGCGGGCTGCTGCGTCAGCTGGGCGCTCGGCGCAACAGGGGATTCCATGGGTCAAGCCTGACATATCAGGCGGCTGATTCCTCCCAGGACGCAGCTTTGACGGGGTTGATGAGTTCGCCGATGCCCTCCACCCGGCACACCACGGTGTCACCGGGGAGGATGCGCGCGCATTCGGCCGGGAAGCCGGTGAGTATCAGATCGCCTGCATGCAGGGTCATGAAGGAGCTGAGGTAGACCAGGATTTCGTCCACCTTCCAGCCAAGGCGGGCGCTGCTGGCGGCCTTGAGTTCTGTGCCGTTGTGGACGATGCCAATGGAGAGGTCGGCGTCGTCGAGCCCGGTGACAATCCAAGGGCCAATGGGGGTGAAGGTATCCTGGCTCTTGGCGCTGATCCACAGTTCATCCGACTTCTGCAGGTCCCGCGCGGAGACGTCGTTGCCGATGGTGAAGCCCAGGACGGCGCTCCGGGCGGTTTCCAGCGTCAGGCCGCGGACTGCCCGGCCTATGACCACGGTGAGCTCGGCTTCCGGGTCAACGTAGCCAACCGTGGAACTCAGTTCAATGGCGTCGCCGGGGCCGATGACACTGGTGGCGGCCTTGTGGAAGGCCTGCGGTGGAAGGTCCCGGCCGGGCTGGCCGGTGTTGTGCGCCATGCCCAGGACATTGGCCGGCACCGAGGGCGCCAGGAAGGTAAACGAGCCCTCCATCACGACAGCGCCGGTCTCCCAGCCGGCGCGTGCAGGGCTGTTGGCGTTGGCCCGGGAAGCCGCGAAGGGGGACTCGACAACTGTCCAGGACCGTCCGGCCTCCGAACGGAAATCGGGGGCGTCGTTGGCCACGAAGAAATGCTCGTCGGCAGCAGCGGGGGACAGTGGGCGGACGCGGGCGAGGCGGCGTGGAACGCTGGAAGTCATGAAGACATCCTACGTCCTCCGGGTAGGGTTCGACGGCGGCCCGTAACGTGTGCGCGGTGGTCCGGTCACTGGGGGCCAGCTTAGTACAGCTCGCCCACCGGGATCTCCACCGCAAGGCGGTTGGACGGACCGGGCAGCGGGCAGGCCCAGGCATCGTTATACGCGCAGGACGGGTTGTAGGCGAAGTTGAAGTCCAGGACGAACTCGGCGCCAGGGCCGGAGCCGTGGACTCCATGGAAGGCGCCCTTGATGGTGTCCAGAAGGTACCGTCCGGCGCCGTAGGTGCCCCCGGGCTTACCGGCGGTGGCATCGCGGAACGGAACGAAAATGCCGCCCCCGTACCCGTGTAGCTTCCACACGCCAAGCTGGCCCAGTTCGGGGAGGTCGAACGTGCCGAGCCGGATGAACCGGATCACGCCGTCAGTGGTGGTCTCGGCGGTCATCTCCCGCCCCGCCCCTTCAAGAGTCAGCGGCACATAGAACCGGTACACAGGATCGTAGTCCGCCGTCTTCAGGCCGGAAAACTGCGCCTTGGCCTCAGGCGTGAGGGCTGACGCCGGGTGGGTCCCGAACATGCGGTCGCGTTCATGGCGCCACAGGGAATGGGCCTCGGCGGGGTCATCGGCGGCGATTCTCCGCACTGTCTCATACAGTGCGAACGTCCTAAGCCGCCAATCCGCGATGTCGAGGGCAGAGATGTCCGCCTGGCCCAATTCTTCTTCTGTGCCGAAATGCTCATCCCTCATGCTCCCCAGCCTAGCCCCTTGGCTGCGGGGAATGGCCGACGGCGACACGAGGCCCGTGCCCCCGGGTCCCCCCCATCTGCCGATAGGCTGGTTGAATGACAAGCAGGGCGACATCCTGGGGACTACGGACCGCGGCGCTCCTAATGGCCGGGACTCTGGCGGCCGGATGCAGTGCGTCTGGCGGCAATGGCCCTGCGTGGACCGCGCAGCCGGGCACGTCCTCCGCCGCCCCGGGCGCGACAGGAACGGGCAGCACTTCGCCGGCGCCGGAGTCTGCTGCCGCGCCGAGCGGGTCGGCCAGTACGACTCCCGGCCCGGCCGCCACAGCAACTTCCTGGAAAACCTTCACCGACGCCGGCCGGACCGTCAGTTTTGACCTGCCCGACGAATGGATTGCCCAGTCCGTCACCCCTGATGACGGGGCGCTGCCCGGCGCGTTGAAGATCGAGGTGAAAAAGCCCGACGGCACTTTCATGGCTGCCTTGCGGACGGGACTGCCGCCGTCAGAGCCTGCTTGCCCGGACGGCGGGAAGAAACCCTATGTGGTCATCAGCAGCGTTCCCTTGGCGCTTCCCGGCCTGACGGGCGAAGGCATTATCGCGCCGCACGCCGTGTACCGCGTGATCCAGGGCTACCGGTACTTCGGCTCGTATGGCATCACGAACATTGTGGGCGGGGCGGGCGGCCAAGCTTGCGAACTGCGCAACGTGGTCCGCGGTCCCGCGGGCAAGGGCGACTACTCGTTCGGCGACGTCATTGCCCTGAAAGCTTTTGCGCCGGATGAAAAGGTGGCCCCTGCCAAGGCCTTTGACACCCTGGACCAGGCCGCCAAGTATGTCAATGAGGGCCCCGACTTCGCGAATGTGCAGCGGATGCTAATGTCTCTGGAGATCAAAAACTAGTCCCGCCTCCGGTGCCATCAGCGCCGGGCCAGAGCGGCTGTTCTGCCACTACCTCACACCCCGGAGATACATGGAACGCACCGTTGCCGCACGCATGGTTTTTAAGACCGTGGCGGATACCAAGGCAGCCTTGGCCGTAGCCGTAGCCAAAAACCCCGGCTACACCTCGTTCGACGAGTCCCTCACCGTTACGGCTGACGGGGCGATGGTCCCGTTCCGCGAGTTGGCCGATTGTCACGGCGGCCGCCTCCACTACATGGAGTTTGCTGATCCGGCCGAGGTGACCGTTGAGTACTCTGCAACAGTTGTAGGACGGGCGGAGCCCGAGGAGTCCACCCTGGCCGACCTCATCCGATATGTCCGGCCGAGCCGCTATGCAGAGTCTGACCGGCTCCTGCCCACCGCTTACGCCGAATTTGGCGGCCTGCACGGTGCTGAACTGCTCCAGGCCGTCAGGAACTGGGTCTACGGCGAGTTGCGGTATGTCAGCGGCTCTTCCCGGGGGACCGACGGCGCAGTGGAAACGCTCCTGCACCGCCGCGGCGTGTGCCGGGACTTCGCACACCTGGCCATCGCACTGTTGCGCTCGAAGGATATCCCGGCGCGGCTCGCGGCCGTCTATGCGCCGGGCCTGGCCCCGATGGACTTCCACGCCGTGGCGGAGGCCCATGTCAATGGCGCGTGGCATGTCATCGACCCCACGGGGCTGGCCCCGCGGGAGTCGATGCTGCGGATCACGGGCGGCCGGGACTCATCCGACACTGCGTTCCTGTCCACCGTGGGCGGGCGCCTGACCTTGAACGAGCTGCGCGTCACCGCTGTGGTCAACGGCCAGCTGCCCGTCGAGGATCCCGCCGGAATGGTGGTTCTGGGCTGACTGGTTCTGCCCTGGCCCGCCAGGCGGGCCAGGGCAGGGCTCTCAGCCCGCCGTTACTTCACCGGTTTGGCGCCGACGGAATCACGGAGCTTTTCGGTCAGCCGCTGAAGCTCCTTCTGCTCTGCAGCCGTCAGGGCCGTCCCCACCAGGTTGGAGATGTCCCGCACGTGCTCGCGGCCGATCTCCTTCTGCAGTGCTGCCCCTTCCTCGGTGAGCTTCAACAGCACGCCCCGGCCGTCGTCGGGGGCGGGCATCCGGTCCACGAGGCCGCGCTTTTCCAGCCGCTCCACCAACCGGCTGAGGCTCGACTGGCTGAGGAGGACGTGGTCATTGAGCTCATTGAGGCGCAGCCATCCGGACGGACACCGGGAGAGCGTAAACAGGACGTCGTACTCGTTGATGGCCACATTCTTGAAGGCCTTGCCTGCCTGGAGTCTGCGCATGACCGCAACCTGAGCCCGGAACAGGGATTCCCAGGTTTCCGCTGCCAGCCGGCTCGGAGCTTCCTTACCTTCGGTAGCCATCACGCCTCCGAGGATGCTTTTTCGGTTGCCTGGGATGCCATGAGGGCAGCTACGCGGCTGGCGTGGGTAGGGGGATCCGGCACGTGTGCCGGCTTCTTGGCCGCATACTCTTTACGCAGGACCGGGAGGACTTCCTCGCCGAAGAGGTCCAGCTGTTCGAGGACAGTCTTCAGGGGCAGGCCGGCATGGTCGATGAGGAACAGCTGGCGCTGGTAGTCGCCGAAGTACTCACGGAACGTGAGGGTCTTCTCGATCACTTCCTGCGGGCTGCCCACGGTGAGGGGAGTCTGCGATGTGAAGTCCTCCATCGACGGGCCGTGGCCGTAGACGGGTGCGTTGTCGAAGTAGGGGCGGAATTCCTTGACGGCGTCCTGGGAGTTCTTGCGCATAAAGAACTGGCCGCCGAGCCCCACGATTGCCTGGTCCGCCTTGCCGTGGCCGTAGTGCTCGTAGCGCTCGCGGTAGAGGCCGATCAGCTGCTGGTAGTGCTCCTTGGGCCAGAAGATGTTGTTCGCGAAGAAGCCGTCGCCGTAGTAGGCGGCCACTTCGGCGATCTGCGGCGTGCGGATGGAACCGTGCCACACAAAGGGGGCGACGCCGTCGAGCGGCCGCGGCGTAGAGGTGAAGTTCTGCAGCGGGGTGCGGAACTTGCCGGACCAGTTGACAGTGTCCTCATCCCAGAGGCGGCGCAGCAGGCTGTAGTTCTCGATGGCCAGTTCAACGCCGTCCTGGATGTTCTTGCCGAACCAGGGGTAGACAGGGGCGGTGTTGCCGCGGCCCAGGACCAGGTCCACGCGGCCGTCGGCCAGGTGCTGGAGCATGGCGAAGTCTTCCGCGATCTTGACGGGATCGTTGGTGGTGATCAGCGTGGTGGCCGTCGAAAGGGTGATCCGCTCAGTCTGGGCGGCGATGTAGGCCAGCGTTGTGGTGGGCGACGAGGAGAAGAACGGGCGGTTGTGGTGTTCGCCGATGGCATAGACATCCATGCCAATTTCTTCGACTTTTTTGGCGATCGCAACGGACGCCTTGATGCGTTCGTTCTCCGTGGGCGTCCGGCCGGTAGTGGGGTCAGTGGTGATGTCGCTGACGCTGAATACGCCGATCTGCATGGTTAGCCTTCCGTTCCTGGACTTCTCTGGGGTTGGTGCCAATATACCAGATTTTCATGCATTTGCATGTATCGCAGGGTATAACGCCGCAGGGAAGGGAATATTCCCAGTTATTCGGGGTCCCCGGCGGCGGCGCGGCGGCCGCTGACCTTGGGGGTCATGCCGGTGGTCCAGTCGCTGAACTCTGCGTCGACGTCGTCCGCCGCTGCAAACTCTGGGCGCTCCTGCATGGCGCGGAGCAGCGACTTGCGTTCCCGCCGCCCCTCAACGAGCCGGTACAGGACCGGCACCAGGACCAGGGTCAATGCGGTGGAGGAGACCAGGCCACCGATCACCACCACTGCCAGCGGCTGGGAGATGAAACCGCCGCCTCCGGTCAGTCCCAGCGCCATGGGCGTCAGGGCGAAAACAGTGGCGAGAGCGGTCATCAGGATGGGGCGGAGGCGCTGCCGCGCGCCGTGCGTGATGGCATCTGCGACGGTCATTCCAGGCACGCCGTTCTGCGGCTTCCGGTACTGGTTTATGAGGTCGATGAGCACGATCGCATTGGTGACCACGATTCCCACGAGCATCAGCATGCCGATCAGCGATGGCAGGCCCAGGGGAACCCCTGTCGCCAGGAGTAGCGCAACGGCTCCCGTGGCCGCAAAGGGAACCGAGACCAGCAGGATCAGCGGCTGGACCAGGGACTTGAAGGTGGCCACCATGATGACGTACACAATGGCGATGGCCGCGAGGAGCGCCAGGCCCAACTGCCGGAAGGACTCTGCCTGCTGTGTGGTGGCGCCGCCGAGTTCCGCGGTCACCCCGGCCGGCAGGGTGACCTCCGCGAGGCGCTTCTGCACCTCGGCGTTCACCGCACCGAGGTTGGAGCCCGACGGCGTGACTGACACTTTCGCGGTCCGCTGGCCGTTGCTGGCGGTGATCGAAACCGGCACGTCCACCTGCTCTACGGTGGCAATGCTGCCCAGCGTCACAGGTCCGCCCGCGGCCGGCAAGGGGATGCGGCGCACCGCGTCAATGCTGGTGAACCGGGTGCCTTTGCCGATCTGTACGGGGAAGTCATTGGTGTCGATCCGGACCGTGCCGGCCGGGATGGGGCTGATCGTGGCGGCCAGGACGCCGGCCACCTGCTGCTCGTTGAGGCCGGCGGCGACCGTTTTGGCCCGGTCCACCTTGACCTGGACCACGGGCTGGCTGGCAGCCAGGTTGGTGGTCACCTCGCTGGCCTCCGGGACACCGGTCATGGCTTCCACCATGGCATCGCTGGCCGTGCGGAGATCCGCGGAGGTCGCCGCCTTGATGGTGATATCCACTGTGGAGGACGTGCCAAAGCCGCCCTGCTGGGAGCCCACGGTAACCTTCCCGGAATCGGCCACCTCGGCCAATTTCGTGCGCACCGTTTCCTGGAGTTTTGCCTGGTTCACTTTCTCGTCCGTCACCACGGTGAACGTGGAGTTGGAGGAGCCGGAGGAGGTGAGCGCGGCGAAGCCCGCCTGCGCGTTGCCGGAGGTGACCTGGACGTTCTTGACGCCGTCAATGCCGCGGAGTACTTCTTCGAGCCTTACCGCCGCGGAACTGGTGTCGGCGAGGCTTGTGCCCGCCGGCAACACCTGGCGGACCGTCATACTGTTCTGGCCGGAATCGCCGAGGAGGTTGGTGGCCAGTAGCGGCGTCATGGCACCTGTTCCGCCAAGGACCAGCAGGGCGGCAACGAGTGTCCACACCGGATGCTTCTGCGTCTTGTTCAAGATCGGCAGGTACGCGCGCTGTAGCCGGCTCTTCTGTTCGGACTCGTGTGCCCTGGCCCGGGCAGCGGCAGCAGCTTCACCGGCGGCGGCGGAGCCCGGAGCGGCAACGGCCGGGCTCTTGAGGAACCAGTAAGCGAGGACCGGAACGATGGTCAACGAGACCAGCAGGGACGCCAGGAGCGCCATGGTGACCGTCAGTGCGAAGGGCCGGAACAGTTCGCCCGCGAGCTCGCCCACGAAAGCGATCGGCAGGAAAACGGCTACGGTGGTCAGCGTCGAGGCAGTGATGGCGCCGGCCACTTCGCGGATCGCGGTGAGGATGGCGGCAACCTTTTCCTCGCCGTAGCTGAGGTGGCGCTTGATGTTCTCGATCACCACAATGGAGTCGTCCACCACACGACCTATCGCGATGGTGAGACCGCCCAAAGTCAGAATGTTCAGCGAATAGCCCGTCGCCGAGAGCCCGATGAAAGTCACCAGAAGCGAAAGGGGAATGGACACCGCTGTCACCAGAGTGGAGCGCGTGGACATCAGGAACACCAGGATGACGGCCACCGCGAAGCCCAGCCCGAGCAGCCCTTCCGTAGTGAGGTCCTTGATGGACTTCTCGATGAACGGGGCCTGATCGAAGACCGCGGTGAACTTGGCGTTGGATCCGAGTTCCGCTTCAAGGGCGGCCAGCGAGTCGTTCACGGCGTGGGAAATGCCCACAGTGTCGCCTTCAGGCTTCTTGGTGACGGAGACCGCCAGCGTTTCCTCGCCGTTGGTGCGGGTAATGGAAGTGCGTTCGTTGTCCTTGAGGCTGACGTCCGCGACTGTGCCGATCGTTGCCCCGTTTTTGGCGCCGCCAAGTGGTAGCGCCCTGATGGTGTCCAGGGAGTCCACCGGGCTGCCGATCTGCAGGGACAGGGTCTTGCCCTGCTCCTCGATGGTGCCCGCCGGGATGAGTGATCCGTTGTTCCCCAGCGCGTTCCGGATGGACTCGATGGTGGCGCCGCTGGCGGCCATCGCCTCGGGACGCGGGAGTACCTCGATGTGCTGGGTCGCGCCGCCCGTAACGTCAGCGCCGCGGACGCCGTCGATCTTCTGAAGCCGGGGGACTGACAGCCGCTGGAGGTCGGCGTTCAGCTGACTCAGTGGCTTGTCGGAGGACACCGCCAGGAACACGATGGGGAAGTCACTGATGCTGCCGGCGAAGGCTTGCGGCTGCACGTCCGCCGGCAGGGACCGCTTGGCGTTGGAGATGGCCCGGTCGATCTGGTTCCGGGCCCGGTCGAGATTTGTCCCGTAGGTGAAGACCATGGTGATCTGCGACGAGCCGTTGCGCGACGTCGAGGAGGTTGACTCCAGGCCCTCCACCCCGTTCAGGGCTGTTTCCAGCGGCGTGCTGACCTGCTTATCCACCACTTCAGGAGACGCCCCCGGCATAGGGGTCAGCACGGTGATCTGCGGGAACTCAATGGAGGGTATGAGTTCCTGCTTCAGCGACGACATGGTGATCACGCCGAACACAGATGCGAAGACTGTGATCAGCGCGATCAGCGCCCGGTTTGCCAGGGAAAGTTGTGCCAGCCGGAACATCGCTTGGTCTCCTGTGGGATTGACGGACTGCTGGGACCGGACCTGCCCGCCAGGCCGGCGATGCGTCAGTGGTGAGCGGGAACGCTTTCCAGCTGGAGTGCCTTCGCGGTGGCCGCTTCGAGCTCGGCAGCAAGGTCCGGGTTCTCGTCAAGCTTCACGCCATAGCCGGGCATCATGTCCTTCAGCTTGCCCTGCCAGCCCTTGAAGCTCTTCGGGAAGGCCTTCTGCAGCAGCTCGATCATGATGGGCACCGCAGTGGACGCTCCGGGCGACGCGCCCAGGAGCGCACCGATTGAGCCATCGCGGCCGGCGATGACCTCAGTGCCGAACTGCAGCACGCCACCCTTCTTCGGATCTTTCTTGATGATCTGTACACGCTGGCCGGCGGTGATCAGTTCCCAGTCGCCGTCCTTGGCCTCGGGGTAGTACTCGCGAAGCGCCTCCACCTTGTCGCCATGGCGCTTGGCCACCTCCTTGACGAGGTAGGCCGTGAGGTCCATGTTGTCCTTGGCCACGGCAAGCATCGGAATGATGTTGCTGGGGCGGATGGACAGCGGCAGGTCCAGGTACGAGCCGTTCTTCAGGAAGTTGGTGGAGAACCCGGCGTACGGGCCAAACAGGAGTGAGCGTTTGCCGTTGACGTAGCGCGTGTCCAGGTGCGGCACGGACATGGGCGGGGCGCCCACAGAAGCCTGGCCGTAAACTTTGGCGCTGTGCTGGGCGGCGAGGGTCTCATCGGTGCAGCGGAAGAACTGGCCGGACACAGGGAATCCGCCGTAACCCTTGCTCTCCGGGATTCCGGAGGCCTGCAGGAGGTGCAGCGCGCCGCCGCCCGCGCCGACGAACACAAACTTGGCGTGAATTTTCCCGTGCTCGCCGGAAGCCGGGTACTTCAGCGAAAGGTCCCAGCCGCCGTCGGCCGCTTTGCTAATGCCGGTGACCTCGTGGCCGTAGTTGACCTCGACGCCGTTCTTGCCCAGGTAGGTGGTCAGCTCACGGGTCAGTGCCCCGAAGTCGACGTCGGTGCCCTCGGCTGCGCGGGTGGCGGCGATGCGCTGCTTGGGGTCGCGGCCCTTGACAATGAGCGGCGCCCACTTGGCGATCTGTGCGTGGTCCTCGGAGTACTCCATGCTGCGGAACAGGGTGTGGGACTTGAGCGCTTCGTAGCGGGTCTTGAGGAAGTCGGTGTTGTTCTCGCCGATGACGAAACTCATGTGCGGGACGGTGTTGATAAAGCCCTTCGGCGAGCCGATTAGCTGTTCCTGCACCAAGTGGGACCAGAACTGCCGTGACAGCTGGAACTGCTCGTTGATCAGCAGTGCCTTGGCAGGATTCACCGAGCCGTCCTTGGCTGCGGGGGAGTAGTTGAGCTCGCACAGTGCGGCGTGGCCTGTTCCGGCATTGTTCCAGGGGTCGGAGCTTTCCAGACCCGGCTGGTCCAGGCGTTCAAACAGGGAAATGGTCCAGTTCGGCTCGAGCTGCTTGATGAACGCCCCGAGGGTGGCGCTCATGATGCCGCCGCCAATCAGTACGACGTCGGCATGTTGGGTCTTGGATATGAAGGTCACAATCAGTCTCCGATAGCAGCGGCTCTGGCTGTCACAGAATATCCCTGCCCGGGCCTCATACTGAAATTGGGCCCGGCCGTCAAGGCTTTAGCTGCACCTTCGTGAAAACTTCACTTAGTACCGGGGACGCCGGGTAGCTACTGACGCGGTCCGAGAGAGCAAGCGCCGAAATCGGGAAGGCGATCGGAACAGCCGGGACAGTGGCGGCAATTTGGGCATTGATGGTGTGGTACTGCTCATCACGTTCCTTGCCGGCGGGCAGGCCCCGGGCCCGGTTGATCTTGGAGAAGACCTGTGGATCGTGGTACCCGAACTCGCCGTTCTTTTCCCCGAAAAGGGGCCCCACGAAGTTTTCGGCGTCTGAATAGGCGCCGTTCCAGCCGAGCAGGTGCAGGGCGTGGTCCCCGGGCGACTGGACCTTTTGGAGGTAGCCGTCGGACCAGTCCACCGGGACCGGCTTGATGTTGAACCCGACGGCGGTTAGTTGCCTGCTGAGCTCCGCATAGATTTTCTCCGGCGTGGGAAGGTAGGGCCGGGTGGCGTTCAGCGGGTAGTAGAACCGGAGCTCTTCTCCGGCGTAGCCGGCTTCTGCAAGGTTGGCCTTTGCCTTGGCCGGGTCGTGGCCCAACTCCGGGGCTTCGTTGTTGAAGCCGCTGATCTTGGGCGGGACGAATTGTGTGGCCTTGGCCGTGTTGTCGATGAAGAACTTGCGGATCAGGGTGTCTTTGTCGATCGCCATCTCAATGGCTTGGCGGATCTTAAGGTTCTGCAGGATCGGGATTTCCTGGTTCATGCCGAGGTACATGACGGAGAAGGGGTCGCGCTGGACAATTTGCATGCCCCGTTTGACGAGTTGATCGAAGTTCCCCACTGTCACGGCGTCGTAACCGTCGATCTTGCCGTCCAGCAGGGCCTGCAGGCGTGTCTGGGGGTGGTCGTACGTGACGAAGTTAATGGTGGCGATCTGGCCGCGGTCACCCCAGTAGTCCTTGTGGCTGACCAAACGGACACTGGTTTCGTCCCAGGCGGCCAGGCTGTACGGACCAGTTCCCACAGGATTCGTGGCAAAGGTCGAGAGGGGGTTGCTGTGTCGCGTCTGGTTGAGCACGTCCGCTGTACCGGCGGCCAAGGCTGCAGGGGAAGCGATGGCGAAGGCAGGCAGGGTAAGCGCTTGGAGGAACGCTGTGAAGGGCTGGGTGAGGTCGATCCGGACCGTGTCAGGGGCCTCTGCGGTACAGCTTTTGAAGATGGAGAGGGCAGCGTCGTCGGAGTGCGCCTTGAACACACTCTTGAATGTGATTCCCGGTGCCTTCGCCCGCAGTTCCGGGGAGAAAGCGAACCAGCGGTTGAAGTTGTAGCAGACGGCATCGGCATTGAACGGCGTTCCGTCCTGGAATAAAACGTCCGTGCGGAGTTTAAAGGTGTAACTGCGGCCTTCGTTCGAGTCGGTCCATTCCGTCGCCAGCAGCGGGGTGGGCTTTCCGGTGGTCTGGTCAACCCCCACCAGGCCTTCCAGGATCTGCCGGGTGATCCGGTAGCTTTCCACATCGCTCGAGAGGGCCGGGTCCAGTCCCAGCGGCTGGGACGCCGTGCCGAACGTGAACGTTTGGGTGGGTTCCGATCGCGTGGCGGGCGTTGTGGGCGACGTGGACGACGGCGACGGCGTGGGGGTGCCGGTACAGGCCGTCAGGCCTAACGCCATGAGAACGGCGCTTGTCTTGATGACTGTTCGCCGCGATGTACTGCTGGGCACTCGTCTATCACCTCTGGGCTGTTCTGGCCGGCGCCGCCATCTGCGGGCCAGGGACACAGTCTAATTGACGGGGCTTGGTGTTCCCGGTAGCCGCGTTACCCTCGCAGAGCGGAGGCCCGTTCCTCATAGGAACGGGCCTCCGCGAATCCCTTGTGCCGCCGTGCCGGCAGCAGTCCGGACGGATTACTTGGGCATCAGTACCGAGTCGATCAGGTAAACGGTGGCGTTCTTGGTTTTGACGCCGCCGCAGATGACGTTGGCGCCGTCGACCTTAAGAGCGTTGCCGCTGCCGGTCACGGTGACAGAACCGCCCTGGACCGTGGCGTGGGTGCCGGCGATCTTGTCCGGCGTGATCTGGCCGGGGACAACGTGGTAGGTCAGGATCTTGCTCAGCAGGGCGTCGTCGGTCTTAAGTGTCCCGATGGTTGCCGCGTCGATCTTTGCGAAGGCATCGTCCACCGGCGCGAAGACCGTGAATTCGCCGCCGTTGAGCGTGTCCACCAGGTTCACTTTGGGGTTCAGCTTGCCGGACACAGCGGCCGTGAGCGTGGTCAGGATGGGGTTGTTTGAGGCGGCGACAGCCACCGGGTCGAGGGCCATGCCGGCCACGGAACCTGCGCCGGTGGGGACCTTCTCGGCGTAACCGGCGCAGCCTGCGCCTACCAGGTTTGCTGCCGGATCCATGGCGGCGGCGCTGGCGGTCTTCGACGGTGACGGGGCCATGCTGGACGTCGTCGGTGCAGCGGACGGAGCGGAGGAGCTCGGCGCCGTCGTGGTGGATCCGCCGCAAGCGGTAAGGCTCAGCAGGGCGGCAGCTGCTACGCCTGCGACGGTGAAGGATGTGCGCTTGAGTGACTGCATTTCGGTTCTCCTTGTTTTTTGGTTTCTGCCGATTTCTTGCCTGCCGCAGACGTGGTGCCTGCCGCGTGACCTTTTCCGACTATCGGGCACCTGCCCTTGGCTGGTGTCTCATGGGGTATTCGGGCGGAGTTCCGGGATGGATGGGTGGATCGAAAAGACTTCTTTAATCGCTCCCCAAATTGGAGTCATTGGGTTAAATGCAGAGTTCCCGGGCCGTGAGGCCCGGGAACTCTGCATATGGGTGCGCAAGGGGGGACTTGAACCCCCACGCCCGAAGGCACAGGAACCTAAATCCTGCGTGTCTGCCAATTTCACCACTCGCGCTTGGCAGCTGACGTAGGTCCTGCTCCGCCCAGCGGACTGGAGCAAAACGTACGACGGCGGATGCCAGTTTCCATTGTAGCCTCGGCCGGGTGCCCATCCTGTCAGCCCCGGCGCCGCGGCGGCATTGCGAAAGTCTTCGCTATGCCTCCAATTTGAGGTCGCGCCGTAGTTTCGCCACGTGCCCGGTGGCCCGGACATTGTATTGGGCCAGTGCCACGTTGCCGTCGGGATCGATCACCACGGTGGAACGGATCAGTCCCTCGTATGTCCGTCCGTAGTTCTTCTTTTCGCCCCATGCCCCGTAGGCCTCCGCCACAGCATGATCCTCGTCTGAAAGCAGCGGGAAACTGAGATCTTCCTTTGCGGCAAACGCGGCGAGCTTTTCGACGGGATCGGGGGAGACGCCCAGGACGCGGTAGCCGGCCGCGGTGAAGGAGGCTAGATTGTCACGGAAGTCGCATGCCTCTTTGGTGCAACCGGGGGTTGAGGCCGCCGGGTAGAAATAGACGATAGTGTTTGCGCCCCGGCCCGAAGCCAGGCTCACGTCCTGACCCGACGCATCCTTCAAAGTGAAGTCAGGTGCTACGGCACCTGTCAAAAGTCTTTCAGCCAATGTTGATCTCCTTGTTGCAAGCGGGACATAACACCCTAGTAAGCATCCGGAATAGATGCTAACCAGGCTTAGCTATACTTGCAGGTATGCCTGACATGGATCGCTGGCCCACAGGGCGCTTATTATCCACCGCGGCGCGGCTCGTGGAACACTCCTGGAACGAAAAGCTCGGCGCCATCGGACTGACGCATGCCGGCGTGATAGCCATTGAAGTGCTCGCAGCCCAAGGTCCCATGACCCAGGCGCAGCTCGCCCAGTTTGTCCGGGTGCAGGCCCAGACCATGGGCAAGACGCTTACGCGGCTGGAGGCCCACGGCCACATCGCACGCGTACGCAGTACGTCGGACCGGCGCAGCCAGGTGGTTTCCCTCACCGACAGCGGGAGGGAAGCGGCGGTCGCAGCTGTTGAAATGGAGCGTTCCGTGCTGGCCGCGGCAACCATTGATCCTGAGCTCCTGCGGCGTGAGCTTCAGGCTGTCGTCCGTGAGCTGGCCAGTCAGTTCTCATCTCCCGCCGCCCGCGCCCTGGTGGACGGCGCCCCGCTCGGCTAGAAGCGCTGGCGTAGGAAATTCTCGTTGAACCTGCGCATTCGTGCAGGCACCCGTCAACGGGACGGCGCGCGGTGTTGCCGCAGCGCACGGCAGCAGTATCTTGCAGGGTCTTCCCGTCAGCGGGCGAACCGGGCTCTGGATGAGCCATTTCTGAAATATCTTGCGGATAGGCCGCTTCCTCCGGCATAGTTGTCAGTAAACACGCCGTTTCTGCAACATATTTCCGAAAGGACCGGAATGGAAGATGTCGCCGCCATTGGTGCCAGCATCCGCCGGGCCCGGAAGGAAGCCGGCATCACCCAAAATACATTGGCCGATCTGATTGGCACGTCGTCCCGTACGGTTCACGCCATCGAAACGGGAACGGGTAATCCGTCACTGGTTACGGTTGCCGCGGCGGCTAACGCAGTGGGCCTCCATCTCAAGGTTGCCGATGACTGAGGACCTGCGCCGCCTTAAGTTTGTGCGCAGCGCCGACGTTTACAAGGCCGGCCTGCTGGCTGGTCACCTGCACAGAACTGAACGGGGAAGCGTCGCTTTCTCCTACACATCCAAGTACCTGGACTCTCGCAGCCGTCCCGTCAGTACCACGTTGCCCCTCGCCGTGGAGCCGGTTGAGGCGCCCAGCGGGGCGCTGCCATCCTTCTTTTCAGGACTTCTGCCCGAAGGGCACCGGCTCACTGTGCTCAAAGATGCCGTGAAGACCAGCCTTGGCGACGAGCTCAGCCTTCTCCTGGCCGTCGGCGCCGACGTACCCGGCGATGTCCAGATCGTGCCCGCCGGCGAGACACCAGAGGAGCCCCTGCCACTGGCGGACACCTCGCGGCCGGAGGACCTTGACTTTGCTGCCCTCGCCGACGCTGTGGATCCCCATGGCCTGCCAGGGGTCCAGGCCAAAGCCAGCGCCTCTATGTTGACTACTCCACTTGCCCTGGCAAACCGCCGCTACCTGCTCAAGCTGGATCCGCCGCGGCATGCCCACCTTGTTGTCAACGAAGCGGCGCACCTCACAGGGGCGAAGGCGCTGAGAATCCCCATCGCCCGGCACAGCGTCGTCACTGACAGGAACGGCCTGCCAGGACTGCTGGTTGAACGGTTCGACCGCCCCACTGAAGATGGACCCGTTCGTCTGGCACTTGAGGATGCTGCCCAGGTCGTGGACCTTCCACCGGCATCAAAATATGCCGTCAGCTCTGAAGAAGTAGTGCTGGCGCTGGCCGGGCTGTGCAAAGCCAAGCCCGTCGCCATCAGAAACCTCTACCTGCAGTTCGTCTTTGCCTGGCTGACCGGCAACGGTGACCTGCATGCCAAGAACGCCGCAGTGCTGGAAGGCCGCCACGGGGGCTGGGCGGTGGCCCCCGTCTATGACATTCCGTGCACGCTTGTCTATGGTGACGACACTATGGCACTAACCGTCACCGGCAAGGTGAAGAACCTCAAGGCGAAACACTGGCAAGAGTTCGCCGCCAGCATCGGGCTCCCCGAACGGGCGGCCACAGCCGCAAATAAGATCGCGTTGACCGCTGCTCTGGCCATCAACCTGGAGGCCCTGCCCTTCACCGGATCGCCCCTGAACGGTGCAGTCCGGGAGCTCCGGCACCGCCGCATGCAGCTTGGCGCCTGACAGGAGCTCCATTTCAGCCGCATTGCTGGAGAAGCAATTGTCTGCAGATATGCCCTGGCGCGAATTTCGGGCAAAGCGAAACCCCGCCTTCAGGCTTGTGGCCAATGAAGACGGGGTTTCTGTGGTGCACCCCCCGGGACTTGAACCCGGAACCCATTGATTAAGAGTCAATTGCTCTGCCAATTGAGCTAGAGGTGCATCTTTTTGCGCTGACCTTCGGGGCTTTTTCTTTCCCCGTTGATCTCCGCAACGACATGAAACTCTACACGAACTTCCGGTCCATGTGAAATCGACGGGGTGAGGCTGGGGGCTTTCAGGCCGGCGGGCCCAGAACCAGCACAAAATCAGGGTTTTGGTTGTTGGTAAGCAGCCAAAACCCGCCGTCGGGGGTCCGGATGACGTCCCGGATCCTGCCGTATTCCCGTGTGAAATGGGACACAGGCGCGCTCGCCTCCCCGCCACTCAGGGCAAGGGTCCAGAGGCGCTGACCGCGCAGGGCTCCGAGGTAAGCCGTGGAGCCTGCAATTTCCAGCCCGCTGGGTGAGGAATCCGCCGTCGAAGGCCATACGACTTTGGCATCCACGTACTCCTTGCGGTGTGGCGCACCGGTCACCGCCGGCCACCCATAATTGCCGCCCGGCAGGATGAGGTTCAGCTCGTCGTTCACGTCCGGGCCGAATTCGCTGGCCCACAGTCGCCCGTCATTGTCCCAAGCAAGTCCTTGGACGTTCCTGTGTCCGAGGCTATACACGGCGTTGCCGAAGGGGTTGCCCGGGGCAGGCTTGCCATCAGGAGTGATCCGCAGGATCTTGCCGCCGAGCGCGTTGGGGTCCTGTGGCTGCTCACGGCGCTGGGAGTCGCCCGTGCCCACATAGAGGAATCCATCCGGACCAAAGCGGATTCTGCCGCCGTTATGGGTCGATGCTTTGGGGATGCCGGTGAAAATCACCTCCGGGCTGTCAAAGGTCAATGACCCGCCGGTTGCTTCTGCCAACTTGACCCGGGCGATTCGGTTGTCCTGAGGGGAGGTGTAGTACAGGTAGAGGTAGCTGTCCGTGGCAAAGGCGGGGGAGAGGGCGAGGCCCAGCAGGCCACCTTCGCCTGCTGGGCTGACGCCGGGGACCTGGCCCATCGTGGTGGCGTGGCCATCCTTCACGGCCTTGAGAAGCGCAGATTCACGCTCGGAGATAATGGCAGTGCCGTTCGGCAGGAATACGGCCGCCCACGGAATGTCGAGCTGCAGGTCAAGGCGTTTCAGGATTTGTGGGGCAGCAGCCGGGACAGTGGCGGTTCCGTTCCCATCGCTCGGCCCGCCGGGGGCGGCGCCCGTTCCCGCAATACTCCCTGTGGGGGCATCGCTTCCATTCCCCGTGCATCCTGCCAGAAACAACGCCAGGCAGAGCGCCACTGTACCGGCGGGGCGTCCGGCAGCCCGGGCGGCCAGGGCGGGCACTACGGCGCAGTCAGAGGCGGGTTCGCCGCGGAGCCCGGAACCCTGCCGCCTCGGCATGGGCCGCCGACTCAAACCAGACTCCGGCCGTGGTCTGCTCATAGTCGGGGTGCCCTTCCTCGTAGTAGACCATCGTGCCGGCGTCGCCTTTGACCGCGTAATCAGCGGGGCCGCTGCCGTCAGGGCCCGGCGAGGCTGAGCCGGCACCGTAGGGCTGCTCCGCTGCGAGGTGGCCCATCGGTTCAGATGCGCGCTCGTAGCCCGCAGGCGATGCCGCTAGTGGCGCCGGTGCGTCATCAGGCCGCGCCGATTCCCGCCCTCCGGTTGCCGGGCCGTCACCCACGTGGCCGTCTGAAAGATCGCCCATCAGGTCGTCCGCGGCCGCTGTCTCGGCCCCGGGGAGGGTGGGGGCATGCGGGTCGGTGTACTCGGTGTGATGGACGTGGTGGGCGCCCGCGGTTGTCTGCGGGGCGGACTCCGGAGCTGGCTCCGATCCGGCCAGCGGTGTGGCCGCCCCCGATGCGGCGGCAGTGCTGGCACCTATAGTGCCGGCGTCCGCACCGTCGGCAAGCCCGTGCCTGGCCGAATGGGCCGCCCCGCCGGTTTCCGACCACTGTGTTTCCCATTCGCCCTCGGCTTGGCGGTCCGTAGATCCCGGGGTAGCGCCTTCGCGTGAGACCGTCTCACTCGGCCCTGTGGGCTCGGGGCCGGACGCCGGTTCCTGGGCTGCCATGGGTTCCGCAACAACCGACTCCGGTGCGACGACCGACTCCGCGGCGACGGCGGACTCGTGGTGCCCGTCCGCGCCAGACCGCTCCAGGTCCTCTTCGGCCGTAGTAGGGGGAGTGGGCTCCGCCGGGGCGCCGAAACCTGCAGCACCGGGAAGGCCCGCCGTACCGGCGGCTTCTGCTGAGGCTGCCGCGCTGCCGCCGGACAGGCCGCCCTCCGCCCGGTGAGGCGCCGCGCTGCCCTTATTCGTGGAGTTGCTTCGGTTCAGCAGCCACCACACAATGCCCACAATCAGCACAATCACAATGATCCAGAAGACAATGTCCATAGCGGGGCCTTTCAGTCCGGAGGGCATGGTTGCCGTTTCACCGACGGTACGTCGGTGCGAACGGGACTGTCTAGGTCGCTGCAGGGATAGGACGGGCGGTTCGCCGGGGCGCCGGGGCTCCCCAAAGAGTGGGCAGGCGCTGGAACGGCAGCCGAGGACCGCCGCCCTCTCATTATTTGAGACAGGCGTCCAGCATTTGAGCGAAATATTCTTGAAATAGGCCAAAAGTGGCGTCTCCTGGTCTTCCTTATCAGCAGCGGAGCCATAGACTTTGAGCCATGAGTGCCGACGCCCCAGCAACAACCGAGAACAAGCCCGACATTAAGCCCCGCAGCCGGGTCGTCACCGACGGGATCCACGCCGCGCCCGCGCGTGGCATGTTCCGTGCCGTGGGCATGGGCGATGACGACTTCGCGAAGCCCCAGATCGGCGTCGCAAGTTCCTGGAACGAAATCACGCCGTGCAACCTGTCACTGAACCGTCTTGCCCAGGGCGCCAAAGAAGGTGTCCACGCCGGCGGCGGGTTCCCCATGCAGTTCGGCACCATCTCGGTATCCGACGGCATTTCCATGGGCCACGAGGGCATGCACTTCTCCCTGGTCTCCCGCGAAGTCATTGCCGATTCCGTAGAAACCGTGATGCAGGCAGAGCGCATCGACGGCTCCGTTCTGCTGGCTGGCTGCGACAAGTCCCTGCCGGGCATGCTGATGGCAGCGGCGCGCCTGGACCTGGCCAGCGTTTTTCTTTACGCCGGCTCCATCATGCCCGGCTGGGTCAAGCTCGAGGACGGCTCCGAAAAGGAAGTCACCCTCATCGATGCCTTCGAGGCGGTCGGTGCCTGCGCCGCCGGCAAGATGAGCATGGAAGACCTCACCCGGATCGAAAAGGCCATCTGCCCGGGCGAAGGCGCCTGCGGCGGCATGTACACGGCCAACACCATGGCTTGCATCGGCGAGGCACTGGGCATGTCCCTGCCGGGTTCCGCTGCTCCGCCCTCGGCAGACCGCCGTCGTGATGAATTCGCCCGCAAGTCCGGCGAAGCGGTAGTTAACCTGCTGCGCAAGGGCATCACCGCCCGCGACATCATGACCAAGAAGGCGTTCGAGAACGCCATTGCCGTCACCATGGCCTTCGGCGGCTCCACCAACGCCGTCCTCCACCTGCTCGCCATCGCCCGCGAGGCCGAGGTCGAACTGACCCTCGACGACTTCAACCGCATCGGTGACAGGATCCCGCACCTTGGCGACCTGAAGCCCTTCGGCCGTTACGTCATGACCGACGTCGACAAGATCGGCGGCGTGCCGGTCATCATGCGCGCACTGCTCGACGCCGGCCTGCTGCACGGGGACTGCCTCACCGTCACCGGCAAAACAGTTGCCGAAAACCTGGCAGCAATTAACCCGCCGGACCTGGACGGCAAGATCCTGCGGGCCCTGGACAACCCCATCCATAAGACCGGCGGCATCACCATCCTGCACGGCTCCATGGCTCCGGAAGGCGCCGTCGTCAAGAGCGCAGGCTTCGACGCCGACGTCTTCGAAGGCACAGCACGCGTCTTCGAACGCGAACAGGGCGCCCTGGATGCGCTGGACCACGGCACGATCAAGGCCGGTGACGTCGTCGTCATCCGCTACGAAGGCCCCAAGGGCGGCCCGGGGATGCGCGAAATGCTTGCCATCACCGGCGCCATCAAGGGCGCCGGACTGGGCAAGGACGTCCTGCTCCTGACCGACGGCCGCTTCTCCGGCGGCACCACCGGCCTGTGCATCGGACACGTTGCGCCGGAAGCGGCCGACGGCGGCCCCATCGCCTTCGTCAAGGACGGTGACCGGATCCGCGTGGACATCGCCGCCCGTTCCTTCGACCTCCTGGTGGACGATGCGGAACTCGAGGCCCGCAAGGTTGGCTGGGAGCCGCTGCCGGCCAGGTACACCAAGGGTGTGCTCGCCAAGTACGCCAAGCTCGTCCACAGCGCCTCCACGGGCGCCTACTGCGGGTAGCAATTCCGTTGTGCTCACCCCTGGCCACCGGGTGAGCCCAACTAGGTAGCAGTAAGTGTCGTTATGAGCGCTCAAAACGACACTTACTGCTACCTAGTTGGGGGACATGGCCAATTGGTGGACAATGAAGTCCATATAGTGAGATGTGTACCACCCCCGTTGACATGCATCTCACTCAGAGGGAAAACTGACTGCATGATCGCAACCGTTACCGTCGGCACCGCTTTGGGTGTATCCGTCGTCCTTACCAAGCGCGTGGCAGCATAGCCCGACTGGTAACGTACCGTCACGCGCAACCCCTCGAAGAGCCGCCAGGCTGAGGGGTTTTTTTATTTTCCGCAGTTCCAAGAAACACCAATGATCCACAAGGAAGAGTCCGATGAGCAAAGGATCGCCGATCAGCCCCTCGCTGATGGCTACTAAGTCCGCTGGAGCCCCCAAGGCTCCGGAACGTGCCGACCGAACGGCTGACCATGCCGCCGTCGTCACTGATCTTGCTGCTGTCTCTCCTGTCCTTGGGCCGAACAACGTTGTACCCCCAACGGTGATGACCGGCTCAGAAGCTATTGTCCGCTCGCTCGAAGAACTCGGCGTCGACGATATTTTTGGTTTGCCCGGTGGCGCGATCCTGCCTACCTATGACCCCTTGATGGCCTCCAGAATGAATCACATCCTGGTCCGTCACGAACAGGGAGCCGGCCACGCCGCGCAAGGCTACGCCATGGTTACCGGGCGGGTGGGCGTCTGCATCGCTACCTCCGGCCCCGGTGCCACCAACCTCGTCACCGCCATCATGGATGCCCACATGGACTCCGTGCCGGTGGTGGCCATTACCGGCCAGGTATCCAGCGGTGTGATCGGCACCGACGCATTCCAGGAAGCCGACATTGTTGGCATCACGATGCCGATCACAAAACACTCCTTCCTGGTCACCGACCCCAACGACATCCCGCATGTCATGGCCGAAGCGTTCCACCTGGCCTCCACCGGCCGTCCCGGTCCGGTGCTGGTTGATGTCGCGAAGGACGCCCAGCAGGGCAAAATGACCTTCTCCTGGCCGCCGAAGATCGATCTCCCCGGCTACCGGCCGGTGACCCGTGGACATAACAAGCAGGTCCGCGAGGCCGCCAAGCTGATCGCTGCCGCTAGCAAGCCTGTCCTGTACGTGGGCGGCGGTGTGGTGAAAGCCCACGCCTCCGCCGAACTCCGCGAGCTGGCCGAACTGACCGGAGCCCCTGTTGTCACGACGCTGATGGCCCGTGGAGTCTTCCCGGACTCCCACCCGCAGCACGTGGGCATGCCTGGCATGCACGGCACGGTTTCGGCTGTGACGGCGCTGCAGCAGTCGGACCTCCTGATCACCCTCGGAGCCCGGTTCGATGACCGGGTCACCGGCGTGCTGAAGACGTTCGCCCCGCATGCCAAGGTGATCCACGCCGACATCGACCCCGCGGAGATCTCGAAGAACCGCGCGGCCGACGTGCCGATCGTCGGATCGGTCAAGGAAATCATCCCCGAACTCTCCGAGGCCATCCGTTCACAGTTCGAAGCGTCCGGCACCCCTGACCTCACCACCTGGTGGGCCTTCCTGAACAACCTCAAGGAAACCTACCCGCTGGGCTGGACCGAGCCGGAGGACGGACTCACCGCCCCGCAGCGCGTCATCGAACGCATCGGTGCGCTGACCGGACCGGAAGGCATCTACGTTGCCGGTGTGGGCCAGCACCAGATGTGGGCCGCTCAGTTCATCAAGTACGAGCGTCCTCACGCCTGGCTGAACTCAGGCGGCGCCGGCACTATGGGGTATGCCGTTCCGGCCGCCATGGGAGCCAAGGTGGGGGCCCCCGACCGCGTGGTCTGGGCAATCGACGGCGACGGCTGCTTCCAGATGACCAACCAGGAACTGGCCACCTGTGCCATCAACAAGATCCCCATCAAGGTTGCCATCATCAACAACTCCTCGCTGGGCATGGTCCGCCAGTGGCAGACGCTGTTCTACGAGGGCCGCTACTCGAACACCGACCTCAACACCGGCCATGAGACCGTCCGGATCCCGGACTTCGTCAAGCTGGCGGACGCGTACGGCTGTGCCTCATTCCGCTGTGAACGGGACGAGGACATCGATGCAACCATCCAGAAGGCCCTCGAAATCAATGACCGCCCCGTGGTCATCGACTTTGTGGTGAGCCCCGACTCCATGGTGTGGCCGATGGTGCCTGCCGGCGTTAGCAACGATCAGATTCAGGTTGCCCGCAACATGACCCCGGATTGGGAAGAGGAGGACTGAACATGACCCGCCACACATTGTCCGTTCTGGTTGAAGACAAGCCCGGTGTATTGACGCGCGTCGCGAGCCTGTTCGCCCGCCGCGCCTTTAACATCAACTCCCTGGCCGTTGGCCCGACGGAAGTTCCGGGCATGTCCCGGATGACCGTCGTCGTCGACGCCGATGGCGACCTGATTGAACAGGTCACCAAGCAGCTCAATAAACTGGTCAACGTGATCAAGATTGTTGAACTCACCCCCGAATCTTCCGTACAGCGCGACCACATCCTGGTCAAGGTACGTGCGGATGCCGCAACTCGTCTGCAGGTGACCCAGGCTGCAGACCTGTTCCGCGCTTCAGTGGTTGACGTCTCCACAGACTCCGTGGTCATTGAAGCAACAGGCCATCCCGAAAAGCTCACGGCACTGCTTTCAGTGCTCGAACCCTTCGGCATCCGCGAAATTGTGCAGTCCGGCACCCTGGCCGTTGGACGGGGATCCCGCTCCATGAGTGACAGGGCCTTGCGCAGCGCATAACAGGCAGGCGGAGCCCGGCTCCGCCTGCTGCGCAACGCCCGTGCAGTACCGCAGCATCACAGACTATTTACGCCAAGAATCCACTCAAAAGGAGTTACGCAAGTGACTGAAATGTTTTACGACGACGACGCCGACCTGTCCATCATCCAGGGCCGCAAAGTCGCAATCGTTGGCTATGGCTCACAGGGCCACGCCCACGCGCTGAACCTGCGCGACTCCGGCGTTGAAGTTGTCATCGCCCTCAAGGAAGGCTCTTCCTCGATCGCCAAGGCGCAGGATGCCGGCTTCACGGTCAAGACTGTCGCCGACGCCGCCGAATGGGCCGACGTCATCATGATCCTGGCTCCGGACCAGCACCAGCGGGCGATCTTCAACGACTCCATCAAGGACAAGCTGACCGCCGGCAAGGCACTGGCGTTTGCCCACGGCTTCAACATCCGCTTCGGCTACATCAAGGCGCCCGAAGGCGTTGACGTCATCCTGATCGCGCCCAAGGCTCCGGGCCACACCGTCCGCCGCGAATTCGAAGCCGGCCGTGGCATCCCGGACATCATCGCCGTGGAGCAGGACGCCACCGGTTCCGCCTGGGACCTGGCTAAGTCCTACGCCAAGGCCATCGGCGGCACCCGTGCAGGAGTCATCAAGACCACCTTCACCGAAGAGACCGAAACCGACCTCTTCGGCGAGCAGTCCGTCCTCTGCGGCGGCGTGTCCCAGCTCGTCCAGTACGGCTTCGAAACCCTGACTGAGGCCGGCTACCAGCCGCAGATCGCCTACTTCGAGGTGCTTCACGAGCTCAAGCTCATTGTTGACCTCATGTGGGAAGGCGGCATCGCCAAGCAGCGCTGGAGCGTTTCGGACACGGCCGAGTACGGCGACTACGTCTCCGGCCCGCGCGTCATCACTCCCGAGGTGAAGGAAAACATGAAGGCTGTCCTCGCCGACATCCAGAGCGGTGCCTTCGCCAAGCGCTTCATCGACGACCAGGACAATGGCGGCGTAGAGTTCAAGGCCCTGCGCGCCAAGGCTGAGCAGCACCCGATCGAGGAAGTCGGCCGCGAGCTGCGCTCCCTGTTCGCTTGGCAGCAGCAGGACGCGGACTACGTAGAGGGCTCGGCAGCCCGCTAAGGCTGCTGTCCCGGCGCCCTGGAGGGCGCCATCTTGAGGCCGGGTTCACTTAACAATGTGAGCCCGGCCTTTCCGTCCGCCTAGACTTGTTCCATCCCAAGGACTGCAACGCAGAGGATCAGCCGTGTCAAAACCCGTAGTAC
This sequence comes from Pseudarthrobacter sp. TAF60_1, assembly GCF_052113505.1. NCBI lineage: Bacteria > Bacillati > Actinomycetota > Actinomycetes > Micrococcales > Micrococcaceae > Pseudarthrobacter > Pseudarthrobacter sp. TAF60_1. The sequence continues at coordinate 419,802 of NZ_JBFRDI010000003.1, forward strand.
TGCTCGCCGAAGAACTTTCGCCCGCCACAGTCGAGGCCCTGGGCCCGGACTTCGAGATCCGCCAGACTGACGGCTCCGACCGCTCCCAGCTGCTTTCAGCCATCGTGGATGTGGACGCCATCCTGGTCCGTTCGGCCACACAGGTGGATGCCGAAGCCATCGCTGCGGCCAAGAACCTCAAAGTCATCGCCCGTGCAGGCGTAGGCCTGGACAACGTGGACATCAAGGCCGCCACCCAGGCCGGTGTGATGGTGGTCAACGCCCCCACGTCCAACATTGTGTCCGCGGCCGAACTGACTGTGGGCCACATCCTGAGCCTTGCCCGCCACATCCCGCAGGCAAGCGCTGCTCTGAAAGAGGGCGAATGGAAGCGGTCCAAATACACCGGCATTGAGCTTTACGAGAAGAAGATCGGCATCATCGGCCTGGGCCGGATCGGCGCCCTAGTGGCGGCCCGGCTGAAGGGCTTTGATACCAAGATCCTCGCGTACGATCCCTACATCACGTCCGCCCGCGCCGCCCAGTTGGGCGTGCAGCTGGTCACCTTGGACGAGCTGCTGGCGCAGTCGGACTTTATTACCATCCACATGCCCAAGACACCCGAAACGGTGGGCATGCTTGGTGCCGAGGCGTTCAAGAAGATGAAGAAGACCGCCTACGTCATCAACGTCGCCCGCGGCGGCCTGGTGGACGAGGAAGCACTCCACGCTGCCCTGAAGGACGGCGAGATCGCCGGCGCCGGCGTGGACGTCTTCGTCAAGGAACCCAGCACCGACCTGCCGTTCTTCGAAATGGACAACGTGGTGGTCACACCCCATCTGGGTGCCTCCACCGACGAAGCCCAGGAGAAAGCCGGCGTCTCGGTCGCCAAGTCCGTGCGTTTGGCTCTTGCCGGTGAACTGGTGCCCGACGCCGTGAACGTGGCCGGCGGCGTCATCGCCCCGGACGTGCGGCCCGGCATTCCCCTCATCGAAAAGCTGGGCCGGATCTTCACCGCGCTGACCCACGCGTCCCTGACCCAGTTCGACGTCGAGGTGGCGGGCGAAATTTCGTCCCTGGACGTCAAGGTCCTGGAACTTGCCGCTCTGAAGGGCATCTTCGCGGATATCGTGACCGAACAGGTGTCCTACGTCAACGCCCCCGTCATCGCCGAGCAGCGGGGCATCAATGTCCGGCTGATCACCACTCCGGACACGGAGTCCTACCGCAACGTCCTGACCCTTCGCGGAGCCCTCAGCGACGGCAGCCAGATTTCTGTCGCCGGTACGCTGACCGGACCCAAGCAGGTCCAGAAACTGGTAGGCATCAACGGCTACGACGTCGAGATCCCCATCAGTGAGCACCTCGTGGTGGTGTCCTACGCCGACCGCCCCGGTGTGATCGGAACCATCGGCCACATCCTGGGCATGAACAACATCAACATCGCAGGCATGCAGGTGGCCCGCCAGGCCGAGGGCGGCCAGGTTCTCGCCCTGCTGACCATCGACTCGTCCGTCCCGCAGCAGGTGCTTGATGCCATCAAGGCAGGCATCGGCGCCGAGATGGTCCGCGAAGTCGATCTCGAAGACTAAGAGCATCACTAAGGTGAACAACGCGTGACCGGAGCTTACGCCGGCCACGTATGATTGGCCGGTCTGCTTACAATGGCTAGGTCCTGTTTCAGGACAGCGCCGGCAGACCGGCCAATACTTTTTGCACACCCAGCAGAAAATCCATGATGTCCGCCGCCCGCGGACCGTGGTGTGCGCACGCAATCCAGGTTTCAGGGAGCCCAATGAACGCCGTCCAGAGGTTCATCAGAAGCAAAGTGCTGCTGTTGACCGCGGCCATCTTGATCGCAGCCATGTGCTTGTCGGTCCTCGTCCAAGGCCAGTCGCAGGCCGCGTTGAAGAGGACGGTGGATGAGAACTCACGGGGACTCTACGACGTCCTGGTACAAGCCAAGGCCGGGTCCTCGGCGCTGATGCAGCCGGAGATCGCCAACGGCGGGGGAGGCGTCAGCTTTGACCAGCTCGCGCAGATCCGGAAGCTCTCCGGGACCTCGGTTGCCGCGCCGATCAGCCTGGTCTCGCGTGTCACGCAGAACCTGGAAGCTCCCCGGCTCGATGCCATGGACTTCCTGGGCTACAACTCCGGGCTTGCCGGTACGGCCACCACGGACCAGGCGGCCGGCGCTACCGATCCCGCCAAATGGCCCGCGGCCGAATCTGTTCTGAGCGACACACCCAAGAAGTACCGGCTCACGGCCAGCGCAGTCAGCTCCGACGGCGTTTCCGAGCACGTGCTCTTCAAATCCTCGGCCGAAGGCTCGCTGGGTAAGGCCAAGCTCGTCGAGGAAAAGACAGTCGGCGGCACCAGCGTCCGAATCGCACCTCCGGCGGGCGAGACGGGCATCAAATTCCCGGCCCCTGCCGGCGGTTCCGAACACAACCTCTTTAACCTCTCGGTGTCCCTGCCACTGTCACCCGAAGTGACCGAGTCCGTCGTCGCCGTCGACCCTGTTGCCGAGCGGGCGCTTCTTGGCACCGCCGGCGACTTCCTGGCACCCCTGGAGAAGGCCCCCCCGGCTGACGCACGCAACGCCGGGGCAATCGGCCGGCACTTCGAAAGCCTCTTCACCAACGGCATCAGCATGGAACAGTTGAAGGAAGGCCCTGACTTCCTGGGCGTCAAGCTCAAATACTGGGCGCCGCTCATGACGCAGTACCAGCAGGCCAAACGCGCCGGCCAGCTCACCGCTGACTCTCAGGGCATCCCGCTGATCGTGCGCTCCGGGACCTCCCTTGACCTGAAGTACAACGTCAAAATCGAGGAGATCGACGCCGCCGGCAAGGTAGTCAAGGACGTGGGCACGGCATCGCGTTCACTGGGCAAGGATTACCTGCCCTTCGTTTCCAAGGACCCGTTCGCCCTGTCCTGGCCCGGTTCCACCGACCATTCGTCGCTACTGGGCGCACAGGGGAACTTCAACCAGGGCCTCTACACTCCGGCCACGTGGAGCACCAATTTTGCTGCCGCACCGAAGTACACCGACGGTGATAAAGCTGCCAACGGGGCAGTCGGAAAAACGGCCACGCCGGGGGACTGGGTCACCGTGAACCGCTTGCCGGAGAAGAGCGCCAGCGGTGCCCCCGTGGACCAAACCCAGCGTGAACCCGTCGACGAACGGTCCTACCGCGAGAACCTTGCCACGGGCCAGAAGCTCGCACCTCCGCTGGCCATGGTTTACGGGACGTTCGACCCCGCTGCCGTTGAGCAAGCCGCCGGCGACGTCAACCGGCTGCCCTTGGGCGGCTACGATCCCACGCCCCTGACCCTCACCAAGGATGCCAGCGGCAAAGCTGTAGCCGCCGCCGACCTCAAGCCTTCGCTCAGCGCCACCGGCCTGGCCAGCCAGTCCGCCGGCGCCATCACGGACTACTACGGCCTCGCCGCAGCCCGCGGCTACAAGGAAAATGCCGCCGTGATCGACGCCGTCCGCGTCCGGGCCAAGGCGCCGGGCAGCTGGAAAGAAGCCCAGCCCGAGGTGGAAAAGCTCGCCGGCGAAATCCGGGAGATGGGCCTGGACGCCACCGTGGTGGCTGGCTCAGCCCGAGAGGATGCGAGCATCTTTGTGCCCGGATACTCCAAGGACGACGCCGGCAAGGAGTCGGCCCTGGGCACCGTCCAGCAGTCCTGGGTCCGGCAGAACGCGGCTGACGCCGTCACCGGCTCACTGACCGGCACCAACGTCACCCTGCTGTTCCTCACCCTCTGCGGAGCTGCGCTGCTGACCGGGGCCTCCACCGTCAGCTACATCCGGAAACGCAAACGCGAAGCCGGTACCCTGCGCGCCATGGGCTGGACCCAGCGGCGGATCCGTACCTGGGTACTCGAGGAATTCGGAGTCGGCGCGGCACTGCTGGCGGTCGCCGGCATCGTGCTGAGCCTGGTGAGCTGGAGCCTGACCACGGCAGTGGTGTCCGCCGCCGTCCTGGCCCTCTACGCGGCAGCAGCCTTCTTCGCGGCACAGCAACTACGGCACCGCGATGAGGTGGACCAGGAACCGCAGCACGACGAGCGGCTGATCCCGGTGGATTCACCCCTCACGTTCGCCAACCGCCAACTGAGCACCAATAAGTTCAACACCTTGTCCCTGGCGGTGGCAGTTGGCGTGTTCGGAGCCGCAGTGGGTGGTCTGGTTGCTTTGCTGATCGACATTCCACGCGCTGCCGGAGCGAGTGCCCTCAGCGGCCTGGCTGCGGCCAGCGTGGCCCTGCCGAGCATGCTTCTGGCCCTCGCCGGCGTCGCTGTCGGTCTGATCTTGACCCTGGTGACCGGCAGGTTTGAACTCAATGCCAAACGCCAATACCTGGGGATCCTCGAAGCGATGGGCTGGAATCCGGACATGCTCCGCCAAGTCCGCCTCTTCGAAAATGCGCTGGTGGGAACCGTGGCGCTGCCACTGGGTGTCCTCGGCGCGCTGGGCATCGGGCTCCTTCTCGCCCCGTATGCCGCGCTGTGGGCCGGCGTCGCCGGACTCCTGGCTGTACTTTGCTGGATACCGATTGCAACGAAAGTGGTCCAATGACAAACCCGACGAATGTTCACCGGAGCCGGAGGTCCGGCGCTGCTGACGCGCCCCTGCAGACCCGTGCCAACACCATCGTCAAGTCCGCGGACCACGAGACCCCGCTGGAACTGAGCGATATCACTATCCGCTATGGCGGCGGCAAGGGCGGTGCAGAAGCCGTCAGCGTCGTCGAGGGCTTCGATCTCACCCTGCACGCCGGTGAGATGCACTGTGTCGCCGGCCGAAGCGGCTCGGGCAAGACCAGTATCCTGACTGTCGGCGCCGGACTGACGCTGCCGACGTCGGGACGCGTCTTCTGGGAAGGCGATTCGCTCGAAAGCATGGGCGACGACGAAATCGCCGACCGCCGTCGTGCCCTGATCGGCTATGTGGACCAGGGCGGCGCCCTGATTGACGGTATGAGCGCGCTCGAGAACGTCCTGCTTCCCGCAGTGCCCGACGGCGAGGTGGACCAGCGCCGCGACATGGCCAAGGACCTCCTTGACCTGGTGGGCCTGGGCCGGCGCATGCGTCACCGCCCCGCACAGCTTTCCGGCGGTGAACGCCAGCGTGTGGCCATTGCCCGTGCACTAATCCTGGGCACCCGTGTGCTGGTGGTGGATGAGCCCACCGCCAGCCTCGACAGGGCATCCGCCAACCGCATCATCAGCATCCTCAAGGACACCACCTCGGACGGAATCGCGGTGCTGGTGGCCTCGCACGACCACGAACTGGTCCGCCTGAGCGATACGCTGACTGAACTCATCTAGCCTGCCCCTCCGCACCGAAGGTAACGTCCGCACGTGACTGCTTCAGAGAAATCCCCGTTCTACATCACCACGGCCATCACGTACCCGAATGGCGTGCCCCACATCGGGCATGCCTACGAGTACATTGCCACCGATGCCATGGCCCGCTTCAAGCGGCTGGACGGGCATGAGGTGATGTTCCTGACGGGCACCGACGAGCACGGTATGAAGATCGCGCAGGCGGCCGAGAAGGAGGGCATCTCGCCCAAGGAACTGGTGGACCGCAACGCCGCGGTCTACAAAGCTGCGCACGCCGCCCTGGGCATCACGTACGACCGTTTCATCCGGACCACGGACGCTGACCACTACGCTGCATCGCAGGCCATCTGGAAAAAGATGGAAGCCAACGGCGACATCTACTTGTCCAAGTACGAGGGCTGGTATTCGGTTCGGGACGAAGCGTTCTACGTGGAAGACGACACCGTGGTGAAGGACGACGGCGTGCGCTACTCGAAGGAGACGGACACCGAAGTCACGTGGACGGCTGAAGAGAGCTACTTTTTCCGGTTATCCGCCTACCAGGACCGCCTCCTGGCGCTTTACGATGCCCAGCCGGAATTCGGTGCACCGCAGTCCAGGTTCAACGAGGTCATCAGCTTCGTCCGGCGCGGCTTGGAAGACCTGTCCATCAGCCGCACCACCTTTGACTGGGGCGTACCGGTGCCGGGCAACGACAAGCACGTGATGTACGTCTGGGTGGACGCTCTCACCAACTACCTGACGGGAGTTGGCTACCCGGACGTTGAGTCGGAGTCGTTCCGCAAGTTCTGGCCGGCGGACGTGCACATCATCGGCAAGGACATCTCCCGGTTCCACGCCATCTACTGGCCCGCCTTCCTCATGAGCGCGGGCATTGAGCTGCCCAAGCGGGTCATGATCCATGGCTTCCTCCACAACAATGGTGTGAAGATGTCCAAATCGTTGGGCAACGTGGTGGCCCCGGCGGACTTCGTGGCACAGTACGGCCTGGACCAGGTGCGCTTCTTCTTCCTCCGCGAAGTCCCGTTCGGTGCCGACGGCAGCTACAACCACGAGGCCATTGTGGGACGGATGAACTCGGACCTGGCCAACAACTTCGGCAACCTCGCGCAGCGTTCACTCTCCATGGTGGCGAAGAACTGCGAAGGCCAAGTGCCGGTGCCGGGAGCCTACTCTGCTGAAGATAGGGCGATACTTGGGCAGGCCAACGGACTTCTGGAAACGGCGAGGGCTGCCTTCGAAAAACAGGAGTTCAGCCGCGCTTTGGAGGCCATTTGGGGTGTCTTGGGGGACACCAACGCCTACTTCGCCGATCAGGCCCCCTGGGTACTGCGGAAGACCGACGTCGAGCGCATGAACACCGTCCTGTACGTCACGCTGGAAGTGCTGCGGATTGTGTCCATCCTGGCGCAGCCGGTGATGCCGAATGCCATGGCCGCTCTGCTGAATACCCTTGGCCAGGCTGAGGGTGAAGCGCGCCAGTTCGCCGCACTTTCCACGCCGATCGTCGCCGGAACACCGCTGCCCGCGCCTTCGCCGGTATTTCCCAAGTATGAGGAACCCGCCGAAGCCTAGGTCGGTCCTGACGGACTACTTGTTTGTACCCGATCTGAGTAGGGTTCGCGCAAAAGCAGTATGTAGGGTGCCGGAAATTGCGTAACGAGTACTCGAGACATGCCCAAGTGCGCTGCATAGCCTTATCGGGTTAGCAAACTGATGATTCGCATCTGGGAGAACCGTCGCTCCGGTGCAATCTGTTTGCCTTTTTCGCCCTGGCATCGGGGCGCCGTTTCTCCTCGTGTCTGATCAGTTTGGACCAGACAATGTTATGGAGACGGAAAAATGAAACGGATCCTTGCCGCCTTAGGCGTCATCGGCCTTGCATTGATGGGGGCCGCCACTCCCGCGGAAGCCAACGACAACGCAACAACTGACCACAGAATCACTATCTGCCACGCAACCGGTTCTGACAGCAATCCCTACGTTCCAGTGACAATCGATCTGCATTCGCTCGACGCCCACATGGGCCATCAGGACATCATTCCGGCCAACGACGGGAAGGTGCTTCCGGGCGGCCAGAACCTGGACAAGATGAGCATCTGGAATGCCGGCTGCACGGTGCCCGCAGGCCACGGAAACGGTGACGACAGCCACGGAAACGGCGACGACGGCCATGGAAACGGTGACGACGGCCACAAGATCACTCTCTGCCATGCCACCGGCTCGCAAAGCAATCCGTATGAGTCCATTACGGTCGACGCTCATGCGGTGGGGGCGCATGCCCGGCACGGCGAAGACATCATCCCCGGTGTTCAGAACTGGGACGAGGCAGGCCAAGAGATCTTCAACAACGGTTGCGAGCCCTGCACCTGCTCCGCGGAGGTACCGCCGGTAGTTACGCCGGAGACGCCCGTGGAGACACCTGTCGAGACACCCGTCGAGACGCCAGTGGAGACGCCCGTCGGGGCGGTGGTTGCGCCGGCCGCCGCTCCGGTCGGGGCGGTAGTTGTGCCGGCCGCCCCTCCCGCAGTGGTGGTCAACAACCCCGGTTTCAACGTCCAGACCGCGGTGGCACCCTCAGGCCCGGTGCTTGCTCCCTGGGCGGCTGGCCTGATGGTGATGATGCTCGCAGCTGCAGGAGTGGCCGCCCGCAAGGTGCTGGCGGAAGGCGACCCCTCCGGGAACCGCAAGCACTAATCCCGGTAACTAACGCCCGCTAGGGCATTGGGTAACACCACGGCAGGCGCCGTGCCCACAACGGCACGGCGCCTGCCGCCAACCAGGCACATTCCCGCCGAACATGCGAGGGAAACCATGGACAGCCACCCCCAGGCGCCCGCTGCAGATCCACCAACAACCACCCGTCCGTCGGAGCCGGGTCCCGATACTCCGCGGCGGATCTTCCATGCCAGGAGCATCCTGTTTATAGTCCTTTGCGGGCTCCTTGCCTATCTCGCTGTTTCATTCCTTCCCCCGGTAACCGGACCCGCAACTTCGCCGGAATCACATATTGTCCAGCCAACGCCCACGGCCCTGTCCGTGCCGTCACCAGCGCAAGCCCCAACGGCCGTACCATCCGTACCGCCGGCTCCCGTCCCGGCAGGGCCGGCCACGACTGGGTAGACCGGGATGCACCTTTCAACCGGCTGAGCACGAGGGCCGCTGGGGTGACAAGTTGACCCTGGCCACCGCCACCGGCGAGCTGGCCTACCGCATGGATTCTGTCTCTACTTACAGCAAGTCCGGCCTGAAGGACAGTCCCATCTGGCAGGGGTCCCCCAACCGCCTGGTCCTCATTTCCTGCTACGCGGAGGACCCCTGGGGCACCAACGTGGTGGTGGTTGCTTCGCCGGACCCAAACGTTCCCCTCCGCTGACGCACCCAGATCGTCCCGGCCATCTCAGTAAGTGAGACTGATTGTCCGGCATGCGGATTCAGTTAATATTCTTGACCCATGAGCGCATCCATCAATCTCGCAGTTATTCCCGGTGACGGCATTGGCCCCGAGGTCATCGCTGAGGCACTAAAGGTCCTCGAGAAGGCTGTGGCCGCGGAAGGCGTGGACCTCCAGCAGACCCACTACAAGCTCGGTGCCGAGCACTGGCTGGCCAGCGGCGAGACCCTCCCGGATGAGGTCCTGGCAGACCTGCGCACCCGGGACGCCATCCTCTTCGGTGCGGTGGGCGCCGCTCCCGGCGATACCAGGATTCCGTCGGGGATCATCGAGCGAGAGATGCTCTTAAAGCTCCGGTTCAGCCTGGACCACTACGTCAACCTGCGGCCCTCACGTCTCTACGGCACTGTGGGCAGCCCCCTGGCCAACCCGGGCATCATCGATTTCATCGTGGTCCGGGAGGGTACCGAAGGTCCCTACGTGGGTAACGGCGGCACTTTGCGCGCCGGCACGCCGCACGAGGTCGCCACTGAAGTTTCCCTGAACACATCACATGGTGTGGAGCGCGTAGTCCGCGATGCCTTCCGCCGCGCCAGCGCCCGGGAACGCAAGCATGTCACCCTGGTACACAAGCACAACGTCCTGGTTTACGCAGGCCACCTGTGGAAGCGCACCGTCGAAGCTGTGGCACAGGAATTCCCCGAGGTCACGCATGACTACCTGCACGTTGATGCGGCAACCATCTTCATGGTCACCGATCCGTCCCGCTTTGACGTGATTGTCACGGACAACCTCTTCGGCGACATCCTGACGGATCTGGCCGCGGCCATCACCGGCGGCATCGGGTTGGCCGCTTCCGGCAACATCAACATGGACCGCACTGCTCCGTCCATGTTCGAGCCTGTCCATGGTTCAGCGCCGGACATCGCCGGCCAGCAGAAGGCCGATCCCACCGCGGCCATCCTGTCGGCGGCGCTCCTGCTGGACCACCTCGGGTACGCCGGGGCGGCACGGAAGATTGAGGCGGCAGTAGTCGCCGACGTCGAAAACCGCGACGGCGGCGCGCGCACCACCAGTGCCGTGGGCGACGCCATCGCCGCAGCGCTCTAGGCACGCACCGGGGGCGCTGCCAACGGGCGTAAGCTTGTTTCGAATCACCAAATGCTGCCTCAGCGGTTCAGTGCTGAACCGCGTTAAGGGGCGGCCGATCGTGGAGGAACCATGACTCAGACTGCCCATGGCGTCGAATTTAACCAGCAACTCTCGGCAACCCCGAAGTCAGCTGACGAGCGTGCAGCCATCCTGGCAAACCCGGGATTCGGCAACTACTTCACGGACCACACGGCCGTGGTGGATTACTCGGTCGATGAACAGGGCGCCGGAGGCTGGCACAACCCCCGCATTGAGGCGTACGGGCCCATTTCCCTTGACCCGTCGGCAGCGGTGCTCCACTACGGCCAGGAAATCTTCGAAGGCCTCAAGGCATACCGCCATGCCGACGGTTCGGTCTGGACGTTCCGGCCCGAGGCGAACGCGGCACGCCTGAACAAGTCAGCCCGCCGGCTGGCGCTCCCCGAACTCCCCGTTGAGTATTTCTTGGGCGCCGTTCGGGAACTTGTCGCTGTTGACAAGGACTGGGTTCCTGCCGGCGACGGCGAAGCGCTGTACCTGCGTCCGTTCATGATTGCCACCGAGGCGTTCCTCGGCGTTCGTGCCGCGCGCGAGGTCTCCTTCCGTGTGATCGCCTCACCCGCAGGCAACTATTTTGGCGGCGAGCTGAAGCCGGTGTCCATCTGGATTTCCCGCGAATACGCACGGGCCGGCCGCGGCGGTACCGGCGCAGCGAAGTGCGGCGGCAACTACGCCGCGTCCCTGATCGCACAGCAGGAAGCCGAAGCCAACGGCTGCAAGCAGGTTCTGTTCCTGGACCACTTCAATGACGACGCCGTGGAAGAACTCGGCGGCATGAATGTGTTCTTCGTCATGAAGGACGGCTCCCTGGCGACTCCGGCCCTGACCGGAACCATCCTGGAGGGCGTCACCCGGTCCTCGGTGATGCAGGTTGCCAAGGACATGGGCCGTGAAGTCAGCGAACGCAAGATCACCCTTTCCGAGTGGCGCGACGGCGTGGCCTCCGGCGAGATCACGGAGGTCTTTGCCTGCGGTACCGCAGCCGTGATCACCCCGATTGGAGTCCTGAAGGACAACACGGAATTCATCGGCTCAGAGGACGCTAAGGCGGGGGAGACCACCATGGCCATCCGTGAGCAGCTCCTCGGCATCCAGACCGGAACCGTGCCGGACCGGCACGGCTGGCTCACCCGGCTCGCGTAGGCACTACATCCTCGTCCTGATCACTCCAACGCGGGGTCACTAATCGCCCGATTTTTCCCTCTGGGAAGGCATTAAGTGACCCCGCGTTGCTGTTTCCGGGCGGATCAGCTGCCGGGCGCTTAGCGGCGGGCGGCCTTCCGGGCAGCGTTCTTGAGCGCCTTGCGGGAGACAGGCTTCAGGGCCTTGCGGGCGGCTTCCTCGGCCAAGGCCTCGTTGCGGCGGGCATCGATGATGTCGTTCCACAGCGTTGTCGCAAAAACGCCGCCGTCCTGGGCGTAGACGTCGTAGGGGTAGTCAGCAAAGATGGACGGCGTGGTGCTGCCGGTAGGCAGATCCTTCCCTGTTATCTCGGCGACGGCGTCAGCGAGAGCCCAGGTCCGGGTCAGGTGCCTGGTCAGGTTCTCCTGGACAAAGATATTCGCATCACTTGCTCCAGAGGCGCGCTTCAAGAGTGACTCCAGCTCATTGGCCAGGGTACGGGACGCCACCTTTTCCACCAGCTGTGAACCTGACTTGAGGTCCTCGGCGAAAGCATCGACTTCCTCGCGCCAATCGGTGGTTTCGCGGAACTTCTTCCACGTGGGGAACCAGACGATGCTGCCCGTTGCGTGGTTGTGGATGTGCTGGAGTCCGCTGTTCTTCTCCGTTGCGGCATGGTCATGGCCGGCAGCGTCAGCCTCGGCAAGGAGATCTGCAAGGGTGGTGGATGTGGCGCTCATGGTGTCTGGTATCGGCTTCCTGCTGGAGATCATGTGGTCTTCACTGGTGGTCAACCCCGCCCGTGCATTGTTCTATTCCGGCAGCGGAACGGCGACAAAGTAGCCGTCGATGCAAAGAGTCGATGAAAGGATGGAACGGTGACTTCAGCTTCCAGCCCAACCGTGCAGCGCAGCTCAGCCCTGACGCAGTTCATCCTGGCACCCAACCCCGGACCGATGAGCCTCGACGGCACCAACTCCTACGTGATCTCGGCGTCCGATTTAAACGCTTCGCTGGTGGTGGACCCGGGCCCGGCGGACGAGGGTCACCTCCGCCGGCTGGCGGATCGTGGCCGGGTGGACCTGATCCTGGTGACGCACCGCCACGCTGACCATACTGCGGGATCGGCGCGGCTGCACGAACTTACCGGCGCCCCGGTACGGGCCGCCGATCCCCGGCACTGCCACGGCGGCGAACCGCTGGTGGACGGTGAAACCATCAGGGTGGCAGGGGTGTCCGTCCGGGTGCTGGCCACGCCGGGGCACACGTCGGATTCGGTGTGCTTCCATCTTCCCGACGACGGCGCGCACGGCTCGGTGCTGACCGGCGACACCATCCTTGGCCGCGGGACCACCATGCTGGACTACCCGGATGGCACGCTAGGCGATTATCTTGAGTCCCTGGACCTGCTCGAAGCCCTCGGCCGGGCCACTGTCCTGCCGGCCCACGGTCCCGTGCTTCCATCCCTGGCGGCGATCACCAACGCCTACCGCAGGCATCGCCTTGAAAGGCTCGTACAGATCCGCGAAGCGCTGGATGACCTTGGCCGGGACGCCACCGTAGCGGCCGTGACGGACGCGGTATACGCCGACGTCGACCCTTCCGTCAGGCGGGCCGCCGAGATGTCTGTGGCTGCCCAGTTGAATTACCTCCGCGGACGGTCCGAAGGCTGACCCGAACAGAGGACAACCGGTCAAGACTGTAGGCTATTCACCATGCGTATTGCCCGGTTTGTAGTCGATTCTGATCCCCTCTATGGCGTTGTTGAAGGCGAGTCCGGCAGTGAGGAGATCACTGTCATCAACGGCGACCCCTTCTTCAACGGTGTGGAGCGGACCCACGTCAAGCACAAGCTCGAGGACGTCCGGCTCCTGGCCCCCATCATTCCGCGCAGCAAGGTCATCGGCGTCGGACGCAACTTCGTGGAGCACGCCGCAGAACTCGGCAACGAAGTCCCCGCCCAGCCCCTGTTGTTCCTGAAGCCCAACACCGCCGTCGTGGGACCCAACGATCCCATCGTGCTGCCGGAGTTCTCGGAGGAAGTTTCCTTCGAAGCTGAGCTGTGCGTGGTGATCGGCCGAATCTGCAAGGACGTACCGGAGGAGCGCGTGGACGACGTGATCTTCGGCTACACCTGCGGCAATGACCTCACGGCACGCGACGTCCAGAAGACGGATCTGCAGTGGGCGCGTGCCAAGGGGTTCGACACCTCAGCGCCGCTTGGACCGTGGATCGAAACCGAGCTGGACACCGAGGACCTGCAGATCCAGGGCCGGCTGAACGGCGAACTGCGCCAGGACGGCAGCACCAGCCAGATGATCCGCGGCGTCCGGGAGCTGGTTTCCATCGTGTCGCAGGCCTTCACCCTGCTCCCGGGAGACGTCATCATGACCGGCACCCCCGCGGGTGTGGGACTGGTCCAGGCCGGCGACCGGTATGAGGTCGAGATCGAAGGCATCGGACGACTCTCCAACCCTGTGGTCCGCCGCTGACCGATCATGCCTCGGCCGGACCGGGTAATGCCCGGCAAGCGGTAAAGTTGAAGCCACTATGACTACTGCTTCTGCGTCGACTGCTGCCTCAATCCCGTCCGTCACTGCCGAGACCCCGGTGCGCGTCCGGTTCTGCCCCTCACCTACCGGGACACCGCACGTAGGGCTTATCCGGACGGCCCTGTTCAACTGGGCCCACGCCAAGCACACCAAGGGCACGTTTGTGTTCCGGATCGAGGATACGGACGCGGCCCGTGACTCGGAAGAGAGCTACCAGCAGCTGCTGGAAGCCCTGAAGTGGCTGGGAATCACGTGGGAAGAGGGCGTAGAGGTGGGCGGCCCGCATGAGCCGTACCGGCAGTCGCAGCGGCTGGACATGTACAAGGACGTCGTCGCGAAGCTCCTTGAGGCCGGGTACGCCTACGAATGCTATTCCTCGCCCGAAGAAGTCGAGGCGCGCCACCGTGCCGCCGGCCGCGATCCCAAGCTCGGCTACGACAACTTCGACCGCGAACTCACCGAAGAGCAGTTGGCTGCGTTCAAGGCAGAGGGCCGCAAGCCCGTCCTCCGCGTTCGGATGCCTGACGAGGACGTTGTCTTCACCGACCTGGTCCGCGGCGACATCACCTTCAAGGCCGGAAGCATTCCGGACTACGTCATTGTCCGCGCTGACGGTTCGCCGCTGTACACGCTGGTAAACCCGGTTGATGATGCCCTGATGGGTATCACCCACGTCCTGCGCGGTGAGGACCTGCTTTCCTCCACGCCCCGCCAGGTAGTGCTGATCCGCTACCTCATGGAAATCGGCGTCGCCAGCTACCTGCCGCTTTTCGGCCACCTCCCGTACGTCATGGGGGAGGGCAACAAGAAACTCTCCAAGCGTGATCCGCAGTCCAACCTCTTCCTGCTGCGGGACCGCGGGTTCATCCCGGAGGGGCTGCTGAACTACCTCTCGCTGCTGGGCTGGAGCCTTTCCGCCGACGAGGACATCTTCACGGTGGACCAGCTGATCGAAAACTTTGATGTCCAGGATGTGCTCGCAAACCCGGCGCGTTTCGATATCAAAAAGGCGGAGGCCATCAACGGCACCCACATCCGCATGCTCAACCCGGAAGACTTCCGTGCCAGGCTCCTCCCGTACCTGCGCACCGCCGGCTTCGTGGGGGACGAGCTCACCGCACGCCAGGATGAAATCCTCACGGAAGCCGCACCCCTGATCCAGGAACGCGTAACCCTCCTGGGCGAAGCACCGGAGATGCTAGGGTTCCTGTTCGAGGCCGACGACGCAATCGACATCGCCGATGATGCCCGCAAGGGCCTGCCGGCCAACCTGACTGAAGTTCTCGACGCCGCCCTGGCGGCCCTTGAACCCGTTCAGGACTGGACCCCGGAGAACATCCAAACGGCGTTGAAGCAGGCGCTCGTAGAGGACCTCGGCATTAAACCCCGGCTGGCCTTTGGCCCGGTGCGCACTGCCATCTCCGGGCGCCGCATCTCGCCGCCCCTGTTTGAATCCATGGTGATCCTCGGCAAGGACTCGTCCCTGAGCCGGCTCCGTACCTTCCGCGGCTGACGATCATGACAGGCACGGCAGTTGGCAGCGTCCTGAAGACACGTTTCGGGACCATCCGCGGTGTTCTCTTCGACATCGACGACACCCTGGTTGACCTCGAATACGCCATGACCACCGCCCTGCGCGAGGTCAGCGAACACCTCCTGCCCGGCCTGGACCAGCCCGGGTGGGAGCGTTTCGGCAGGATCTTCACCCATGAAACCACTCACTACTACGACAGATACCTGGCAGGGGAGCTGACGTTTAATGACCAGCGTCTGCTGCGGGGCCGGGCCGCTTTGGGCCACTTCGGGGTGGAACTCGCCGACGGCGAAGAGTCGCACCGCTGGCTAAGCGCTTACAGCGAGCTGCAGCCGGCGTATGTCCGTGCTTTTGAAGACGTCCTTCCCCTCCTTGACGTGTTGGATGCTGCCGGCATCCCCTATGGCGCCGTCAGCAACAACGTGCACGACTACCAACGCGCCAAGCTCGACAGTGCGGGGCTGGAACGCGTGGGCCGCCTCGTTGGCACGGATACCGTAGGGGTGGCCAAGCCTGAGCCCGCTATCTATCTCGAAGGCGTCCGTCTCCTGGGGACCGCCCCGCAGGAGACCCTCTACGTTGGCGACAACAGGCTGCTGGACGCGGAAGGCTCGACGGCGGCGGGGCTGGTGGGAGTGTGGCTCAACAGGGCAGGGGAGACTGCGCCCGCGTTTGAGGGTCACAAAGTCACCTCGCTTGCTCAGCTGCTGGCCTGACTTCCGGTCCCACGCACGGGTTGCCCCCTTCGCCGGTTCCATAGGGCCATGTAGGTGCCGATAGATCCGAACACCAGCACAGCGACCAGTCCAAGTGCCACGGCCGTATCGGACTTCCCCGCTACATTGGCGGGCGAAACGGCTGCTGCGCTCGTGTACAGGGTGGCGGTGCCCTCAGCGATGCGGGCGTTGCCGTCAGAAAGCTTTGCCGCCCCCGAAGCCAAGTCCACGGACCCCGACGCCAGTTTGGTATTGCCGGTGGCAAGCTCGGAAGCGCCGGCGGCGAGGGCCTCTGAACCCTTCAGGAGTCCAGGGTTGCCAGGGTCGGCGGGATCCCCTTTGATGCCAGCGGTCAGCGCGGACGTTCCCTCGGCCAACCGGGAGCTGCCCTCCGTAATCCTGGCCACCGCATTGATCAGGCCCGGACGCTCAGGGTTGCCGGGGACGCCGTCCATGCCAATCCTGATCTGTGACGTTCCCGCGGCAAGCAGTTCGGTTCCCAGCACAACACCCGGATTGGCAGGATCACGGCTGTTGAGCTTCTCGCCGAGCGTGGCGAATCCCGCAGTGAGGCGACCCGTTCCCGCATGCAGCTGCATCGAGCCGTCGCTGAGCTTTCCGGCACCTGCCTGCAAAGCAGAGGCACCGGCGTCGAGCCTGTGGGCGCCCGCCGATATCTTGGCGATCTTGTCCTTGACGGCCGCAAGCGGAACCAAACCCTGCAACGGATCCGACGCGGCGGCCTCAAGAAGCTCGAGGGCCTGTGCCAAAGCTGCGGTGCCGGTACCTGCCTCAGGGGAATTGTTCGCACCCGGGAACCCCTTCAGCTGACCCGTTCCGGCGGCCAGATCGCCGGCCCCGGACGCCAGCCGGGCGGCGCCGGCGTCCAAGGCGCTGGCGCCGTCAGCCAGGTTGTTCTCCGCATTTCCCGCGGCAGTAGCTGTGAGGGCAGCGGCAAGCTGGGTAGCTCCGGAGGCGAGCTTGCGCGCGCCGTCGTCCACCTTATAGACGCCTGGCGCCAGTTTGTTGTTGACGTCGGTCTCAATCTTGACAGCCCCGGCGGTGAGCTGACTGGCACCGGCTTCCAGCCGTTCGGCGCCCGGGGCAAGTTTTTCGGTGACTCCGAGAAACACTTTGTTGGCGCCCGAGGACAGCTTGCCGGCGCCGTCGCCAGCCTTCCCGGCACCGTTTGCGAGTTGACCGGCTCCGTCCTTGAGTTGCTCCGCGCCCGCTGCCGCCTGTCCCGCACCGTCTCGCAGTTTCGCGGATCCGTCCGTTATCCGTCCGGTAACCAGCGTGTAGAACCCAAGCAGTGCAATCAGCATGAGGGCCAGGACTGCGATGGCTATTTTTTGTGCCCGGGTACGGGTGGGGGTCCGGGTGGAAGCTGTGGCACGACTCTGTGGCACGGGTGAATCCTCTCGACATTTAGTTACCAGTCAGTAACTTACCGAGAGTAAACTTAGGTTGGTGCCGATGGCAAGGGTGCGGGCTATGGTCCGCCCGGCACGGGGATGCCCCAGCAAACACCCGCGCGGGGGCGCGAGCCGCGAGTGCCGATTTGTGCCATCGAAAAGTCTCGGGTAGAGTAATTTCTCGTGCTGAGGCGCACGGAGAGCAGGTTGAAGCCTAAAACTCCGGCCCGAAAGTATCATTGGGATATGGTGTAATTGGCAACACTACGGTTTCTGGTACCGTCATTCTAGGTTCGAGTCCTGGTATCCCAGCTCTGGTTCAGGCACTGAAAATGTTGCTTATGACCAGGAGTTTCAAAGCGATTTTTCCGATTTGAAACACTTGCTGAGTGTATGAAATAATCACTCAGCGCACCGGCCAAAAACCGGTTGGAAGCGCACGCTTCCTGGAAGTACGCGGCCCCATCGTATAGCGGCCTAGTACGCTGCCCTCTCACGGCGGTAACGCGGGTTCGAATCCCGCTGGGGTCACAAATTGACGGTCCCGGGCATCAGCCCGGGGCCGTTTTTTCTTACGTTCGACGGTGGCGGGAGCGGCCGGCCCGGCGCAGGCCCATTCCGCGGCACAGGCCCGAACCGGTTCCTGAACTGGCATGATGATGTGGTGACCTCCTCCGACGGTTCGCCACCGCAGCCTCCACCGCTCCCGCCGCGCGCGCCACGCGGCCAGCTTGACCGCCCGGCGGACCAGACTGCGCGGGACGCAGTGGAACTGCTCGAGGCGGTGCGGGAAGACCTTGCCGCCGTGTCGCTGCCGCTGGCGCTGGCGGACGTGGGGCTGGCCCGCGCAGAGGTCCGGAACGCTGTGGCCCAACTGGATGACTACATCCTCCCGCGTTACCGCAGCCTGGACGCCCCGCTGCTCGCCGTCGTCGGAGGTTCCACGGGCGCCGGCAAGTCAACACTGGTGAACGCCCTGGTGGGGCACCCCGTCACCCGTTCGGGGGCCATCAGGCCCACCACGCGGCAACCCATCCTGTTGCACCATCCAGCGGATGCCGGCTGGTTCGAAGGTCAACGCGTGTTGCCCACGCTCAGCCGGATCCGGGGCACGGTATCGTCTGAACCACTCCCAGCCAGCCAAGCTGGTGCAACTCCCGACGCCGAGGCCATTTCCTCCCTGGTGCTGGTGGCAGACCAGGCAGTTCCGCAGGGGATCGCGCTGTTGGATGCCCCCGACGTCGATTCCATCTCAGATGACAACCGCAGGCTGGCGGGCCAGCTGCTTGCCGCCGCTGACCTCTGGGTTTTCGTCACCACGGCCAACCGCTATGCGGACGCGGTTCCTTGGAAGCTGCTGCTGGACGCGTCCTCAAGGGACATCATGGTTGCCGTGGTGCTGGACCGGGTGCCTGCTGCGGCCGAGGCCGAAGTCAGTGCCGACCTCCGCGGGTTGCTGCAGAAGGAAGGACTCGGTTCGGCCACGCTGTTCGTCGTGCCCGAGACGGACCTGGATGGCCTGGGGATGCTGCCGCCCAGTTCGGTGCAGCCGCTGCAGGTTTGGCTGCGGGAGCTTGCGGCCGATGCAGCGGGACGTGCGGAGATCGCCCGCCGTACCCTGAACGGGACGGTAAAGGCGCTGGCCGGCAGGGTCAGTGCTGTGGCTCAGGCGGTCCACGGTCAGGAACGCGCCGCGGCGTCCCTCCGGGCCGACGCGGAGGCCGCTTACCGGGATGCGGTTGCCAGGATCGTGGATGCCACGAAAGACGGTTTGCTGCTTCGCGGCGAAGTGCTGGCGCGCTGGCAGGACTTTGTTGGGACAGGCGAGTTCTTCCGGACCTTGGAGCAGAATGTTGGACGGCTGCGGGACCGGGTGGGGGCGTTCTTCCGGGGCGAGCCCACGCCGGCCGTCCGGGTGGAGGTGGCCATCGAGACAGGGCTGCAGGCCGTCATCCTGGATGAGGCCGCCAACGCAGGCGAAGACACAGACCGGCGCTGGCGCTCGGACCCGGCCGGCCGCGCGTTGTTGGGTACGGAGGACCTGTCCGGAACCAGCCCCGGGTTCGCCGACGTGACTGCTGCCGAGATCAGGGCGTGGCAGGCCAGCCTGATGGAACTGATCCGCACGGAGGGTCAGGGGAAGCGCACCCAGGCCCGGTGGCTCTCGTTCGGGATCAACGGGTTGGGCGCCGCCCTGATGATCGTGGTTTTTTCCATGACGGCCGGCCTCACCGGGCTGGAGATCGGCGTGGCAGGCGGCACCGCCGTCGTTGGCCAGAGGCTGCTCGAGGCGGTATTCGGTGAGGATGCCGTCCGCAGGCTTGCGCAGACGGCCAGGGACGACCTCCAGGCTCGCTGCCAGCGGCTGCTGCAGGCGGAGCAGCAGAAGTTCCTCGAGCGGCTCCCGGCAGGTGAAGCGGATACCTCCCGCACCCTCGCGGCCCATTCCGCCGACCTCGCCCGGCTCGCGGAGCGTACATGAGCCGCCATGGTGCGGCGCGGGAGGCGTCGCAGCTGGACCGCAGACTGGCGGCCCTCAACGACGCGCGGGAATTGGCCGAGGGGGTCCTGCCCGATGCTTCCCTGGACGAAGTGCGACAGCTTCTTGACCGTGCCAGCTCGCGGCGGTCTCTGTCCGCCGAGCACACGGTGGTGGGCTTCTTCGGGGCCACCGGCAGCGGAAAATCGTCACTCTTCAATGCAGTCAGTGGCGCTGAAATCGCGACGGCGGCAGCCCGCCGGCCCACCACGTCGGAACCTTTGGCGGGTGTCTGGGGAGCTGACGGCAGCGAGCCCCTGCTGGACTGGCTGGAGGTGCGCAACCGGCACCATGCCGATCCCGTTGCGGGCTTTGCGGACGAGGGCACCGGGCTGATCCTGCTGGACCTCCCGGACTTCGATTCCACCCGGGCGGCCAACCGCGAGATCGTGGAGCGCATGGTGGGCCTGGTCGATGTCCTGGTTTGGGTGCTGGATCCGCAAAAATACGCCGACGCTGCCGTGCACAACGACTTCCTTGCGCCCATGGCCGCCCACGGCGCCGTGACCCTGGTGGTGCTCAACCAGATTGACCGGCTGCCCGAACGTGACGTCGAGCCTGTACTGGAGTCGCTCAAAGGGATTCTTGCACGCGACGGACTGGGCAAAGTCCAGGTCCTGGGCGCGTCTGCCCTGCTGGGAACGGGTGTGGACAAGGTCCGGAGCGCCATCCGTGCGGTGGTCACGCAGCGCCAGGCTCTCTCACAAAGGCTCGCTGCGGACGTTTCCCGCGCCACCCGGCAACTCACTGAGGTCTCAGGCGTCGGAGAAGCTGCGGGCGTCAGAAAGGCGTCAACTTCGCGGCTCACAGATGAGCTGGCCACGGCAGCCAATGTTCCTTTGGTGGTGGACGCCGTCGCCACGTCCTACCGGATGGAATCGACACGCCGCACCGGGTGGCCCGCCACCCGGTGGCTGCTGCGCTTCAGATCCGATCCGCTGCGGCGGCTCAACCTGAAAAGTTCAGCCCCTTCCCACCTTAACCGCACCTCCCTCCCTCCCGCCGGTGCTCCTGAACGCGCCCGGACGGATGCGGCAGTCCGCGAGTTCGCGGACGCATCCAGTGAGGGGGCGCCGGGCCCGTGGCGGGCCGCCATCCGCGGTGCTGCCCGGGAAGGGCGGGATGCGCTGCCGGACGCCTTGGACCAGGCCATCGCCGGGGCAGACCTGATGACGTTCCGGAAATCCTGGTGGTGGGGCGTGTTCAATGTGGTCCAATGGCTTGCGTTGGCCATCGTGGTCGGTGGTTTGGGCTGGCTCGGAGTACTTGCCGGGCTCGCGTACCTGCAACTGCCCGTGCCGGAAGTGCCTCGGACGGAGGGCTGGCCGCTTCCCACCCTGATGATTGCCGGCGGCGTGGTTCTGGGAATCTTCCTGGCTCTCACCGGGAAAGCCGTTGGCGCGGGAACGGCGAGGGCGCGGGCGGGCAGGGCAAGGAAACGGCTCCGGGCGGCGGTCGGCGAGGTTGCCGGGGACCTGGTGGTGGAGCCGGTGGAAATCGAGGTGAGCAGGCTCAGTTCCTTCAACACCGCACTTAAGGCCGCACGCGGAGCGTAAGGCCTATTGCGTCAGGGCGGACGCGGCGTCCCGGACCTTGATGAGGGTCCGTAGGTTCCGGGTAGTGGTGCTTGCCTTGAACTTTGCCTTGGCGGAGATCTTGCTGAAAGGGCTGTCGAGCGTGCCGCCGGCCGGAGCGAGCCAAGCCAGGGCCTCCGGGCCGAGCCGCTTCTGTTCTGCGCCGTCCAGTGCCGCCCCGGCCGCGTCCAGTTCATCGAGCCTGGCAGTGTCCGAGGAGAGCGTGATGTACGTGTGGGTGGCCTTGTCGTCCTCCGGGTAGGGGCAGGCGTCCACCAGTTCGGCCACCCGTTGTGCGGTGAGCACAACCACCCAGGCGTCGTAGCCGAAAGTATCGCGCAGGCAGTTTTCGAACTTCTGCTTGACAGCCGCCGGCTCGTCCGGGCTGGTGAGTACTACATTGCCGCTGGCCAGGAGGGTTTTGACGCCCTTGAAGCCCGTGGACGCAAGCGCGTCTTTCAGCTCCGCCATCTTGATGTTGATTCCGCCAACGTTGATTCCGCGAAGAAAGACTGCGTAGCTGTTCATGCGGACAGCTTAGTCATGACATGCCGGTGGCGACGCCGGCGGCGGCAGATGCGTGTGGAGCGTGTCAGTCGTTGTTTTTGCGCAGCGCTTCGGTCAGGAGCCGGCCGGCGTTGCAGACCACCTCGGCGTGGAGCCGTCCGGGCTGGCGGGTCAGGCGTTCGATCGGCCCCGAGATGGATACGGCGGCAATCACGCGGCCGGACGGTCCCCGGACGGGGGCGGAGACTGACGCAACCCCCGGCTCGCGTTCGCCGAGGCTCTGGCCCCAGCCCCGGCGTCGTACGCCTGCCAAAACGGTGGGCGTGAAGCGGGCGGCCTGCAGGCCTTCAAGGAGCCGGTCGTGGTCTTCCCAAGCCAGCAGCACCTGGGCTGCGGAGCCGGCCTTCATGGACAACTGGGTGCCTACGGGGATGGTGTCGCGGAGCCCAATGGGGCGTTCGGCGGAGGCGACGCAGACGCGCCATTCGCCTTGCCGGCGGAAGATCTGGGAGCTTTCGCCGGTGGCGTCGCGGAGCTGCATCAGGATGGGACCGGCAGAGGCAATGAGCCGGTCCTCGCCAGCTGCAGAGGCCAGCTCCACGAGACGGCTGCCCAGGACAAACCGGCCCTGGATGTCCCGGGCGACCAGCCGGTGGTGGATCAGGGCCAAGGCCAGCCGATGGACGGTAGGCCGTGCCAGTCCTGTGGCGGCCACCAGCTGTGCCAGGGTGGTGGGCCCGGCCTCTAAGGCATCAAGCACATGGGCCGCTTTATCAATGACACCGACGCCGCTAGAATTGTCCATGTAATGATATTGCCGTCTCATTATCTGAGATGCAAATCTTTTGAGTGGCATATTGCACACCGCTGCTGGTTCAGTGGAGCTTAACAGCCAAACATGCAGTGAAGGGAGCTGGCCGTGGCGAAAACACTGGCCGAGAAAGTCTGGGACGCACATGTGGTGCGCAAAGGCGACGGCGAGGGAGCCAACGCCCAGCCCGACCTTCTCTTCATCGATCTCCACCTTGTCCATGAAGTGACGTCCCCGCAGGCGTTCGAAGGGCTCCGTTTGGCCGGCCGCAAGCTGCGCCGCCCGGACCTCACCATCGCCACCGAGGACCACAACACGCCCACGCTGGACATCGACAAACCGATTGCCGATCTCACCAGCCGCACCCAGATCCAGACCCTGCGCAACAACTGCGCGGAGTTCGGCGTCCGGCTGCACTCCCTCGGAGATGCCGAGCAGGGCATCGTGCACGTTGTCGGCCCCCAGCTCGGCCTGACCCAGCCCGGCATGACGGTGGTCTGCGGCGACTCGCACACGTCCACGCACGGCGCTTTCGGTGCGTTGGCCATGGGCATCGGCACGTCCGAGGTGGAACACGTGATGGCCACCCAGACGCTGTCCCTGAAGCCGTTCAAGACCATGGCCATCAACGTTGAAGGCAACCTCCGTCCGGGCGTCACCGCCAAGGACATCATCCTCGCGGTCATTGCCAAGATCGGCACCGGCGGTGGGCAGGGCTACGTCCTGGAATACCGCGGGTCCGCCATCCGCGCGCTGTCCATGGAAGCGCGGATGACGATCTGCAACATGTCCATCGAGGCCGGCGCCCGCGCCGGCCTGGTAGCCCCGGACCAAACCACGTACGACTACATGTTCGGCCGCCCCCACGCACCGCAGGGAGCGGACTGGGATGCCGCCGTCGAGTACTGGAACACGCTGCGGACCGACGACGACGCCACCTTCGACGTCGAGGTGGACCTGGACGCCGACACGCTGGAGCCGTTCGTCACCTGGGGTACCAACCCCGGCCAGGGCGTTTCGCTGTCAGCAACTGTGCCGTCCCCGGAGGACTTTGGCGACGAAAACGCCAAAGCCGCCGCCGAGCGTGCCCTGCAGTACATGGGCCTGACGGCCGGCACGGCCATGAAGGACATTCGGGTTGACACGGTCTTCCTGGGATCCTGCACCAACTCGCGAATGGAGGATCTTCGGGCCGCTGCGGACGTCATCCGCGGCCGCCAGAAGGACCCGAACATCCGCATGCTGGTGGTTCCGGGTTCGGCCCGGGTGCGCCTCGAAGCCGAAGCCGAAGGCCTGGACAAAGTATTCAAGGACTTCGGTGCCGAGTGGCGTTTCGCCGGCTGCTCCATGTGCCTGGGCATGAACCCGGACCAGCTCGAGGTAGGGGAGCGCTGCGCCTCAACCTCGAACCGCAACTTCGAAGGCCGGCAGGGCAAGGGGGGCCGCACGCACCTCGTATCCCCGGTCGTGGCAGCCGCCACAGCCATCCGCGGAACGCTGAGCTCGCCGGCGGACCTTGATCCGGCCCCCGAATCCGCCGCCACCCGCACCAGCGCCGCCTAGGAGACCGCCATGGAAAAGTTCACCACCCACACCGGCATCGGCGTCCCGCTGCGCCAAAGCAACGTTGACACGGACCAGATTATCCCTGCCGTGTACCTCAAGCGGATCACCCGGACCGGCTTTGAAGACGCGCTCTTCTCCGCCTGGCGCAAAGATCCCTCCTTCATCCTCAACCAGGCCCCGTACAACGCCGGCTCCGTCCTGGTTGCAGGGCCGGACTTCGGCACCGGGTCCTCCCGCGAGCACGCCGTCTGGGCCCTGAAAGACTACGGCTTCAAGACCGTTCTGTCCTCCCGTTTCGCGGACATTTTCCGCGGCAACTCCGGTAAGCAGGGCCTGCTGGCCGCCGAACTTGCCCAGGATGATATCGAGCTGATCTGGAAAGAGCTCGAGAACGCCCCGGGTACCGAGGTGACCGTTGATCTCGTCTCGAAAACCGTGAGCTGCGGCAACATCGTGGCCCCTTTTGAGATCGACGACTACACCCGCTGGCGGCTCCTCGAGGGCCTGGATGACATCGGCCTCACGCTCCAGCACGAAGAGGACATCACAGCCTACGAGGCTACCCGTCCTGCCTTCAAGCCGACCACGCTGCCGGCCCGGCTTTCCTAAGCCTCCTTAGGCAACGCGGGGTCACTTAGCACCCGATTATCGCCCCGCATGGGGCATTAAGTGACCTCGCGTTGCTTCTGTTTTGGCTGGCAGAACAGCGCCGGCAGCGACCCGGCCCGGCATGCCGTATTTCGGTTCGGTAACGCAACCTCCTATGCTTAGCTGGAGCCTTTGCAAGTATTTGGGGGCGAGTAATCGTAAGGAAACCGGTATATGAGTAGTGTTCTGACAATCCGCGGCGGAGTCCCGCTTACAGGCCGCGTCAGCGTCCGTGGGGCCAAAAATCTTGTTCCCAAAGCGATGGTGGCAGCATTGCTGGGCAACGAACCGTCGGTGTTGCGGAACGTTCCGGAGATCAAGGACGTCGAGGTTGTCACGTCCCTGTTGCAGCTGCACGGCGTCACGGTGGTGAAGGATCCTGTCAGCGGAGACCTCACCCTGGATCCCAAGACAGCCAAGACAGCTCCGAGCACCGCGATTGACGCCCATGCCGGGGATTCACGGATCCCCATCCTGCTCTGCGGCCCCCTCATCCACGCGATTGGTGAGGCCTTCATCCCGGACCTGGGTGGCTGTAAGATCGGCGACCGGCCCATCGACTACCACCTCAACGTCCTGCGCCAGTTCGGCGCTGTCGTCGAGAAGCGGCCCGGCGGCATCCACATCTCCGCGCCGCGGGGCCTGCAGGGAGCCAAGATCTCCCTGCCTTACCCCTCGGTGGGCGCCACGGAGCAGGTGTTGCTCAGCGCGACCCGCGCCGAAGGCATTACTGAGCTTTCCGGGGCGGCCACCGAGCCGGAAATCATCGACCTCATCGCCGTGCTCCAGAAGATGGGCGCCATCATCAGCGTCCAGACGGACCGCACCATCCGCATCGAAGGCGTCAAAGACCTGGGCGGTTACAACCACCGCGCCCTCTCGGACCGCAACGAATCGGCGTCGTGGGCGTCCGCAGCCCTGGTAACCAAGGGCGACATCTTCGTCGAAGGTGCCTCGCAGCGGGACATGATGACGTTCCTGAACACCTACCGCAAGGTGGGCGGCGGCATGGACATCGGAGAGGACGGCATCCGCTTCTACCACAAGGGCGGCAAGCTCAATCCGCTGGTCCTCGAAACCGACGTTCACCCCGGGTTCATGACTGACTGGCAGCAGCCCCTGGTGGTGGCCCTCACCCAGGCGGAGGGCGTATCGATCGTTCATGAGACCGTCTACGAGAACAGGTTCGGTTTCACTGACGCCCTCATCCGGATGGGCGCCAGCATCCAGGTGCACCGTGAATGCCTGGGCAGCGTGCCGTGCCGCTTCGGGCAGCGGAACTTCCTCCACTCAGCCGTCATTTCCGGTCCTACCCAGCTCAAGGGCACCGACATCGACGTCCCGGACCTCCGTGGCGGCTTCAGCCACCTCATCGCGGCGCTTGCTGCCACCGGCACGTCCCGTGTGACCGGGATCGACATCATTAACCGCGGCTACGAGCGCTTTACGGAAAAGCTGGCCGGCCTCGGCGCCG
The DNA here is from genome assembly GCF_052113505.1 of Pseudarthrobacter sp. TAF60_1. Lineage (NCBI taxonomy): Bacteria > Bacillati > Actinomycetota > Actinomycetes > Micrococcales > Micrococcaceae > Pseudarthrobacter > Pseudarthrobacter sp. TAF60_1. The sequence continues at coordinate 446,185 of NZ_JBFRDI010000003.1, forward strand.
ATTTCGACATCACCTCGTCGAAGTAGCGGGGGACACGTGAAGGAAACGGCCAAGAGCCAGGCCACATTCGTTGTGGTCGCAGGAATTGTGCGTTCTGCGCTCAATCTGATGATGAACAAGAAGTGGGAGGGCCTGGAAAACTTGCCCGCCGGCGGCTTCATCGCCGCGCCCAACCACTGCACCGAGATTGATCCGCTCATCGTGGGCCACCTGCTTTACAACCAGAAGCGCGCGCCCCACTTCCTGGCCAAAGCCGGGCTCTTCAAGGTTCCGGTGCTGGGCGCCATTTTGCGGGCCACGCGCCAGATCCCGGTGGAACGTTCGACGACGGGAGCGAACCGCTCGCTGCAGCTCGCCCAGGAGATCGTTGCCGACGGCGGGGCCATCATCATCTACCCCGAGGGGACCCTGACCCGCGATCCCGACCTCTGGCCGATGAAGGGCCACACGGGCGCAGCCCGCCTGGCGCTCGAGGGCGGCATACCAGTGGTGCCGATCGCCCATTGGGGCGCCCACGAGGTTTTCCCCCGTTATGCAAAGCGCTTCCACCTTTTCCCGCGCAAGACCTCCCGGGTAGTGGTGGGCAAGCCCGTGGACCTCAGTCCTTTTATGGGCGGCAACCTGGACAAGGCAACCCTTACTGCCGCCACCGATGCCATCATGGACGCCGTGACGGAATTGCTGGCCGGCATCCGGGGCGAGGTGCCTCCGGCCGAGCGCTGGGATCCTGCCAAGCACAACCAGGCCACGCATGGCCGCTTCGTTGACCGGGAACGGCCTGACGGCGCAGCGGACGCCACGTGACCGCTGACGGAAGCCGTCCCGGCTCGGCCCGGTCTGTTGCCGTCCTGGGCGCAGGTTCATGGGGGACCACGTTCGCCAAGATCCTTGCAGACGCGGCCACGGCGGCTGGCGTAGAGCGAAGCATCCGGGTCTGGGGCCGGCGCAGCGAAGTGGTGGAGCAGATCAACTCCTCCCACCGCAACGTGCAGTATCTGAAGGACACGGTGCTGCCCGCCAGCATCACCGCTTCCCTGGACGTGGGTGAGGTGTTGTCCGGAGCGGACCTGGTGGTTTTGGCGGTGCCGGCGCAGTCACTGCGCCTCCAGCTGCGGGAATGGAAAGCTCTGGTGGCCCCGGACGCGGTGGTGGTGTCCCTGATGAAGGGCCTGGAACTCGGTACGGATGCCCGCATGAGCGAGGTCATCAGCAGCGAGCTCGGGATTCCCGACCGCCGGATCGCCGTGGTGTCCGGCCCGAACCTGGCCATGGAGATCGCCCGCGAAGAACCTACGGCCTCCGTGGTGGCGTGTACCGATGAGGCGACTGCGGGCTGGATCGCCAGGAGCTGCACTGCTCCCTACTTCCGCCCATACACCACCGGCGACGTGGTGGGCGTGGAGATTGGTGGCATCGTCAAGAACGTCATCGCGCTTGCTGTCGGCATTTGCGAGGGCAAGCAGATGGGGGACAACACCAAAGCTTCCGTCATTACGAGGGGCCTGGCTGAAACGTCAAGGCTCGCCCTGGCCCTTGGCGGGCAGGCCCGGACCATGGCCGGACTTGCCGGCCTGGGGGACCTGGTGGCAACCTGCTCTTCATCGTTGTCGCGAAACCATACAGCCGGCCGGCTGCTGGGCGAGGGCCTCACCCTTGAGGAGCTGGCTTTGAAGATGACGCAGACCGCCGAAGGCATAAAATCGGGCCCGGCGGTGCATGAACTCGCGGGGAAGCTGGGTGTCGAAATGCCCATTACCGCTGCCGTTGTAGCCGTCCTCGCCGGCAAACTTTCCGTTGACCAACTGGGACCCCTGCTGCTGTCCCGGGACCTGAAACCTGAAGGCGATTTCTAAAAATGTCTGACCAAAACCTGGCCGCACCGAACTCGGCCCCCCTTGCCAAACCACGCGTGGTGGTGCTTTTTGGCGGCCGGTCCAGCGAACATGCGGTCAGCTGCGTGACAGCTGCCGGCGTGCTGGGCGCCATCAACAAAGACAAGTACGATGTCATCCCCATCGGCATCGCGAAGTCCGGGCAATGGGTCCTGGCCGCGGCGGATACTGCCCAGTGGTCGCTGTCCGCGGCGTCGCTGCCGGAAGTTCCGGCGTCGTCCGAGACGGTTACCCTTGCAGAAATCGGCGGCGAGCACCAGCTGATTGTGGCCTCACCGGACGCGGTTCCCCGCGAACTCGGCACCGTAGATGTGGTGTTCCCGCTGCTCCACGGTCCGTTCGGGGAGGACGGAACCATCCAAGGGCTGCTGGAACTCTCTGACACCCGGTATGTGGGAGCTGGCGTACTCGCGTCCGCGGTGGGCATGGACAAGCACTACATGAAGGTCGTTTTCGAGGCTGCCGGCCTGCGGGTGGGACCTTATGTTGCCGTCACGGACCGTCAGTGGCTCAACGACGCCGAGGCTGTCCGCAAGCAGGTGGACCGCCTGGGCTTCCCCGTGTTCGTCAAGCCGGCACGGGCCGGATCCTCCATGGGCATCTCCAAAGTGGATTCGCTGGAGGAACTTGATGCCGCCGTCGAGGAAGCCCGCCGCCACGACCGCAAGCTGGTCATTGAGGCCGGCATCGTGGGCCGGGAAATTGAGTGTGCGGTCCTGGAAGGGCGCGGGACGTCAGCGCCCCGCACGTCCATGCCGGGCGAGATCTCCGTGGCAGGGGGCGGCCACGATTTCTACGACTTCAACGCCAAGTACGTTGAGGACAATGCCGCTTCACTCAGCTGCCCGGCCGACATCCCCGAAGAAGCCATCGCACGGGTACGGGAGCTGGCGGCTGTCGCGTTCGACGCCGTCGGAGCGGAAGGACTGAGCCGCGTTGATTTCTTCTACACCCCTGAGGGCGAGCTGATCATCAACGAGATCAACACCATGCCGGGTTTTACGCCCAAGAGCATGTATCCGCAGATGTGGGCAGCATCAGGCCTGGACTACGCGGACCTTATTGACGAACTGATCTACCTGGCATTGAACCGGAAGACGGGGCTGCGGTAACCACCTACTTGGTGGTCGGCAGGTTCTGCAGGTCTTCCTGGCCCACGCAGTTGCCGGTGGCGGGGATCTTTGCGGCGGCCCCGGAAAGATCAGCGAGGACGGTGGCGGAACTGATGGTCTCCTGATCTTTCGTGAGGAGGATCTCGGTGGCCGGTTTGCGGCCAAAGGTCGTCAGTGTCCAGGCGGCGTCCGCTTCCTTGATGACCCAATCGACCCCGTTGACGCTTACGCAGCGGTCCGTCGTCGGGCCCGGAACGTTCACGCCGCAGCGTAGGATCACCTGGGAGGGGTCCCCCCATGCCGCAGTTGCCTGGCTGTTGGTTTTGCGCAGTTTCGCGTCGCCGATGGCATCCGGCAGGGCCACCATCATGGGGGCGCACGCCGGGTTGGCGGCGTCAGCGGCAGGGGCCACATCCACAGCGGGGGAACAGCCGGACAGAACAGCCGCGGCCAGGGCAGCGGTCAGCAGGCTCGCGGACACACGGACAGGGAGGGGCAAACGCGGATGGTGCATTCTTCAAGCCTAATGCCGCCGCGAAGTCACGCCGCACGCCAGCCGTTGGTGCAGGATCTGCATTGTCGGTGCCGGGCTGTAGCGTAGTGGCGTGCCTGAAAAACCGCTGACCGAAGAAACCCCCGCAGTCTCTGCCATGTCCGAATCCGGACTGCTGGCCCGGATCTTTCCGCGCCTTGAAATGGGCGGCGGTGCCCACGGCTCGGCCACGCTGCTGGGTCCGGGGGACGACGCCGCGCTGGTGGCGGCACCGGACGGCCGGACGCTGATTTCCATCGACACTCAGGTCCAGGATCAGGACTTTCGGCTGCTATGGCCCAATGGCTACCGGACCACCGGCGTGGATGTCGGCTGGAAAGCTGCAGCCCAGAACCTGAGTGACATCAATGCGATGGGCGGCAAGGCGACGTCCATGGTGGTCAGCCTCACCCTGCCGCCGGAGACACCGGTCAGCTGGGTCGAGGACCTGGCCGATGGGCTCACGGCGGGAATCAGGGAACTTGGGGCCACAGGCTGTTCCGTGGCGGGAGGGGACCTGGGCCGCGGCACGGAAATCTCCGTGACCGTGGCGGTGCTGGGCACACTGGAAGGCGGGACGCCCGTGCTGCGCTCCGGGGCCCGCGCGGGCGACGTCCTGGCGTTGGCCGGCACGGTGGGCCGGGCCGCCGCCGGGCTGGCGCTCTTGGAATCCGGAACCCCCATGCAGGCCCTGAACGAACTCCAGCGCGCACTCGTCGAAACCCAGTGCCGCCCGAGGCCTCCCCTGGCGGCGGGCCCCCTGGCCCGGTTGTCCGGGGCCACCGCCATGATGGATATCTCTGACGGGCTGGTGCGCGACGGCGGGCGGCTCGCCGCCGCCAGCGGGGTGGTGCTGGACCTGGACCCGCTGGAACTGAAGCGGCTTGCGGACGGACTCAGCCCGGCGTCGGACGTCCTCGCCGTCGATCCAGTGCCATGGGTGCTGGGCGGGGGAGAGGACCACGGACTACTCGCCACATTCCCTGCCGGCATTCAGCTTCCGGTCGGATTCACTGCGATAGGCTCAGTACAAGCCCCGGGAACCCACATTGGCCCGGGCGTCACAATTGCGGGCCGCGTCGCTGGCGCCAGGGGATGGGATCACTTTGCAGACTAAGGTTGCCGCGAACGCCCTAGCGATGAAGCGGTGGTTGGACCAGGCAGAAACGGCCATCGGCAACCACAGCGACCGTATCAACGCCATCAACATATTTCCCGTTGCGGACGGCGATACCGGCACCAACCTCTATCTCACCGTCCGGGCGGCTGCCCGTGCGCTGCACAGCGACCCCGCAAGCCAGGACTCAGCCGCCCCGGCAGATTCGGGCCAGACGGATGTGGGAGCAGTGCTGGCGCATGCCGGCCGGGCGGCGATGGAGCAGGCGCGTGGTAACTCCGGCACCCTGTTCGCGGTGTTTCTTTGCGCCGCCGCAGAGCCTCTGGCCGGGCACACCCGGTTAACCTCAGCCCTGCTGGCTGCCGCACTCAACCGCGCCCAGATCCGCGCGTGGTCCGCGCTCAGTGATCCCGTACCGGGCACCATGCTCTCGGTGATGGAGGCCGCAGCCCGGGCGGCCGCTGAAATGGATGCCGGCCTCAACGGCGACGACAGCAACCTGGCACTGGCTAAGACCCTGGACGCCGCCGTCAAAGGGGCGCTGCAGGCGGTGGTCAGTACGGAGAGCCAGTTGGCCGCCCTCGAAGCTGCACACGTAGTCGATGCCGGGGGCGTTGGCATGCTGCTCATCCTCGATTGCCTTCGCTCGGCTGTCCTGGGTGAGGGCTTGCAGGGGGAACTCCTTGACGGCCTGCACGGCTACGACGTCCAGGACCCGCACATCCATGCCAGCATGCCGGATGACGACGGCGTTGAGGTCATGTGCACCATCAGCCTCTCCCCGCTGAACGCGGCCACCCTGCGTCAACGGCTGGACGAGATCGGCGACTCCGTCATCATGAGCCAGGTGGTCAACGCCGCGGATCCGGACGGCAACTACCGCTGGCGTGTCCACGTCCACGTCCCGGACGCCAAGCCCGCCGTGACCCTGATCCGCTCCCTGGGGCACCCTGCGGAGCTCACCGTCAGCGAACTCGCCCTGCCGCGTGACCCCGAACCGGCTCCTGCGAGCTCCTATGGACATGAGCGCTGAACTCGGACAGCGCCTGGAACGCCTGATCGGAAAACGGTCAGCCTCGGCCATTGAGAAACATTTGGGGATCAGCACCGTCGGCGCCCTGCTGAACTACTTCCCCCGCCGCTACCTGCACCGGGGGGAGCTGACGCCCATCGGCGAGTTGCCGGTGGACGAGGAAGTCACCCTCATTGCGCGGGTCCTCTCCAACAGCACCCGCAAGATGCACTCGCGCCGCGGGTCCATTACCGATGTCATCATCACCGACGATGCCGCTTCGCACGGCCGTCCGCGACTCGCCTCCGTCGGCCCCGGCAGCGGGCACTGCACCCTCAAGGTCACCTTCTTCAGCGGCTACCGGGCACAGGCCGAACTCCTGCCCGGCCGCCGCGTGATGTTCTCCGGCAAAGTGACCCGGTACGGCCCGTCCCTGGGCCTGACCAATCCGGACTTCAACCTCCTGGATGAAGACCCGGACATGCCCGGCATGGACCCCGAGAAGCTGGCCGCCATGCCGGTCCCGGTGTACCCCGCCACGGCAAAGCTCACCAGTTGGTCGATCCAGAAAGTGATCACCACACTCCTCCAAACAATCGATCTGGAGGCGCTGCCGGATCCGCTGCCGGACGACGTTGTCCGCCGGGAAAAGTTCCTGCCGGTGGCGGAGGCCTACCGGCTCATCCACAGGCCCGAAACGCAGGCCGACTGGAAGCGCGCCCAGGACCGCCTCCGGTACCAGGAAGCCCTGGTCCTGCAGGCCGCACTGGCGCGGCGCCGTGCCCAGCTTGCAGCCGAGGAAGCCACCGCCCGGCGCCCGGCAGCCGATGGGCTGCTGACGGCATTCGACCGCCAGTTGCCATTCACGCTCACTGCCGGCCAGGCTGCCGTTGGAAAAACCCTTGCCGCCGAACTTGCGCAGGACAGCCCCATGAACCGGCTCCTGCAGGGGGAGGTCGGCTCGGGCAAGACCATCGTGGCGCTGCGGGCCATGTTGCAGGTAGTGGATGCCGGCGGCCAGGCGGCACTGCTCGCGCCCACCGAGGTCCTCGCAGCCCAGCATTTCGAATCCATCCGCCGTACCCTGGGTTCCCTCTCCCGCGATCCCATGCTGTCGGCGGACGGGCTGCTGGGCAGCCTTGCCCAAGGTGCAGTGCAGGTCACGCTGCTCACCGGCTCCATGCCCGCTGCCGCCCGCAAACGGGCCATGCTCGACGCCGCATCCGGTACGGCCGGAATTGTGATCGGCACGCACGCGTTGCTGAGCGACAACGTCGCGTTCTATGACCTGGGCCTGATTGTGGTGGACGAACAGCACCGGTTCGGCGTGGAGCAGCGCGATGTCCTTCGGTCAAAAGCCAGGAAGCCGCCGCACCTGCTGGTCATGACTGCCACGCCTATTCCCCGGACGGTGGCCATGACGGTGTTCGGCGACCTCGAGACCTCCATCCTGGACGGGCTCCCCGCCGGCCGTGCGCCGATCTCAACCCATGTGGTGGGCCTGGCCGAAAACCCCGGCTGGGCCGGGCGTATCTGGTCGCGTTCGCGCGAGGAGATCGACGCCGGCCACCAGGTCTATGTGGTGTGCCCCAGGATCGGAACAGACGACGACGGCGATTTCAGTCCAGGCGAAGCGGAACCTTCCGCGGCTGCCTTGGCGGGCGATGCTGGTGAACGCGAACTCGCGTCCGTGACCGCCGTCGTCGAGCAGCTGCTCCAGGAGCCGGCCCTGTCCGGCGTGCCGCTGGGACCGATGCACGGCCGTCTGGACACGGCGGTGAAGAATGCCGCGATGGCCGATTTCACGGCCAACCGGACCAAGCTCCTGGTCGCCACCACCGTGATCGAAGTTGGCGTGGACGTCCACAACGCCACGCTGATGGTGATCCTCGACGCCGACCGCTTCGGCATCTCGCAGCTTCACCAGTTGCGCGGGCGGGTAGGCCGCGGTGGCCTCCCCGGAACCTGCCTGCTGGTCACCAGCCTGGAACCGGGGCACCCGAGCCGGCGCCGGCTCGACGCGGTGGCCTTCACAACCGACGGTTTCGTCCTCTCCCAGGAGGACCTCAAACTGCGGCGCGAGGGTGACATCCTGGGCGCGTCGCAGTCCGGTGGCCGTTCCACCCTAAAACTGTTGCGCGTGCTGGAGCATGAGGACGTCATTGCCCGGGCAAGGCAGGACGCCCAAGATGTGGTGGGCGCGGATCCGACGCTGGCGGGGCATCCGCGCCTGGCTGAGGCCATTAACGAATACCTGAATCCTGAGAAGGAGGCGTTCCTTGAGCGCGGTTAGTAGGCGGGCATGAGCCGCATCATTGCGGGTGCCGCTGGCGGGACCCCGCTGGCCAGCGTCCCGGGGTCCATGACCCGGCCCACCACGGACCGTGTCAAGGAGGCGCTGTTCTCCCGCCTTGCCGCCTTCGGGATTATTGCCGGTGCCCGTGTCCTGGATCTTTACGCGGGGTCCGGGTCGTTGGGGGTGGAGAGCGGCAGCAGGGGAGCCAGTTCCGTTGACCTGGTGGAATTCGATGCCAAGGCCAGTTCCGTCTGCCAGCGCAACGCTGATCTCATCAACGGCGTGCTTGCCAGCAAGGTTGTCACGGTCCACCGCGGCAAGGTAGAGCCGTTCCTGGAGCGCACTGCGGAGGATGCCCGCTGGGACCTTGTCTTCCTGGATCCGCCCTATCCGTTGGATGAGGTTGCCCTGTCCGCGGTTCTGGCCAAACTCGCGGCCCATCTCGCCCCGGCTGCGGTGGTGGTGGTGGAACGTTCTTCACGCTCGCCGGAACCAGGCTGGCCGGCCGGCCTGGAGCGCTTTGCCGAAAGGAAGTACGGCGAAACCAAGCTCTGGTTCGCGGAACCCTCCGTGCCGGACGCCATCGGGCCCGGTACGGAAGCCACGGAGTAGAGCGTCCCACCGGAGGATGCACCTCCTTCCGAGTTGGAGAAGGGGACAACGGTGGAGCGTCCGCCGTCGTCCCCTTCCGGTCATCCGGCAACCGCTATTTCAGGATCGTGCCCGAAACATCAGGTGCTGACGGCACAATGCCGTACTTGGCCATCAGCTCGCCAAGTTTGCCCAGGGTTACTTCATCTACCTTGCCGTCGAATGCTTCCAGGCGCAGATTCTTGGCTACTGACTCCGGCATCTTCATAAACGCGGGCAACAGTGCCCGGACTTTGTCGGGGTTGCCCTGCGCCAGGGCGAGAGTCTCCGTCATGGCCGCTTGGAAGTCAGCCACCACCTGCGGATTCTGTTGGGCGTAGCTGCCGCTTGTGAAGGTAACCATGGTGGGCAGGCCCGGCACTGCCTCCTGGTTGTTGTAGGTCACCAGCTTGTTGCCATCCGCCAGCAGACCGTAGAGGAATGGTTCGGGAACCCAGACGGCGTCCACGTTCCCTTGGGCCAGCTGGGCCCCCATGTCCTGGAACGGCAGTTCGAGGAACTGGACCCCGCCCGGATCGCCACCCTGTTCGGACACGACTTCCTTGATGGTCAGGTCTCCCTGCGCATTGATGGTGTTGACTGCGACTTTCTTGCCTACGAGGTCCTTGGCCGTGGTAATGCCGGAGGTGGCCTTGGTAACGACGCCATTGATGTCGTTGCCGGTGGCGAGCGAATTGGAGTATCCGGAGACGATCTTCATGTCCAGACCCTTGTTCTTGGCCAAGAGTACGGACAGCGGGTTTCCGACGGAAAAGTTCATCGTTCCGGTAGAGACGGCCGGCAGCATGGCTGCCCCGCCCTGCCCGCTCTGCAATTCGACCTTCAGCTTGTGCTTCGCAAAGATGCCTTCGTCGATGCCCAGCTGGACGGCGGCGGACGGCGCAATCGAGATTACTCCGACGCTGATGTTGCGGACACCATCGCCTCCGGCGGCGGCCGAGGAGGGGGTCGAGCCCGATGGGGATCCGCCGCCGCAGCCGGTGAGCAGCAACGCCGCGGTAAGGCCGACAACAGCAAAGGTGAGTTTCTTCATAACAGTCCACTTCCTTGGGGCGAGTTATCAACGATCGGGGCACTCTTCCAGTCAAACTTCTCGAAGGTCAGCACCGAAGCTACATAGATAACAACCCATATAGTTGAAACTGTCAATGATAATTTTCTCAACTATTTAGATTCCGCACCATAGTTTCTGGAACGGCGGGCGGCGGCGCTGGGCTAAGCCGCGGTTTAGTCCGAGAGTACGTCCAGCTCAACTCCGGCGAGCACCTTTGCCGGGTGCGGGCCGCGGGCGGTCAGCGCCGCTGTCCAGGCGTCGGGCCACGCGAACTGCGTGCCGGCGAGGATGATGTTGCCGGGGTAGCGGCCCGCGAACATCCCGGTCTCCGCGAACGCCGCAACGTCAGTCATAGCCCGCCGCATCGCGGCCACCTGGCTCCGCACCAGCGTGAGGCCCGACTCGTCGCCGACGTTGACGATCAACACACCCCGCGGGGCCAGCCGGGCCGCGGCCTCCTGGTAAAACTCCGTGCAGGCGATGTGCTCCGGGGCCTCCGGTCCGGAAAACATGTCGAGAATGACCACGTCGAAGCGCAGCTCCGCGGGCAGCGTGGCCAGCGACTCCCGGGCATCGCCGATCACGGTGTGCAGCTGGGTCCCGTCCGGCATCGGCAGCTGCTGCAGCACGAAGTCCAGCAGTTCCCGCTCCAGCTCCACTGCGTACTGCAGGGAACCCGGACGGGTGGCCTGGATGTAGCGCGCGAGCGTTAGGGCCCCGGCGCCAAGGTGGAGAGCGGTGATGGGCTCCCCCCACGGAGCTGCGAGATCCACTACGTGGCCGATCCGGCGCAGGTACTCATAGAAGATGTCGGCGGGGTCGGTCAGATCGACGTGGGACTGCTCAGCACCGCCGATGCTGAGTACGAATCCGCCCGCGGTGAACGCATCGGGCTCGATCACGGCGTGCTGCCCGGTGGTCCGCAGGAAACGGGTGGCGGCCCGGGTGCCGTCCGGCTCTGCCATCACAGCTTTCCGCTGAGCGTGGCCAGCCGTGCGGCAGCTTCCTCAAGGACTGCCACCTTCTTGCAGAACGCGAACCTGAGCAGGCTGCGGGTCCGTTCCGCTCCTTGCGGATGGCAAAAGACAGGCACGGGGATTGCGGCAACTCCCACCAAGGCGGGCAGGCGGCGTGCAAGCTCCACCGAGTCGGCAATTCCGAGGGGTGCCGTGTCCACGTTGACGAAGTAGGTGCCCTGCGGGATGAAGACATCGAAGCCTGCGGCGCGGAGGCCCTCGCTCAGGATGTCCCGCTTCTGCTGCAGCGTGGCTGAAATCCCGCGGTAGAACTCGTCCGGCAGCGCCAGCCCGGTGGCAATGGCTGCCTGGAACGGTGTGCCGGAGCTGTAGGTCAGGAACTGCTTGACGGTGCGGACGGCCGCCACCAGGTGTTCCGGTCCGGTCAGCCAGCCGATCTTCCAGCCGGTGAAGGAGAAGGTCTTTCCTGCCGAGGAGATGGTGATGGTCCTTTCGGCGGCGCCGGGCAGCGTTGCGACGGGAATGTGTTTGGCGCCGAACGTAAGGTGCTCGTATACCTCATCGGTGATGATCAGGCAGTCATGCTTCCGGGCAAGCTCGACGACGCGCTCAAGGACCTGGCGGGGGAACACTGCACCGGTGGGATTGTGCGGGTTGTTCAGCAAGACCACCCGGGTACGGTCGGTGAACGCCGTTTCGAGGGCTGCCATGTCCGGGAGGAAGCCGGGGGCAAGCAGCGGGGCCGTGGTGTGGGTGGCACCGGCCAGTCCAATGACGGCGCCGTACGAGTCGTAGAACGGCTCGAAAGTCAGCACCTCATCGGCCGGCCCCACGAACGCCAGCAGGGCGGCCGCGATGGCCTCGGTAGCTCCGGTGGTGACAATGACCTCCGTCTGCGGGTCCGGGGCCAGGTCATAGAACCGGCCCTGGTGGGCGGCGACGGCCTCGCGCAGTTCCGGTATCCCTTTGCCCGGCGCGTACTGGTTGGCCCCCGCCTCGATGGCTGCCATGGCAGCGGCCTTGATCTCAGCCGGCCCGTCCTCGTCCGGAAAGCCCTGTCCCAGGTTGATGGCGCCGGTCAGTACCGCCAGTGTGGTCATCTCTTCGAAGATGGTGACGCCGAGCTGGCCGGCGGGTCCCAGGAGGTTCGCGCCGGCCGCTGTCCGCTGCCACGGAGCAGGTGCTGCGGGCATGGAAAGTTCCCGTGGTGGATGCATCCAGTCATGGTATCCCGGCGTTCCCATGAGGTAGGTTCGGTGCATGAGACGCGCTGTCTGCCCCGGATCCTATGACCCCATCCACAACGGTCACCTCGAGGTCATTGCCCGTGCGGCCGGCCTGTTCGATGAAGTGATTGTTGCTGTTTCCACCAACTATGCCAAGAAGTACAGGTTCAGCCTGGGGGACCGCATCGACATGGCCCGCGAAACACTGGCGTCCCTGCAGGGCATTGTGGTGGAGCCGGTAGGGGAGGGCCTTCTGGCCGAGTATTGCCGGCAGCGGGGTGTGTCCACGATCGTGAAAGGCCTCCGGTCGTCGTCGGATTTCGATTACGAACTCCCGATGGCCACCATGAACCGCCAACTCAGCGGCGTTGAGACGGTGTTCTTGCCGGCCGAGGCACACTACCTGCATTTGTCCTCCACACTCATCAAGGAAGTGGCAAGCCTGGGCGGCAACGTTTCCGACTATGTACCGCGTTCAGTGCAAAAAAGGCTGCTCTCAGGCGAGTCGGCCTAAGACCCACTGCCAAGGGGGTAGGCTTGTCCGGTACTTCGGCGGATTTCCTACGCCCGGTTTGAGTCCCCGCGGCTCTTCAGGCTAAGATGGTACGTCGGTCATATGTTCAACAGGAGTTCTCATTAAACGAGATGCTAGTTCGCCCTTGGTGTTCGACGTCAAGGATCTCGGGCGCAGCCCGGGAAGCATGCGGACGCTGAAGGAGCATGTACCCGCGCCAAGTGATTTTGGCGTGGCACTCATTGGCGTTCAGGAAGGCTCGGATATCGGGCTGGACCTGAGGCTTGAGGCCGTACACGAAGGAATTCTGGTATCAGGAACCGCGGTCGCCGAAGTTACGGGCGAATGTGGTCGATGCCTGGATCCCCTTGCTTATGACCTTGAGGTCAATGTGCAAGAACTTTTCTTCTATGAGGGCGTCCTGCTTTCAGATGAAGAAGACGAAGGAGAGCAACGTCGAGTCGAGCACGATCTAATCGATCTTGAGCCGGTGTTGCGGGACGCAGTTGTAACCATGCTGCCGTTCCAGCCGGTGTGCCGGGAAGACTGCCAGGGCCTTTGCTCCGAATGCGGAGTACGCCTGGAAGACGAGCCGGGGCATCACCACGAGGATGTAGATCCTCGCTGGGCCGCCCTGGCTGACTTGGCTAAGCCTGACCGGCAAAACTGATTTGTACGTGTTTGTCTAGAGAGAAATGAGTTAGCCGTGGCTGTCCCGAAGCGGAAAATGTCTCGCTCGAATACCCGCGCCCGCCGCTCCCAGTGGAAGGCAACTGCCCCCCACCTGGTGAAGACTGTCGAGAACGGCCAGGTTACATACAGCCTGCCGCACCAGGCAAAGGTCGTTACCGACTCGGCTGGCACTGCGCTGTTCCTTGAGTACAAGGGCCGCAAGGTCGCAGACGTCTAATCGGCCCCCAAGGCTGAGATGATATCTTCAACTGAAGAGCTTCTGAAGCGTCTCGGTGTCTCCATTGACGCCGGGACGCTTCGTCTTGCTCTGACACACCGTTCCTACGCCTACGAAAACGGCGGCATCCCCACGAACGAGCGTCTCGAGTTCCTTGGCGACTCCATCCTGGGTTTCTCCGTGACGGACGCCTTGTACCGGGATAACCCGACGCTGCCCGAAGGTGACCTCGCCAAACGCCGCTCCGCGGTCGTCAGCACGCGGGCGCTGGCGGGTATCGGCCGAAGCCTGGGCATCGGGGACTACATCTACCTTGGGCAGGGCGAAAAGCTCACCGAGGGCAAGAACAAGGCCTCCATCCTGGCGGACACCATGGAAGCACTCATCGGTGCCACGTACGTGTCCAACGACATCGAGACGGCACGCCAGCTTGTCATGCGGCTGATCGGCCCGCTCCTGAAGGACGCGGCCGCCCTCGGCGCGGGAACCGACTGGAAAACCAGCATCCAGGAACTTGCCGCCAGCCGCCAGCTCGGCACCATCTTTTATGCAGTCGACGGCGCAGGCCCGGACCATGCCCGTACCTTCAAAGCTGTTCTGAACATCGGCGGCAAGCCGTACGGTAGTGGCTCGGGCCATTCCAAGAAGGAAGCCGAGCAGGAAGCTGCCGCGGACGCTTGGCGTGCTCTTTCCGCACCCAAGGAAGCCGCTGCCGGTGGATCAGCCGAGCCCGCACCCGGCGTCTAGGGCCAGCCTTGCCCGAACTGCCTGAAGTTGAAGTGGTCCGCCGCGGGCTGGTGAGCTGGCTCCGCGGCCGGACCATCGTGTCAGTTGACGTCCTGGACCCCCGTTCCCTCCGTCGCCACGCCCTGGGTCCGGAGGACTTTGTCGGCAACCTCCAGGGCGCCACGGTGGTGGATGTGGTGCGGCGCGGGAAGTTCCTGTGGATGCCACTGCGCGAGGCCCCCTCGTCGCCTCCTGCCGCAAGCTCACCGGAACAGGCCGGCCCTGCCGTCGCCCTCATGGCACACCTTGGCATGAGCGGCCAGCTACTGATGCAGGATCCCTCAGTACCGGACGAAAAGCACCTGAAGGTCCGCCTCCACCTGAGCCCCAGTGACGGCATGCCGGATGAACTGCGGTTTGTGGACCAGCGCATTTTTGGCGGGCTGTTCGTGACGGGCATGGTCCCCACGGACGACGGCGGCCCTGGCGGCCTCGCCGAATCGCCGCTTCCACTTATTGCCGAAGAGGCAGCGCACATCGCCCGGGATCCGCTGGATCCGGCATTTTCCTTCGAGCTCTTCTATAGCCGGCTTAGGAAACGCAGGACCGGCCTCAAACGCGCCCTTTTGGATCAGGGACTGGTCTCGGGCATCGGCAACATCTACGCAGACGAGTCGCTCTGGCGGGCCGGCCTGCATTACGCCCGGCCCACGGACAAGCTGCGGCGCTCCGAGGCGCAACGCGTCATCACCAGCGCCCGCGAGGTCATGCTGGACGCCCTCGACGCCGGTGGGACCAGCTTCGACTCCCTGTACGTGAACGTCAACGGCGCTTCCGGCTACTTCGACCGCTCGCTGAATGCGTACGGCAGGGAGGGACAGCCCTGCAACCGGTGCGCCGCCGTCGGAATTAACTCCCTCATCCGCCGCGAACAGTTCATGAACCGGTCGTCCTACACATGCCCGGTATGCCAGCCGCGTCCACGGAACGGGCGCTGGTAGGCCGAAAACGAAAGTCTGCGGATTCTGTGGTTCCCCAATGTGGGTTCCCTTGGCAGACTGACCCCATGAAAGTCTGGGGCGTTACTACCGCGGTGGCCTGGGCGAAGCCATGATCGCGAAGAAACTGGTACTCGCCGGTGTTATAGCAGCCGTTGCCCTGGGCGGTACGGCTGTGGTGCTGGATCAGATGTCACCGGCCAGCGAAGCCCCGCCCACAGCGGGCGCCGGTCCCGGCCCTGCGGACAGTAGTTTCCCGCAGCCTACCGGAACGGGAACCGGCGGGGCCGGAGACGCCACGCAGTCGCCGTCTAGTGTGTCGGTACCCCCTGACGCACGCGTGTCACCGTCGCCGGCCGCCCTAATCCGAACTCCCCTGCCTGCTTCGGCGTCAGCCCAAGGCAAGGTCGTCGATGGCTTCCCGGTCAACGTCGTGACTTTCCCGGACCGGACTGTCATGACGTCTACGAGTGTGAGCTCGGATGATCGGACGCTGCAGGTCAGTGCCGTCGGAATTGTGGACCTAAGTCCAGCGCAAACGACGGGTTATTTCCAGCAGTCCTTGCTGGCGCTGGGCTTCCAGCCCGAATCCGTGGCCTCCGGGGACGGCCGCTCCATTCGCCTCTCGCGCGGGACTGACACCGTGACGGTATCCATAACGACGACGGGCGCCGGCAGCACGCGCTTCACACTTCAAGGCACCCTCCATGCGTAAACGGACCAACACCTGATGTACATCTCCGTGTCAGACCGCAGGGGCGGCAAAAAGGACGAAGAAGTGGCTGCAGGTGCCCGAACCCGCAGACCCGAAACCCGGTTCAAAGTCTCGCACACCATCGTGTGGCTTGGCGTTGTCAGCATGTTCACCGACGTCTCCTCGGAGTCGGTAGCCGCCATCCTGCCCTTGTACGTCACCGGCTTCCTGGGCCTGTCGACTATTGCCTTCGGAATCATCGACGGCATCAACCAAGGTGCAAGCGCCGTAGTGCGGATAGGCGCAGGGTGGGTCTCAGACCGCACCGGACAGCCCAAGCTGGTGGCGGCAGCAGGCTATGGGCTCTCTGCTGTTGCCCGAATAGGGTTCCTCTTCGCCGGCGGTTTCTGGTCAATAGCCGGTGTCGTTACTGGAGACAGGATCGGAAAAGGCTTAAGGACGGCCCCTCGCGATGCCTTGATCTCGGCGTCGGCCCAGCCCGAGTACCTTGCCAGGTCGTTCGGGGTCCACCGCATGCTGGACAGCATTGGTGCCGCCGCCGGCCCGCTGCTGGCATTTCTGGTGCTGGTGCTGATCCCCAACGGCTTCAGCACGGTTTTTATCATCTCCCTCGCATTCGCCGTGTTAGGTGTAGCCGTCCTGGTGCTCATGGTTCCAGGCCGTGTGCGCGGCGCGACTTCTGAAGTGGGGGGTGTCCGGCGTTCGCCATTCCGATGGTCCCGACTGCGCTGGATTACCCTGAAGAATCAGGGGCTGGCACGGCTCCTGGTGACGGCTGGCCTGCTGGGTTTCCTCACTATCGGCGACGGGTTCATCTACCTGCTCCTGCAGAACAGGGGTTCCTTTGCTGTCCAGTGGTTTCCGATGCTCTTTGTCGGAACCAACGTGGTCTACCTTTTGTTCGCTATCCCGCTCGGCAAGCTGGCCGACCGCTGGGGGCGGATCCCCGTGTTCCTTTGCGGTCACCTGGCCTTGCTGGCTTGTTACATCCTGGCGGCGCTGCCGTTTGCCGGCCTCGGCTCCACGATTGGGTGCCTGGTCCTGCTGGGCCTGTTCTACGCTGCTACCGACGGCGTCCTTGCCGCGATAGTCACCCAACTTTCGCCCGTCGCAAGCCTGGCCACCGCCCTGGGCGCCGCGCAGACGGTGGTAGCCCTAAGCCGGATGGCCGCAGCAACAGCATTCGGCGTGCTCTGGTTCCTGCTCGGGCCGGTGACCGCCGTGGTCTGGGTAGCCGTAGTGCTTGCCGCAGCCCTGGGTGCGGGCACGTTCCTTACGGGCGGCTTCCGCCGGTGGACGGCGGCACGATGAACCCCAGGCGCCGCTGGCAGGTCCTGCTCGCCGTGGTGCTGCTGGTGGCCGGCGGCACTACCGCGTACGCCGCCTCTGCGTTCCAGACAGCAAAAAGCAGCCAGATCGCGGACTCGGCGGTGGATTCGGTCGCGGCCCTAGCATTACCAGCCGAGCCCTTCATCATGTTCCGGAATACGGCCCCCGGACAGGGGTTCGGGGAGGCCGCAACCGTCGCTTTGGCTGACCCGTCAGGCCAGCGCGCGCTCAGTGGCCACGCCTGCGACCGCGTTTATGCTGTGCGGGACCTAGCCGTGTGCCTGCTCACCAAGAATGAGATTCCCACCAACTTTGAAGCGACGGTCTACAACGGTTCACTGGCTGCCGTCGAAACCTGGCCATTGGCGGGCGTTCCCAGCCGCACCCGCATCAGTCCCGACGGGACGCTCCTGGCCACCACAGTTTTTGTCTCTGGACACTCGTATTCCGGCGCCGGGTTTTCCACCGAAACGCTGATTCGCGGCCGCGACGGCACCGTCCATGGAAACCTTGAAGAATTCGCCCTGTTCCTCGGTGGGTCGCAGATCAAGGCTACTGACCGAAATATCTGGGGTGTGACCTTCGTTCCGGGCCAGCCCGACGCCTTTTACGCCACTGCTTCCTCGCAAGGGAAGATCTGGTTACTGCGTGGGAGCCTAAACGAGCGGACCCTCACCGTCACCGGCACTGGTATCGAGTGTCCGTCAGTATCCCCCGACGGGACCAGGATCGCCTATAAGAAGAGTGTCACTGGCTCCTTGGTAGGACACCGCAACATCGCCGTCCTCGAACTCGCCACAGGCACCGAAACGATCCTTGCCGAACAGCGTGACATCGACGATCAGATGGAATGGCTCGACGCCCGTACGGTTGTCTACGGCGTTCCGCGCGACGACTCCGGACAGGACAGCGACGTGTGGTCCGCTTCCATCGATCCGGGGGTGCAGCCCTCCCTCCTCATCGAGCACGCCTGGTCTCCGGCGGTGGTCCGGCAGTAAGGCCCGGCTCATCCTGGCAGCTGAAGTCCGCCATAGTGTTCGGCCAGCTTCGCCAGGCCCTCGTCCAGTGAGACGGCAGGGGTCCAGTCGAGGAGCGCGCGGGTCTCGCGCTGGTCGAACCAGTGGGCGGTGGAGAGCTGCTCGGCGAGGAACCGCGTCATCGGCGGCTCATCTTCCCTGCCGGAGCCGGCCCAGATTTTTTCCACCACGGATCCCGCCGCACGTGCAAGCCTGCCTGGCACCCGCCACGATGGCGCCGGCACTCCGCCCGCGGCACAGATGCCAGCCAGCAGTTCACCAATCGGGCGGGGTTCGCCGTTGGTGACCACGAGCGCCCGGCCGTGGACGTGCTCCATGCGGTGCAGCCCGGCGACGATGGCTGCGGCTGCGTTGTCCACGTAGGTGGTGTCGATCAGGGCGGCGCCGGCATCGAGCAGCGGCAGGCGGCCATGGGCGGCGCGCTCCAGCACCCGTTCCACCAACTGGGTGTCGCCGGGGCCCCAGACAATGTGGGGGCGCACGGCGGCGGCCCGAAGATTCGGTGAGTCGGCAGCCAGTGCCAGCAGTTCGGCGGCCGCTTTGGTTCGGGAGTAATCGCCGTGCGCCCGGTCCGGGTCTGCCCGCTCGGCTCCCAGCCCGGCGATGGCGGCCCCGGAGTTGGCAACGGAAGGGGAGGAAACGAACACCAGGTCCCGCACACCTGCCTCGCGGGCGGCACGCAGCAGGTGGCGTGTCCCTTCAACATTGACTTCCTCGAAGTCAGCGGCGCGGCCGGTGAAGGAGACCTTCGCTGCCAGATGGACGACGCCTTCGGAACCGGCAACAGCGCCACGGACGGCGTCCTCGTCCGTCACGGACCCCAAAAAGTCTGTGGCGCCGTCGACCCCTGAAGCTCGGCGCTGGAACGTGGTGACGGTGTGGCCCTGCCGCACCAGCAGCCGGGCCACTTCGCGTCCGAGCAGCCCGCTCGCACCGGTGACGAGCACCCTCACGGCGTGCCCGGACGGCCGCCGGCCAGAACGCGGGACGCCCACCGCGACAGGCGGGTCCTGTCGATTTTGGCGTTGTGGCGGATATCGGTTGGTTGGGAGGGGACTGCGAGCACGGCAGAGACGCTGACGCCCGCCAGCCGCGCCGCCTTCCGTACCCGCCCGGCGAGTTGCGGCGCGGCAGGACCGGCCCGGCGCGCAGGAGGCACCGTCTCGACGACGGCCACGACGGCCTGCGTCCCGGCGGGACCAACCCCGACGACCGCGGCCAGCCCGACGTCGGACAGGCGTTCGATGGCCTGCTCGGCGCCCACGGGCGTGACCACGGAACCTGGCGCCGTCACGACGTGCGCCAGCCGTCCTTCCACCCAGAGGCGGCCGGCGGCGTCAAAGTGACCGACGTCGCCGGTACGGTGCCAGCCGGCCGTGCGGATACTTTCGCGCTGCGTGAGCCACAGCCTGTCATAGGCGTCCTTCACATGTGGGGCGCTGACAAGGATCTCCCCGGTCACTCCCGCCTCCGTGAGGGGGTGGCTACCGGGGGCAGTCCCGTCCGCAGCGAGCGGGATAACGGCCACCTTGGCGCCGTGCACCGGCAGGCCTACACACACCCCGTTGCCGGCTCCGGCCATGGTCCCTGTTGCGGCGTCGGCTTCGGCAACGCGGATCTCTTCAAGACTGATGTCGGTGACGGGCAGCGCCTCGGTCATGCCGTAGGGAGTGTGCAGCGAGGCCCGCGGCAGCAGCTGCTGAACCTCTGCGAGGAGGGGCTCGGGGACCGGCGCGCCGGCGGAGAGCAGCAGTTCCACGCGCCCCAGGGCATCGTGCGCGGCGGGGCTCAGGCTGCCCATGGTCGCCAGGACGTTGCGCAGGGCCGCGGGCGAGGCGAACACCACGGTGGCGTCAATGGCCGCGGCGGCGTCTGCCAGCGCGGTGGCGGTCAGGGTGCGGGGTGCGGTGACGTCCATCGCGGGCGTCACCGAAACTGCCCCGAGGGCCGGTCCCAGGAGCGCGAAGGGGGCGAAGCCCGCCACCAGCCGTGCCGCCGGACGGATCCCCAATGTCACGGCCAGGGTATCCCGCATCGCGGCCAGCTGCCGGTGCGTGTAGAGCACGCCCTTGGCAGGACCGGTGGAACCTGAGGTGAAGAGCACCGCGGCGGGTGCATCCGGGCCGGGACCCGCGTCCGGATGCTGAACGTCCGACGGCGTTTCCTGGCTGAGGCTGCGGCCGCCGCGGGCGAGGACGTCGAGAGAGGTTTCGACGCCGAGGAGGCGGCTGCGGGCAGCGGGCAGCTCCCGCACACTGATCCGCCGTCCAGGCCAGCCGAGCACCGAGGCGGCGGCCAGCGCCTTGTCGATTCCGATGAGGAAATCCGGCGTGGCGCCCTTCACCGCACGGCTCAGGCCAAGGGTGCCGAGCCCGGCGTCGGCCACAACCACCACCGCGCCGAGCCGCAGGCAGGCGTAGAGCACCACGGTCAAATCCACACCAGGCGGAACCATCAGGCTCACCCGGCAGCCATGCCCTACGCCGGCTTGCTGCAGGCCCGCCGCGAGGACGGCGATGTTCTGTTCCAGCTCACGCCAGCTGAGCGAGCGGGAGACGCCACCGTCCGTAGCCATCTCCGCGACGGCGGTGTCCCCGCCGTCGGGTCCTGCTGCCAGTTCGGTGAGCGGCGCCCAGAGGGGCGGGACGCCGGTGCCTGGCTGGTGGGTTCCGGCGTTACGCTCCAGTTCAGGAGCGCCGGACTTGGCGCCCGTCAGCTGTAAGCCGGATGCATCGTCCCGGCCGAGCCCGGCCAGCCACCCGAAGACGGGGGCGGCGATGTCCCGGTCTTCGGCAACGAGGTGCCCGGCGCCCTCAAAGCGGTGCACTTGCGCGTGTGGCAGCCGGCCGATGAGGTCCTTGAGGTACCGGTCGGAAAAGATCGGATCCCGCGGGCCCCAGAGCATCAGCGCGGGGACCCGCAGTCCACGAAGCCCGTCGGCGACGCGTTTGAGTTCCGGGTAGCTGGGATGGGACGGGTCTGCCGGTATGTCGGCGACAAAGTTTCCGACGCCGGCGCGGCGGTCGGCGCTGCGGTAGGGGGCCATGAAGGCGCCGCGGATGTCCGCGGGCAGCGGCGGGTGGGCCAAAGCATGCGTCACCCGCAGGAAGGTGTCCGACGTCGTCGTTCCCCAGCGGTGTACGGCAGGGTGCAGGGCGAGCCGCAGCGCCGGAGGGATGGGGGAGCCGGCGGGCTGATTAACCGCGGTGTTGGTCAGCACCACTCCGGCGAGCTGCTCCTGGTGTGCCAGGGCCCAGCCGAGGCTAATGACGCCGCCCCAGTCGTGGCCGACGGTGACCACTGGCCCGTCCAGCTCCAGGGCGGCGGTGAGGTCGCCCAAATCGTTGATGCGGTCTTCCAGGCGCCGGAATGTGCCGGTGCGCTCGGAGAAACCCATATCCAACTGGTCCACAGCCACCACCCGCCACGGCTGGGCGGTATCTGTTCCGGCAGCCAGCAACGTGCGCCACAGGAAGGACCACGTCGGGTTGCCGTGCACGCACAGCAGGGTCCCGGCAGGAACGAGGCCCCGGCGGGAGAGCTGCGCACCGTTATCGAGCAGATGCCAGCTGCGCACCGCTCCGGGTGTATCCGCGGACGAGGTGGATGTCACCTCGATTTCCCGGGACCATTCAGGGTCGACGCCGGGCCAGTCGGCGGCTACCACACGATCTCCAGCAGGGCGGTGTTGAGGCCGGAGCCGACGCCCATGCACAGCACCCTGTCGCCCGCTCCAAGGGTCTGGGCTTCGGCCGCCAGGGTCATGGGGAGGGAGGCCGGGCCCACGTTGCCCCAGTGAGGGAACGTTATGGGCACTTTGTCCGGATCCAGACCGACTGCGTTGATGATTGCCTGCGTGTAGGCGTTACTCACCTGATGCGTGACGTACCTGTCCATCGCGGCCCAGTCCCACTCCGGCTTGGCCTCGTGCCACGCGTCGACCACCAGCTGCAGGCCGCCATCAAGCAGGCCTTTGGTGTCTGTGGCCATGCCGTCGATGCCGCCCACGCACAGTTCATGGTGCTCAGTGCCGGCGCGCATCACGCCCCCGATGATCCGATGCGCTCCGGGGTGCTGGTCCGCCGGGCCCAGCACGGCTGCGGCGGCGCCGGAACCTAATGTGAGCGTGGCGAACTCACGGCCAAAGTCCTCGCGGGTGGTTTCGGGCCGCTGCAGCCGGGCCAGGGTGGCCTCCTGCGTGGCCTGGGCATCTTCACCGTTGACGATCATGGCGTACTTAATCTGCCCGGAGTCGATCATGTTGGCCGCCAGCGTCAGGCCGTTGACGAAGCCGAGGCATGCGTTGGCCAGGTCGAAGTTCATGGCCGACGACGGCAGGCTGAGCCCGTGATGGATCTTCACCGCCACTGACGGTTCGAGGCTGCGCCGCGTGACCGAGGTGTTGATCAGCAGACCCACCTCGGAGGCCTCGACGCCGGATTCAGCCAGGGCCTTCGCGCCAGCCTCGATGGCGGCGTCATCGAACGCTGTACCGGGTGCCCACCAGCGCCGGTGGGTGATGCCTGCCACCCTTTCAAGTAGCCTGGGTGGGAACTTCAAGCGCCGCAGGGTGGGGGCCAGCCTGCGATCGAAATCCGCGGAACTGACGATCTTTGGAGCTTCGACGCTGCTCACCGAGAGCAGCGCGGTGTTCTTGTGCCGGAATGTTGCATTCCCTGTCAAAATTAAGCCCCTATTCGTGTCTGTACTGCGCGCTCCGGTGGCTGACCGCACCATCGAGCACCAGCCCAAGTGCTTAACTATGCCGCGTCCGGGCCAGTTCCTGCACATGCCACCGGCCTCGGCTCCGCGCGGATCAGCGCAGAATTGTCGCAGCCCCGCAGTAGATTGTAAGTAGTAGGGGCTATCTCACCCATACCGCCCCCAAATACCAGCCCAGTCCGCCGAGCAGGAGACCCGAACCACCTTGCACCTCAAGAGCCTTACCGTCCGGGGATTCAAGTCGTTCGCGTCGGCCACGACGTTCGACTTTGAGCCCGGAGTCACGGCCGTGGTGGGACCCAACGGCTCCGGGAAGTCCAATGTGGTGGACGCCCTGTCCTGGGTGATGGGGGAGCAGGGAGCCAAAACACTGCGCGGCGGCAAGATGGAGGACGTCATCTTCGCCGGGACGTCGGGCCGGCCGCCGCTGGGCCGGGCGCACGTCTCCCTGACCATAGACAACACTGACGGGGCCCTGCCCATCGAGTACAGCGAAGTCACCATCTCGCGGACGCTGTTCCGAACCGGCGGCTCCGAGTACGCCATCAATGGGGCCAGCTGCCGCCTGCTCGACATCCAGGAGCTTCTCTCCGATTCAGGCCTGGGCCGGGAAATGCACGTCATTGTGGGCCAGGGCCAGCTGGACAAGGTCCTGCATGCCACTCCCGAGGACCGTCGCGGTTTCATCGAGGAAGCCGCCGGAATCCTCAAACACCGCCGCCGCAAGGAAAAGACGGTCCGCAAGCTGGAAGCGATGCAGGCGAACCTGCAGCGGCTAACCGACCTGACCGGAGAAATCAGGCGCCAGTTGACGCCGCTCGGCAAGCAGGCCGACGTGGCACGCCGGGCCCAGCGGGTCCAGTTCGATGTCCGGGACGCACGCGCGCGGCTGTTGGCCGATGATCTGGCCCGGGAGCAAAACTCGCTGGCGCAGGACGTCGCGGACGAGGCGGTGCTGAAGGCCCGCCGGGCAGCGGTGGAGCAGGAACTGGAGGCCGGGCGCCAGCGGCAAGCCGGCATCGAACAACTCGCTGCAGCGGCAACGCCCAGGCTCAACGAGGCGAGGGACACGTGGTACCGGCTGACTGCGGCGCGGGAACGCCTGCGCTCCCTTGGCTCGCTGGCCCGGGAACGCGGCCGCCTTCTTGGCGCGGTTGATGCGGAACCGTCTTCGGGCAGGGACCCGGAGCAGTTGGAGCGGCAGGCCGCCCGGGTCCGCGACGAACTGACTCAGCTCGAGCGTCACATCCTGGACCGGCGCGGCGCCTTGGAAGCGGCCGCTGCCGCCAAATCCGACGCTGAACGGGCGGCGGCCGCCGAGGATAAGCGGCTCACAGCTGTCCTCCGCGCCGCAGCAGACCGCCGCGAAGGCCTCGCGAAGTTGGCCGGCCAGGTTGGTGCGGCCAGGTCGCGGGTCGAGTCCGCCCAGGCTGAACTGGGCAGGCTACGCGATTCGCTCGCCGCCGGGCAGGACCGCCGCAGTAAGGCACAGTCCGAGTTCACTGCCCTCGAAAGCCAAGTGGCAGGGGTTGAGGAAGGCGAGGAAACCCTCGACGCCGACTACGAGGACGCCAGCGCCGAACTCGACGCCGTGGTTCAGGAGATTGCCAATCTGACCGCTGCCGGGAGGGACGCTGTCCGCGAACGGGACGCCCTGGTGGCCCGGCGTGATGCCCTGCAGCTGGGACTCAACCGTAAAGACGGGGCGGCCCACGTCCTTAGCTCCGGAGTCGACGGGGTCGCAGGCACGCTCGCGGCGGTGCTCGCCGTTGAACCGGGTTACGAGACGTCCATCGCGGCTGCGCTCGGCGAAGCTTCCGAAGCAATTGTGGTACTGAATCCTGCGGTGGCGGCCGAGGTTGTGACGTTGTTGAAGGCCGACGATGCGGGCCGCGCCGTCCTACTGCTGGAATCGGCCGCGCCGGCGGACCTGATCCCCAGGACGGCTGGTTCTTTGCCCGCCGGCGCCCGCTGGGCCGTTGATCTGGTCTCTGCGGGTGACGGTCACGGAGCGGCGGTGAACGCGCTGCTGGCGCGATCCGTCGTCGTCGATGACTTCGCGGACGCCAGCGCGCTGGTCACTGAACGGCCGGACTTAACGGCCGTGACCCCGGCAGGAGACGTCCTGACAGCACTGACCGTCACCGGGGGATCCGCGAAGGCGCCGTCGCTGCTCGAGGTGCAGGCCGCCGTCGACGACGCCGAAACCCGCCTCGCCGCTGTCACCGCCGATCTTGAGCGCAACCGGTTCGCCCTTGCCGGTGCCGAAGCACGGCGCACCAAAGCCCAAGCCCGAACAGATGCTGCCCTGGACAGGCTCCATGATTCGGACGCCCGGCTGGCGGCCGTCGCTGAGCGGCTCGGGCACCTTAACTCCATCCTGCGCAGTGCCGTCGGCGAAAGCGACAGGCTGGCCGCTTCACTAGCCAAGGCTGAGGCGAACGTACGCGCCGAGGAGGAGGCGCTCGCGGCCATTGCCGCCCGGTTGACCGCGGCGCAGGAAGCGCCGGCGGAGGAGGAGCCGTCCACGGAACAGCGCGATGCCCTGGCCCGGGCGGCGTCCTTGGCCCGGTCCGCGGAGATGGAGGCACGGCTATCGCTTCGCAGTACCGAAGAACAACTGACAGCCACCCGCAACAGGGCCGTCTCGCTCGAACGGGCCGCCGCTACGGAACGCAAGGCAAGGGAAGAGGCTGCGGAAAGGGCACGCCGCCGGCGGCTCCAGGCGCGGCGTGCCGCCGCAGTGTCGGAAGGCGTGGAGCTGGCCATCCGCTTCATCGACGTATCCGTGGAACTGGCGCGTGAGGAGCGCGATCTCGCCGAAGAGAACCGGGAGCAGCGGGACCACGACCTGCAGGCAATCCGAACAGGCAACGATGCGCTGGCCCGCGAGCTGGCCCTCTTGACCGATTCGGTCCACCGTGATGAGCTGGCCCGCGCCCAGCACCGGGCGCGGATCGAGGCTCTGGAAACCCGGTCCATCGATGAACTGGGCATCACCCCGGACGTCCTGGTGGCGGACTTTGGCCCGGACGTGCCGGTGCCGGTCCCCGCGGAGGACAGCGGCGACAAGTGGGCCGCGCTCAGGACACCGGTGGACCATAGCGGTGCCCCTGTGGTCGAGGGCAAGCCGTTTGTCCGGGAGGAACAGGAGAAACGGCTTCGGAAGGCCGAACGGGACCTCTCGGCACTGGGCAAGGTCAACCCGCTGGCGCTGGAGGAATTTGCTGCCCTCGAGGAGCGGCACCAGTTCCTTAGCTCCCAACTCGAGGACCTGAGGTCCAGCCGCAAGGACCTGCTGGACATCATCAAGGAAGTGGATGACAGGGTGCAGCGCGTTTTCGCCGAGGCCTTCGAGGACACCCAGGCCCAGTTTGTCCGCGTCTTTGGCCGGCTCTTTCCCGGCGGGGAAGGCAGGCTGGTCCTCACCGACCCGTCAGACATGCTCACAACGGGCATCGAGGTGGAAGCCCGGCCCGCCGGTAAGAAGATCAAGCGGCTCTCCCTGCTCTCCGGCGGCGAACGGTCCCTCACCGCCGTCGCCCTGCTGGTGGCCATCTTCAAGGCCCGCCCCTCGCCTTTCTACGTCATGGATGAGGTAGAGGCAGCCTTGGACGACACCAACCTGGGCCGGCTCATCACCATCTTCGAGGAACTCCGCGAGTCCAGCCAGCTGATCGTGATCACTCACCAGAAGCGCACCATGGAAGTCGCCGATGCGCTCTATGGCGTCACCATGCGGGGCGACGGAGTGTCCACCGTCATCAGCCAACGGCTGGGGGCTGACGTCTAGATCGGAGCTGGTGGCGGCCCCCAAGCGGCCCCGGGGTTTGTGAGAAGCTAGGGGAGTGAATGACATCCTCCCCATTATTCTGTCCATCGTTGCTGCCCTGGTGGTTATTGGCGGGCTGATCCCGGTCCTGATGAAGACGCGGAAGAACATCGACCGTTACCCCGGGACGCGTGACGCCAATGATCCCGTTGGAGGCGGCGGAACGCTGCTGGAGGATTCCCCCGTGGCCCCGGCGGAGCGGCAGGCTCCGGCCGGCGTCGACCTCGAAGACCTTGAAGTCACCGACGTGCCGGACGACGCGGCGGGCCTCGAAACCATCCCGGTAGAGACGCCCCTGCCGGTGGCCGGCCGCCTCACCCGCCTCCGTGAGCGCCTGGTCCGGTCCAACAACATCCTGGGCAAGGGCCTGCTCGCCCTGCTTTCCAGTGACAAGATCGACGAAAATGTCTGGGACGAGGTTGAGGAAACCCTCCTGCTGGCAGACCTGGGGACCGAACCCACAATGCAGCTCGTTGACGCCCTCCGGGAACGGGTCAAGGTTCTCGGCACGCGCACGCCCGAACAGGTCAAGGCATTGCTCCGCGAGGAGCTCATCAAGCTCGTGGACCCCACCATGGACCGCAGCCTCCGCACCGAACGGCACGGGGACAAGCCGGCCATCATGCTGGTGGTGGGCGTCAACGGCGTGGGCAAGACCACGACGGTGGGCAAGCTCGCCCGCGTGCTTGTGGCCGAGGACAAGGACGTCCTGCTGGGCGCGGCGGACACGTTCCGCGCTGCCGCGGCCGAGCAGTTGGCCACGTGGGGACAGCGTGTCGGTGTTCCCACGGTGAAGTCCGACGTCGACGGTGCAGACCCGGCGTCTGTCGCCTATGAGGCGGTCAAGGCAGGCATTGACCAGGAAGTCGATGTTGTCATGATCGACACCGCGGGGCGGCTGCAGAACAAGACCGGCCTGATGGACGAACTCGGCAAGGTCAAGCGTGTCATCGAGAAGCTCGCCGAGGTGGACGAGGTCCTGCTGGTCCTGGATGCCACCACCGGCCAGAACGGCCTCAACCAGGCCCGCGTCTTTGCGGAGGTCGTGAACATCACCGGCATCGTCCTGACCAAGCTCGACGGCACGGCCAAGGGCGGCATTGTCGTCGCCATCCAGAAGTCACTGGGTGTTCCGGTCAAGCTCATCGGTCTGGGCGAAGGGGCCGACGACCTGGCGCCGTTCGACGCCGAGGGCTTCGTGGACGCCCTACTGAACTAGACCTCGTTCCGTTTCATGGGCTCGCGCGTGACTGACCAGCAGGCCGCGGCCACTACCAGGACGCCGCCGGTGACGCCGAAGGCCCAGCCGTAGCCCAGCCGGTCAGCGAGGATTCCCACCAGAACCGGGCCCGCGATCGCTCCGATGTCAGTGGTCATCTGGTAGGCGGCCAGGACCTTCCCGCCGGACCGTTCGTTCCCGATGACGTCCGCGACGGCGGCCTGCTGGGCCGGACCCAGCAGGCCGGAGCCCACTCCGGCCACGGCGGAGGCAGCCAGGAACCAGCCGAGCTCCGAGGTGAAGCCGATGGCGGCCGTGGCCACCCCGGCCACAGCGAGTCCAGCGATCATCATCGGCTTCCGGCCCAGGCTGTCGGCCAGCCGTCCGGAAAATGTCAGCGCGGCCGCGTTGCCGCCGGCAAACACGGCCAGTGCCAGGCCGGCGGTTTCAGGACCTGCACCCAGCGCGGCAACAGCAAAAAGCGGAACGGTGGCCATCCGCACACCGAAGGTTGCCCAGCCGTTGGCGAAGCTTGAAACCAGCACCGAGCGGTAAGCACCCACCCCGAGCGCGTCGGCGAAACGCATGGCCGGCCCGCGGTCGCCCGCAGACCGGGCTGAGGACGGCGTGTGGCTGAGCTGGGTCTGGACGACGATGGCAGCGAGGACGAGTGCCGCGGCGTAGCAGAGGAATGGCACCCGCAGCCCGAACCCGGCCAGCAAACCGCCCACCACCGGTCCCAGGACGCTGCCCACCAGGAAAGCGGAGGCGTAGGCCCCGGACACCCGTCCCCGGCTCTCCGGCGGTGCCAGCCGGACCACAAGGGCCATCGAAGCCACAGTGAACATCACTGACCCCACCCCGCCGAGGCCACGGAAGACCAGCAGCTGCCAGTAGTTCTGGGCGAAGGCGCAGGCCGCCGTCGAGACTGCCACGATGAGCAGGCCTGACACATACACGGGCCGTTCCCCGAGCCGGCCAATGAGGGCACCCCCGGCCGGCGCGAACACCAGCCGCATGAAGGCGAAGATGCTGACGATCACCGCGGCGGCCGTCGCCCCGACATCGAATGTTGTGGCAAATTGCGGCAGTACGGGTGCAACGAGCCCGAAACCGAGGGCAATAAGGAAGGCAGCGGCGAGCATCACCTTCACGTCGCGCGGGAGTCGGGGCCGGTCCGGGCGGATGATGGCGGAAATCCTTGGTGTGGCGCGGCTCACAGGGCGGCTGCCGTCATGATGCTGGTTTCCTTACAGGGCAGTGGGCCAGAGGGCCTGTGGAAGAGGTGAAACATAACCGTAACAAGCCAGATATGCACCATTTACTTCCTAGAGGTTGTTGTAACAAACCAGCAATGAAATACCTCAGCGGTAGAAACACGGCGCGGACAAACTCATTTCAGGACGCAAAAGGCGTTGGCAGGCGGAACACATCCGCAGCATCGATAAGAGGGAGGACGTGCACCATGGAACTTACCGCAGGTCACGTATGGCTCATGGTGGCAGCAGCACTCGTGCTGTTCATGACACCGGGTCTGGCATTTTTCTACGGCGGCATGACACGCGCCAAAGCTGCGCTGAACATGATGATGATGAGCTTCATCTCCATCGGCATGGTCGGTGTGGTCTGGGTGCTCTGGGGCGCCTCGATGAGCTCCGGGGAAGGATTCTTCCAGATCGTCGGAAACCCGTTCGCCACCTTCGGCCTTGAAGGCATCACCACCCCCGACGGCCTGATCAAGGTAGGTTACGCAGCCACCTTCGCCATCATCACGGTGGCCCTGATCAGCGGCGCGATCGCTGACCGCGCCAAGTTCGGCGCCTGGACCGTCTTTGTGCCCGTCTGGGTCACGCTGGTCTACTGCCCCTTGGCTTACATGATCTGGGGTGGCGGGCTGTTCGGCCCCGAGGGTGCCATTGGACAGGCGCTCGGCCCGGCCATCGACTTCGCAGGTGGCACGGTTGTCCACATCAACGCCGGTGTCGCGGCCCTCGTCCTCGTCCTGATCATCGGCAACCGCCGGGGCTTCGGCAAGGACCCGAACCACCGCCCGCACAACATCCCGTTCGTCATGCTGGGTGCAGCCATCCTCTGGTTCGGCTGGTTCGGCTTCAACGCCGGTGCGGCTACCACGGCGGAGCAGGGCGGCCTGATCTGGATCAACACACTCGCGGCTCCGGCCGCAGCCATGCTCGGCTGGCTCGTTACCGAACGCATCCGCGACGGCCACCCCACCTCCCTCGGTGCCGCCTCCGGTGTTGTTGCCGGCTTGGTCGCCATCACCCCTGCTTGTGCAAACGTCAGCCCCGTCGGTGCCCTCGGCCTCGGTGTGGTCGCCGGTGTGGCCTCCGCCCTGGCCGTCGGACTCAAGTTCCGCTGGGGCTTCGATGACTCCCTCGATGTTGTCGGTGTCCACCTGGTATCGGGCATCATCGGCACGGTTGCACTGGGCTTCATCGCCCTCCCCGCCGATGGTGTGGGCGGCGGCCTCTTTTACGGCGGCGGCTTCACCCAGCTTTGGGCGCAGCTCGCAGCAGCCGGCCTCGCCATCGCCTACTCGGCAATCCTGACGGCGATCATCGCCCTCGCCATCCACAAGACCATGGGCTTCCGCGTCTCCCAGGAACAGGAAGCAGTTGGCGTGGACCTCAGCCTGCACGCTGAGACCGCCTACGAATTCGGTGTTGGCGGCCAGGGCGGGAGCTTCCAGCCCCTCCACGAACTGATCACCGGAAAGTCACCCTCCAGTGAAGGCGAGCTGTCCCCAGCCAAGAAGACGGAGCCGGCTGCCGGCAAGGAAAGCGTGGAAGCATGAAATTGATCACAGCCATCGTCCGCCCGGAGAAGCTCGAAGCCATCCGGGAAGGCCTGGAGTCCTACGGAGTCCAGGGACTGACGGTCAGCGCGGCCAGCGGTTACGGCCGGCAGCGCGGCTACACCGAGGTCTACCGTGGCGCCGAATACAACGTGGACCTCCTGCCCAAGATCCGGGTGGAAGTGCTCGCCACGGACGAACAGGCTGATGACATCCTGGATGTCATCATCGCAAGCTCCAACACCGGACGCGCAGGCGACGGCAAGGTCTGGACCGTGGACGTCTTCGAGGCGGTCAGGGTACGCACGGGCGAACGCGGCGTGGCAGCGATCTAACAGCCGCTGGCGCCGGGCGTATCGGCGACAAGAACGGACAGAGCGGGCAGGGAACCAGGTTCCCTGCCCGCTCTGTCCGTTGTGGCTTACTCCGCCGGCACAGAACCCGGCCAGCCTGCGGGACCTGCCGACCCGGCGTCGTACTCTTCCAGCGGTACCGTCCCGCGCTGCCAGGCCTTCAGCACCGGCTCGAGGATCCGCCAGCAGTCCTCCGCGGTGTCCCCGCGGACCGACAGCAGGGGATCGCCGCTCAGCACACCTTCCAGCACTTCGCCGTACGGCAACAGCTCCGAATCGCTGAGCTCCGCGTTCAGGGTGACCCGGCCCAGCGAGAAAATATTGCCGGGACCGTTGACGTCGACGTCGAACTGCAGCGTGTCCGGTCCGAAGCCGATCCGCAGCTGGTTGGGGGAGTCCACGCCGGTGAATCCACCCGGAAGGTGCGGGACCGGGAGGAACGTGACCACGGCCTCTTTGCGTTTGGTGCCGAGGGCCTTGCCGGAACGCAGGATGAACGGAACACCCTTCCAGCGCCAGTTGTCGATGTCCACCCGGACCTCCGCCAGGGTTTCTGTTTCCCGGGCTGCATCCACGCCCTGTTCCTTGACGTAGTCCGGGACTTTCTTCCCTGCAATCGAACCCGCCGTGTACCTGGCGCGGTGCGTGGATTTCGCGTAAGGCGCGCTGATGCTGCTGGCCCGCAGCACTGTTGCCACAGCGTCGCGCAGATCGCGCTCGCCGATGGTGGCGGGCGGCTCAATGGCCATCAGCGCCATGATCTGCAGCAGGTGGCTCTGGATCATGTCGCGCAGGGCCCCCGCGGAGTCGTAATACCGCGCGCGCCCCTCCAGGGCCAGATCCTCGTCAAAGACGATCTCCACCTTTTCCACGTGTTCGCGGTTCCAGACAGGCTCTAGGAAATTGTTCGCAAAGCGCAGGCCCAGGATGTTCAGTACGGTTGCTTTGCCCAGGAAATGGTCCACCCGGTGGATGTGGTCCTCCGGCACCAGCCCCGCAAGCGTTTGGTTCAGGGAACGGGCCGATGCCTCACTCGAGCCAAAAGGCTTCTCCATAACCAGCCGGGTCCCGGGCGGTACCTGGTCGCGGTGCAGGGTCTCGCAGGCCAGCTGGCTGATCCGCGGCGGCAAGGCAAAGTAGACCGCGATGGGCCCTTCCAAGCCGGAGAGCAAAGACGCCAGGGCGCCTTCTGCCGTGACATCCAGCTGATGGTAAGCCGTGGCTTTCTCCACTGTGGTCAGCGCTTTCCTTCCGGCGGCGTCCGCCTCCTTCGAGGCGGCGGCGAAGGCGTCGTGGACCCGGGCCTGCCACTGGTCAGGGCTCCAGGCATCCGAGCCGGCCCCCACCAGGGTCAGCCCTTCGGCGCGGCCTTTCGCCACCAGCCGGGCCAGGCCAGGAAGGAGGAGGCGGCCGGTCAGATCCCCGGAGGCCCCCAAAATGAGCAGGGTTTTTACACTCGTTTGGCTCGTCACCTTGCCAGCATGCCATCATGCATGCCCGTCTTGGTACCCTAGATAGTCGAGTCCCCCCTGTAACTCCACTGAAAGAAGTGCGCGGCGCGTGTTCAATTCACTCTCTGACCGGTTGACAGCAACCTTCAAGAACCTCCGTGGCAAGGGCCGCCTCACCGAGGCTGATGTTGATGCCACGGTCCGCGAGATCCGCCGTGCCCTCCTTGATGCCGACGTCGCCGTGCCGGTGGTGCGCGAGTTCACCGCCCGCGTCCGTGAACGTTCCCTGGGTGCTGAGGTGTCCGGGGCGCTGAACCCCAGCCAGCAGATCGTGAAGATCGTCAACGAGGAACTTGTGGAGATCCTCGGCGGCGAGACCCGCCGCATCCGCCTGGCCAAGACCGGCCCCACCATCATCATGCTGGCCGGCCTCCAGGGCGCCGGTAAGACCACCCTGGCAGGCAAGCTCTCCAAGTGGCTCAAGGCCCAGGGTCACAGCCCCATGCTGGTGGCGTGCGACCTCCAGCGCCCCAACGCTGTCACCCAGCTCCAGGTGGTGGGCAAACGTGCCGGCGTGCCCGTCTTCGCTCCGCACCCCGGAGCCACCTCCACCGAACTGGACCACCCCGCCGGTGACCCCGTCGCCGTCGCCCGCGCAGGCGTCGAGGAAGCCAAGCGCACCCTGCACGACGTCGTCATCGTTGATACTGCCGGCCGCCTTGGCGTGGACGCCGAGATGATGGAGCAGGCGCGCCAGATCCGCCGCGCCATCGTTCCCAATGAAGTGCTGTTCGTAATCGACTCCATGATCGGCCAGGACGCCGTGAACACGGCGATGGCCTTCGACGAAGGCGTCAACTTCACGGGCATCGTGCTGTCAAAGCTCGACGGCGACGCCCGCGGCGGTGCGGCGCTGTCGGTTTCGTCGGTCACCGGCAAGCCCGTGATGTTCGCGTCCACCGGCGAAGGTGTGGACGACTTTGAGCTCTTCCACCCGGACCGGATGGCCTCCCGCATCCTGGACATGGGTGACGTCCTCACCCTGATCGAGCAGGCGGAAAAGAACTGGGACAAGGACGAAGCAGCCCGGATGGCGAAGAAGTTCGCCGACCAGGAAGACTTCACCCTGGACGACTTCCTGGCCCAGATGCAGCAGATCCGCAACATGGGTTCCATGAAGAAGATGCTCATGATGATGCCTGGCGCGCAGAACATCCGCCAGCAGCTCGAGAACTTCGACGAGCGGGAGATTGACCGGGTCGAGGCGATCGTCCGTTCTATGACGCCGCACGAGCGCGTGGCTCCGAAGATCATCAACGGTTCCCGCCGCGCCCGCATCGCGAAGGGCTCCGGCGTGCACGTGTCCGAGGTCAACGGCCTGCTGGAGCGTTTCGCCCAGGCCCAGAAGATGATGAAGAAGATGGCCCAGGGCGGCGGCATCCCCGGAATGCCGGGGATGCCTGGCATGGGCGGTCCCGGTGGCGCGCGGAAGGGTGGCAAGAACGCCCCGAAGAAAAAGGCGCGTTCCGGCAACCCGGCCAAGGCGGCCCAGGAGCTCAAGGACGCCGAGGCCCGGCGTGCCGGCGCGGCGAAGGCCCTGCCGACGGGCGCAGCCTTCGGCCAGCAGTCCGGCGACTTTGATCCCTCGCAGCTGAACCTGCCCAAGGGCTTCGACAAGTTCCTCGGCAAGTAGCCCAACTAGCTCGCAATTAACGTCGTCATTCCGCCTTTTGACGACATCAACTGCCAGTCAGTTGGGGGATGTCGGCCAGTTGGGATGTCAGCGCCGTCGAATAGGGTTGGGTCATGTTCAAGCAGAGGATAGTGTTCGTGCACGGCGCCGGACCGTTTGGTGCGGCGGCGTGGCCGCGGCAGCACGGCATGGCGCTGAAATACGATGCGCTGTTTCTTCGTCGGCACGGTTTCGACGCCGTCGCTGAACCGGTGGACTCCTCCTTTGACGCGGACACCGCTATTGTGCTGAGGTCATTGGCGGATGATGGCCGGGGGGAGGCAGGCGGTCATGTGGTGGCACACGCCGAGGGGGCGATTTCCGCCATGATGGCAGCCGTCCAACGCCCGGACCTTGTATATTCACTGACGCTCGTGGAACCGGTGTGTTTGTCGCTGACTGCTGAGCTGCCCGCCACTGCTGCGCACCGTGCCCTCATGCAACCGCTTTTCGATGTCCGGCATCAGTTGGGAGACGACGACTTCCAGCGTGAATACGTACGGCGAATGTTCGCCGTGGATCTTCACGAGCCGGAGTCCACGGAGGAGAAACGGTCGGCGCGCCGGCTCCGTCTGCAGGCACCCTCGTGGGAAGCTCCGCTGCACATAGTGCCGGGCGTCCCTACCTTGGTGCTGACCGGGGGATGGGAACCGCTGTATGAGGAGATCGCCGGTTACCTGAAGGAGACCGGCGCCCTGCACCGCATTGCCGCGGGCGGGCACCGGCCCCAGGATTCAGTTGAAGGAGACCGGGCCATCCGGTCCTTCATTGCCGACGTCAGCCGGTCACACTCAGCCAAGGCCTCCTGAGGGTACTGCCCCGGCAGGCCCGTGGACCTGGG
The DNA here is from genome assembly GCF_052113505.1 of Pseudarthrobacter sp. TAF60_1. Taxonomy (NCBI): domain Bacteria; kingdom Bacillati; phylum Actinomycetota; class Actinomycetes; order Micrococcales; family Micrococcaceae; genus Pseudarthrobacter; species Pseudarthrobacter sp. TAF60_1. The sequence continues at coordinate 481,248 of NZ_JBFRDI010000003.1, forward strand.
GTTCCGGCAGGTAGACCCTCGCGCCCTTGGCCAGGAACTCCGCGCTCTTTTCCCGCATGCCGCTGTAGATCCCGGCAATGGCGGCCTGGGAATCGGCCGAGCCGTATTCGTCCCGGATATCCTGGCTGATCCTCATTGAGCAAAACTTCGGACCGCACATGGAGCAGAAGTGTGCGGTTTTTGCCGGTTCAGCCGGCAGCGTCTCATCGTGGAACGCCTCGGCGGTGACCGGATCAAGGGACAGGGCGAACTGGTCGCGCCAGCGGAATTCGAACCTTGCCTTGGACAGGGCATCGTCCCGCTCGTGGGCGCCCGGGTGGCCCTTGGCGAGGTCGGCGGCGTGCGCGGCGATTTTGTAGGTGATCACGCCGGTCTTGACGTCGTCCTTGTTGGGCAGGCCCAAGTGCTCCTTAGGCGTCACGTAGCAAAGCATGGCCGTGCCGTAACGCGCTATTTCTGTGGCGCCGATTGCAGACGTGATGTGGTCGTAGCCGGGAGCGATGTCGGTAACCAACGGTCCAAGGGTATAGAAGGGGGCGCCCTTACAGAGCTCCTGCTGGCGTTCCACATTCTCCCGGACCAGATGGAACGGGACGTGGCCAGGGCCCTCCACCATCACCTGCACGTCGAAGTCCCAGGCTCGCTGGGTCAACTCGGCCAGGGTGTCCAGCTCGGCGAACTGGGCAGCGTCGTTGGCGTCCGCCGTCGAGCCGGGGCGCAGCCCGTCGCCCAGGGAGAACGCGACGTCGTACTTCGCGAAGATCGCGCACAGCTCGTCGAAGTGGGTGTACAGAAAGTTTTCGCGGTGGTGGGCGAGGCACCAGCCTGCCATGATGGACCCGCCGCGCGAGACGATGCCTGTGACGCGGTTGGCAGTCAGCGGCACATAGCGCAGCAGGACGCCGGCATGGATGGTCATGTAATCCACGCCCTGCTCGCACTGTTCGATCACGGTGTCGCGGAAAATCTCCCAGGTCAGCTTGTTGGCCTCCCCGTTGACTTTCTCCAGCGCCTGGTAGATGGGTACGGTGCCGATTGGCACGGGGGAGTTGCGGATGAGCCATTCACGGGTGGTGTGGATGTCGTCCCCGGTGGACAGGTCCATCACCGTGTCTGCGCCCCACTGGGTGGCCCACTGCAGTTTGTCCACTTCCTCGGCGATGGAGCTGGTGACGGCGGAGTTGCCGATGTTGGCATTGATCTTCACCAGGAATGCCTTGCCGATGATCATCGGCTCCGATTCAGGGTGGTTGATGTTGTTGGGAATGATGGCACGGCCGGCGGCCACTTCGCTGCGAACCAGTTGCACGTCGCAGTTTTCGCGGAGGGCCACGAACTGCATCTCCGGCGTCACCACACCGCGCCGGGCATAGTGCATCTGGGTGACGGTTTTGCCGCCGACGGCGCGGCGGGGCACCGGCTGCGCCCCCTTCCACTCCGCGGAGGCGGCGCCACGGCGCACGGCCGATTTGCCGTCGTCGAGCAGGTTCCGTTCCCTGCCGCTGTACGGCTCGGTGTCACCGCGCGCTTCGATCCAGGCGCGCCGGAACGGGCTCAGACCCACCACCGGATCGCTGCCGGGACCGGCCGTGCGGTAGACCCGGAACGGGCCGTTCTCTTCCCCGTTGGGTGACGGGTCGAGAGCGATTTCGGTGACAGGCACCCTGATTCCGGATCGTTCATCGTTGATGAAAGCCAGCGAATGCGCTTTGAGGGACTGGGTTTCCGCCGGTTGACGAACAGCCCCGGAGGCACTGGCTGCCCCATTTTGGGCATGGATGGGCCGTGTTTCTTGCGTATTCAATGGAATACTCACTTCCTTCGCCGGCATTACCCGGACAGGTTCAACGGTCGCAGGCTGCGTTAGCCCGATCTCAGCCCCTGCAAGGGCACCCGTGTGGTCGAGACGAAACTACCACAGCCGGTACGGAATGCCTCAGAACACTTGAATTAAATTGAAGCTTCAAGTAAAATTGCATGCACAACGGCTTTCAACCCGAAGGCCGGCGGACCGGGAGCGTTCACATGACTGCAGAAGCCACCAGCCAGGATCTTCTTCCTGCCGACCTCTCCATGGGCACGGTCATGCTCAAGGTAGGCGACATGAAGCTGATGACCGACTATTACCAGCGGGCACTTGGCCTGGAAGTCGTCGCCGAAGAAGACGGCGGCCTCTACATCGGCCGTCGCGGGCGCCCCGTGGTCCACTTGGCGCCCGCCCCGTCGCTGCAATTGCCCGGCAGGGGAGAGGCCGGCCTGTTCCACACGGCCCTGCTCTTTGAAGACCAGTCCGCGCTCGCTGCCACCGTGGCCACCGCCGCCCAGTATGAGCCCCGACTCTTCACCGGAAGTGCTGACCACCTGGTCAGCGAAGCCTTCTACTTCAACGATCCCGAGGGCAACGGCATCGAACTCTACTGGGACCGTCCGCGCAAGAACTGGTCCTGGAACGGCACCGAAGTGGTGATGGACAGCCTGGCCCTGCCGCCCCAGCGCTACCTCGAACAGCACCTGAGCCAGGAATCCCTGGACGGCCAGCTGGGCTCCGAAGCGGGAGTGGGCCACATCCACCTCCAGGTGGGCGACGTCCATTCAGCGCACGAGTTCTATGTGGGCACGCTGGGATTTGAAAAGACGGCGGGCTGGCATGGGCAGGCTCTGTTCGTGTCGGCTGGCGGGTACCACCACCACATGGCCATGAACGTGTGGAACAGCCGCGGCGCCGGACCCCGCAAGGACACCCTCGGGCTCGGCGAGGTGCTCATCGAAGTGCCGTCCGGAGACGACGTCGGGGCGCTCGCAGACCGCCTGAAGGTCGCCGGCGTGGCCTCCCATCACACGGGGTCCGAGCTGCGCTTCGAGGATCCGTGGCGCAACAATATCCGGGTTGCTGTCCGCTGACCCGCCCCTGGCCGGAAGTGCGGCCTGCCATGTACTAGGCTGATTTCGAACGGCCGGGGCTGCATTTGATGCTGCCCGTCGGGGCCGCACCGTCGACGGAATGAGGGTTGTTCCCATGGGCTTCACTGAAATCTTTGTAGCTACCCACGATGCCGCGCTGAAGCGTGCCGGGATCCTTGATGCCGGCGGCTCGCCGTCGGGACCCGGACTAAGGATTCCAGGAGTCAGTGACTTCGAGATCGAACAGCTAGGCGACCTCGCCGGTACTGCCGTCCACGCCGGTGGTGAGGGCTATGAACTCGCCATGGTGGACGTTTCCAGCGATTCCCTCCTTGGCGTGCCGCCTGCCATGGTGCGGGCTCTCGCGGACCTCCTCACCTATGAAACTGAGGGTGAGGGCAATGTGCTGGACGACGTCGCCGAAGAATGGGCCGCCCAGGACGACATGCCCTTCAATGCAGCCGACGCCCGGACGTATGTGCACCAACTAGCCCAGCTCGCCAGCGGAATAGACCACGCAGACCGTACCGGTTTGTACGTCTGGTCGTCCTAGCGCCGGGCCTATCAGGGTCCGCCCGCCAGTCCCCGCCCCGTGTCAAGTCGAAATCCTGACGCTGATCTGGCACAATAAACACGTACTCGATCTGCGTGGCCCCTCTCTCCGCGTCCGGATCCTGTCCTTCGAACCCTCAAGTATGGCCCGCCCCACGGGTGCAGAACGTCGGTTCACCCCTTTTCTGAAACAGGAGTGACCACAAAAGTGGCCGTAAAGATTCGCCTTAAGCGCTTCGGTAAGATGCGCGCACCGTACTACCGCATCGTCGTCATGGACGCACGCTCCAAGCGTGATGGCCGTGCCATCGAAGAGATCGGCAAGTACCACCCGACCGAAGAGCCCTCATACATCGAGGTCGACACGGACCGTGCCCAGTACTGGCTCGGCGTCGGCGCACAGCCGTCCGAGCAGGTTGCTGCGATCCTCAAGATCACCGGTGACTGGCAGAAGTTCAAGGGCCTGCCGGGCCAGGAAGGCACCCTGAAGACCAAAACTCCGAAGGCTGCCTTTGTTGCCCCGGAAAAGGGTTCCGTGATCATCCCGGAAGCCATCACCAAGAAGGCCAAGCAGTCTGACGCAGCTGAGGCCCCGGCCGAAGCAGAAGCCACCGAGGCTGAGTAGATTGCTGGCAGAAGCGCTCGAACACCTGGTCCGGGGAATCGTTGATTCGCCGGAAGATGTCAAGGTCAGCTCGAAGAACAACCGCCGCGGGGACACCCTCGAGGTCCGCGTTCATCAGGATGACCTGGGACGGGTGATCGGCCGCCAGGGCCGCACCGCACGTGCTTTGCGCACAGTTGTGGCGGCACTGGCAGACGGCGAACCGGTAAGGGTCGACGTCGTCGACACCGACCGCCGCCGCTAAGCGCTCGGCAATATCAGTTTTTGCTCCGGCCCTTCCACCCATCAGGGTGGAGGGGCCGGAGTGCTTTTATCAGAACATTGTGGATAGTCCCACAACCGGAACAGAGGAACAGATGCAGCTTCAGGTGGCACGAATCGGCAAACCGCACGGAATCCGCGGGGAAGTAACGGTCCAGGTTTTGACCGATGCCCCGGCAGACCGCTTTGTCCCCGGCACCGAGTTTGTGGTGGAGCCGGCCTCAGCCGGGCCCCTGACAGTTGAGAGTGCCCGCTGGAACAAGGACATCCTCCTGCTCGCCTTCGAGCACATTGAAACCCGCAACCAGGCCGAGACTCTCCGCGGCGCGAAGCTGTTCATCGAAACCGAAGAGCTGGACGGGGACGATGACGAGGGCTGGTACGAGCACGAGCTGGTTGGCCTCGAAGCCCGTGTGGGCTCACGTGTGGTGGGCAAGGTTGCGGCTCTGCACACCATGCCCGTACAGGACCTGCTGGTGGTTGAGGCCGCTGACGGCAAGGAAATCCTCATCCCCTTTGTTGAGCAGATCGTGCCGGAAGTCAACGTTGCCGAGGGGTTCATCCTGCTCACGCCGCCGGACGGACTGTTTGAGATCAACGCCGACGACGCCGCCGCCGGCGAATCCGAGGGCAACGCGTAGATGAGGGTCGACGTCGTCAGTATCTTTCCCGAATACCTGGCGCCCCTGGAGCTGTCGCTCATCGGCAAAGCCCGGCAGGACGGCCTGCTGGACCTGCGTGTCCATGACCTGCGCGGATTCACCACTGACAAACACCGCACCGTGGACGACACCCCGTACGGCGGCGGTGCCGGCATGGTGATGAAGGCGGAGCCGTGGGCGCAGGCGCTGGCTGCGGTGGCTGATGCCCACGAGGGCACCAAGGCCAAGCCGGTGCTGATCGTTCCGTCGCCGGCAGGGGAGCGGTTCACCCAGGCGCTGGCCTATGAGCTCGCCGACGAGGATCAGCTCGTTTTTGCCTGCGGCCGCTACGAAGGCATTGACGAGCGAGTCATCGAATGGGCGGAGGAGCACTTTACGGTCCGGCCCGTCAGTTTGGGCGATTACGTTCTCAACGGTGGCGAAGTAGCGGTCCTGGCCATGGTTGAGGCCATCGGGAGGCTGCTGCCGGGCGTGGTGGGCAATCCCGAATCCCTGGTGGAGGAGTCTCACTCCGACGGGCTGCTGGAATATCCGGTGTACACCAAGCCGTCAGTGTGGCGGAACAGGGAGGTGCCGGCAGTACTCTTGAGCGGCAACCACGGGAAAATCGCGCAGTGGCGCCGCCACGAACAGTACCGGCGAACGGCCGAACGCCGCCCCGACCTGCTCGAAACGTTCGACGCCGGAAAGCTGCCCCGTGCCGACCGGAACGCCCTCTACGACCTCGGGTACGACGTCGTCGACGGTCGGCTCCGTACCCGGCCCTCCGTGGCCGGGGCAAGCGGCGACGGCGCCCAGCGCGACGCCGGAGCTGATGCTTCCGCCTAAGCGCCCGGCCCGCAGGCACGGCAATTGGCTGAAGGCCCGCGAGTGTGGCAAAATTAGTCCTTGTGTCTGCTGGGTCCGCACCTGCCACAGGGGGAGCGCAACCAACAGCTAAGACAACCCGGTGCTTTCAATCAGTGAGGGAGCCGGACCACTTAACTTTCGGCGGTAATCTCCAGAGCGTTCTGCGCTCCGGGCTTGCCGGCCGTGACCCAAAGTGAATGACCTGTGGCGTTCACCAGGAGTGCAATTATGCATATTCTCGATTCAGTAGATGCAGCCTCGCTGCGCACCGACGTTCCCGAGTTCCGCGCGGGTGACACCCTCAAGGTGCACGTGAACATCATCGAAGGTAAGAACTCCCGTGTCCAGGTTTTCCAGGGCTTCGTCCTGGGCCGCCAGGGCGACGGCATCCGCGAGACCTTCACGGTCCGCAAGGTCTCCTTCGGCGTCGGCGTGGAGCGTACCTTCCCGGTTCACTCCCCGATCATCGACAAGATCGAACTCGTCACCAAGGGTGACGTGCGCCGCGCCAAGCTTTACTACATGCGTGAACTGCGCGGTAAGGCTGCAAAGATCAAGGAAAAGCGCGACTTCCAAACCGCCAAGTAAGTCCCCGGGACCTACAAAGCAGGGCCCAGCCGTGCCAGGCCAGCGCCAGAGCCACTAGCAACAGCGCCCCAGGAAATGCGGATCATGGACCAGACGAAACGCCAGCCCAGAAGAATGGGCTGGCGTTTTGTGTTCCTGGCGCTTCTCCTCGCGGTGGGTATCAGCGGACTGGTGCGTTCGCTCTGGCTTGATGTTTATTTCATTCCCTCCGACTCCATGGAGCCCGTGCTTGAGGGCGGCGACCGCATCCTGGTCTCCAGGACCGACTTCCACAACGAGCCGATCCGCCGGGGCGACATCGTGGTCTTTGACGGCCGGGGATCGTTTGCCCCGCTGAACAGCGGGAAGGGCCCGGTGCTGGATTCCGTCACTGCGGCTGGTCAGTGGCTGGGACTGACCGGGAGTGACACGACGTATGTCAAGAGGGTGATCGGTCTTCCTGGGGATACGGTGGTCTGCTGCGATGCGGACGGGAAACTCACCGTGAACGGGGCGGCGCTTGCGGAGCCGTACCTCTTTCCCGGGGACAAGGCGAGCACTCAGGTTTTCACTGCCGTGGTCCCCGAAGGAAGGCTCTGGCTCCTGGGCGACCACCGTTCGGTCTCAGCTGATTCACGCAGTCTGCTGGGCGCGCCGGGGGGCGGTATGGTGCCGCTGGCCAGGGTTATCGGCAGGCCGGTCCAAATTCTCTGGCCGCTTGATAGATTTGCAGAAGTACCACGGCCGTACGCGGCAGGACCAACAACAGAGAACGGACCGTAGATGCCCGAGAACAATGCGCCGACACCTGAGACGCCTCGTGATGGCGTCGCGGGAACTGCCGCTCAGCCAGTTACCGACGGCGGTACTGCGGCACCGCCGTCGTCGCCGGAACAGAGCACGCGCGGATCTTCGAAGGCCAAAGACGGGGCGCGCAGCCCAATCTTTGTGTGGCTGAAGGAAGTCGCCACAGTGGTGGTGATTGCCGTGGTGCTGTCCTTTCTGATTAAAACTTTCCTGTTCCGGGCGTTCTACATCCCCTCCGAGTCAATGGTGAACACCCTGGACGTTAACGACCGAATCTTTGTAAATCTTCTGGTGCCCGAGCCGTTCTCCCTTTCGCGCGGTGATGTGGTGGTCTTCCGCGACACCCAGGGCTGGTTGGCCGCGGCGCCGGAGAAAGAGTCCGGCCCGTTTACGTGGGTGCAGGACGGCCTGACCTTCGTTGGGCTGCTGCCCGACAGTTCGGAACAGCACCTCGTCAAGCGGGTCATCGGGCTCCCCGGAGATCACGTGATCTGCTGTGACGACGCCAGCAAGCTGACCATCAACGGCACTCCGCTTGATGAAACCTACGTCAACACCGCCGAGGAACCCCAGGTCCGTGGCTTTGACGTCGTCGTTCCGGAAGGGAAGGTCTGGGTCATGGGCGATAACCGTAACCATTCGGCTGATTCCCGCTCGCATCAGGAGGTCAACGGTGGATTCGTCGACCTTGTGGACGTGGAGGGCAAAGCGGCCGTCATCGCCTGGCCGCTTAACCGGATCTCTGTCCTGGAGAACTACCCGGACGTCTACCGGAACGTGCCCGCAGGGAAATAACAGTGTCTACAGCTCCGCCAGCTCCTCCAGCCGCTCCAGCCGCTTCTGTCGGGGCGTCGGCACGCCCGGCGGCGGGGCCCCGTTCCAAAGCTCCTACGCTTCGGCATGAGCGAACCTTCAAGGCCCAGGGTGCCCGCTACCTTGCCGGCGTCGACGAGGTGGGACGCGGCGCCCTCGCCGGGCCCGTCAGTGTAGGAATTGCCGTCGTCGACCTCTTCACCCAGAAGCCGCTCTCTGGCGTACGTGACAGCAAACTGCTGAGCCCCCCGGAGAGGGAGCGACTGGAACCTTTGGTGCGGAGCTGGAGTGTGGCTTCCGCGGTGGGCCACGCCTCCGCCCAGGAGATCGACGCGCTGGGAATCATCGCGGCCCTGCGGCTTGCAGGGACCCGCGCCTGGTTGGAAATCCTCGCCACCGGAGTGAGCCCCGACGTTGTGCTGCTCGATGGCAGCCACAATTGGCTCTCGCCGGCGGGACAGCTGTCCTTGTTCGAGGAGCCAGTGCTGGAACGCGGCTGCGAGGCTCCGGTCCATACCAAGGTCAAGGCGGATATGCAGTGCTTGAGCGTGGCGGCCGCCAGTGTGATCGCCAAAGTGGAGCGCGACCAGCAAATGCGCGGACTACACATTGAATACCCCGGTTATGGATGGGACGTCAATAAGGGATACGCCACGGCGATCCACCGCGACGCCCTGCGGGCTGCCGGGGCCACCCCCTACCACCGGGTGAGCTGGAACCTCCTCGGCGGGGACCTCTGAGTCCCGGCATCCGGTTAGAACGCGTGATGCCGCGCCCGGGGCGCCCCGGTGTCCTCAATGGTGCAAGATGGAAGCATGAGCGCTGAGGATCTTGAAAACTATGAAACCGACATGGAGCTGCAGCTCTACCGTGAATACCGGGATGTCGTCGGGCTCTTCAGCTACGTTGTCGAAACGGAGCGCCGCTTCTACCTCGCCAACCATGTTGATCTCCAGGCCCGCAGCGCCGACGGCGAAGTGTATTTCGACCTGACGCTGCAGGACGCCTGGGTGTGGGACGTCTACCGCTCGGCCCGGTTTGTGAAGACCGTCCGGGTGCTGACCTTCAAGGACGTCAACGTCGAAGAATTGCCGCGCAACGAGGAACTCGCCCTGCCGAAGGACGTTGACCTCGGCAACTGACGCCGCCCGAACTGCCACTCCTCCTCCACAAACCTCTCAATCAGGCGGTTTCTTCTGAGGTTACCCACATAAGCGCCTAGCTTTCTGCCGCCCACTGTCCAGCCCCCGCAGGCTTGGAGCGGAGGTAGATATGAAAGCCAAAGACCTGTTGGGCCAGCGCGGCGAGGAACTCGCCGTCGGCTATCTTGAATCGCTGGGCATGCTGGTGGTGGAGCGGAACTGGCGCTGCACCGAAGGCGAAATCGACATCGTGGCCCTGGACGGGGACGCCTTGGTGATCGCTGAGGTGAAGACCCGGCGATCCCTGGACTATGGGCACCCCTTTGAAGCTGTGGGTGCAGCTAAGCTCGCCCGCCTGCATCGGCTCGGAGCGGCGTGGTGCCGGGACCGGGAGCTGAGGATGCCGTTGCGGCGGGTGGACGTGGTTGCCGTGGTGGACGACGGCGGCGGCGAACCCCTGGTGGAACACCTCAAGGGGGTGGGGTAGATGGCACTGGGCAGGACCTACTCGGTGGCGCTGGTGGGGTTGAACGGATACATTGTCGAAGTCGAAGCTGACATTGGGCAGACTTTGCCGGCATTCGTGATCCTCGGCCTGCCGGACGCAGCCCTCAATGAGGCCAAAGAGCGGATACGGTCGGCCGCCAAAAATTCCGGTATTCCTTTGAGCCGGCGGAAGATCACGGCCAACCTCATCCCCGCGTCGCTGCCCAAGCGCGGTTCGGGTTTTGACCTGGCCGTCACTATGGCGGTCCTGAGAGCCGCGAACGATATTCAAGCCACCGAGCGGACTGTCTTCATCGCCGAACTGGGCCTCGACGGCCGGCTGCGGCCCGTACGCGGCATCCTGCCCGCGGTCATGGCAGCTGTCCAGGCCGGCTATCAGGACGTGGTGGTAGCGCAGGCCAACCTCGCAGAGGCATCGCTGGTGCCCGGCGCCAACGTCCGGGGATACCGGACCCTCGCCCGGCTTGCCCTCGATTTCGGAGCGGATCCGCAGGAACTGGCACTGGACTTCGAACCAGAGGATGAACCCGGTCACGACGATTCCGCACCCGCCGCCCGCGCCGTCCCGGACATGGCCGACGTCTCCGGCCAGGGGGATGCCCGGCGCGCGCTTGAAGTGGCCGCGGCCGGGGCCCACCACCTGCTGTTGACAGGACCGCCCGGCGCGGGAAAGACCATGCTTGCGGAACGGCTGCCTGGGCTCTTGCCGGACCTGGCCGATAACGAGGCCATGGAAGTTACCGCCATCCACTCGCTGTGCGGTCTGCCCTCGTCCACCGCTCAGCTTCTGCGGCGGCCGCCGTTCGAAAACCCCCATCACTCGGCCACCGCTGCCGCAATCATCGGCGGCGGTTCCGGCCTGCCCCGCCCCGGTGCCGCATCGCGGGCCCATCGTGGGGTGCTATTCCTCGACGAAGCCCCGGAATACGAACGCCGGGTTCTGGACGCCCTGCGACAACCTTTGGAGAGCGGGGAGCTGGTCATTCACAGGTCGGCCGGAACGGCCGCCTATCCTGCCCGTTTCCAGCTGGTGCTTGCTGCAAATCCCTGTCCCTGCGGGAAGGCCTCAGGCAAGGGCCTGGACTGCACCTGCACGCCCATGATGAGACGCCGCTACGCGGCAAGGATGTCAGGGCCGCTCCTGGACCGGGTGGACATCCAGCTGCAGGTGGAGCGCGTTTCACTGGCTGACTTTGGCCAGGCGGGGGCCGAGGAGGACACCGCGGTGGTGGCAGGACGGGTCCGCGACGCCCGTAGACGGCAAGTGGAACGGCTGCGTCCGCTCGGGCTGGAAACAAACTCCCAGGTACCCGGCCGGATTCTGCGCGGTGCCCTACGGCTGCCGGCATCAGCCACCCGGATTCTCGATCACTCCCTTGAGCGGGGCGTGCTGACGGCCAGGGGCTATGACAGGGTCCTGCGGCTCGCCTGGACGCTGGCGGATCTGTCGCACCGCGACGCGCCTGACACCAACGACATCGGCCAGGCCCTTGGCCTGCGGCAGGCTGCCTCGGCAGCTGCATGAAGGACGGATACCCATGGATAACGAACGGATTGCCCGGGCCGCGCTGTCCCGGCTCATGGAACCCCAGGACGCGGCGGGCCTTGCGCTCGTGCAGGCGGTCGGCGCCCAGGATGCCCTGCGGATTGCCACGGGCCAAGCCCCTGCGGGGCCGGCGCTGGAACAGGAAATCACGGGCCTGCTGGCTGACAACGGTGCGGGAGCCGGCTGGGGCGGGTTGACGGCCGCCCGGAAACGATGGATGCCGCGCATCCCCGATCTCGCGCCCGAACGCGATCTGGCCACCATGGCCCGCCTTGGCGGCCGGGTGATCATTCCGTCGGATGAGCTTTGGCCCGAACAGCTCGGCGACCTGGGCATTAAGGAGCCCATTTGCCTGTGGTGGCGGGGACTGGAACAGGAGCTGCCTGCCTTGGCCCGCAGCGTGGCGCTGGTGGGTTCCCGCGACAGCACCAGTTATGGCGCGTCGGTGACAGGGGACCTGGCATACTCTCTGGCGCAGCGGGGCTTCACAGTGGTTTCCGGAGGCGCGTACGGCATTGACGCCCATGCCCACCGGGCTGCGCTGGCCGGTGGGTCCGGGCCGCTGCCCACCATCGCTGTCATGGCGGGTGGAGTGGACCGGTTCTACCCGTCCGGCAACGAGGACCTTCTTCGTGCCGTCTGCAACCAGGGGGCAGTGATCGCCGAGGCCCCGCCGGGATCGGCGCCTACCCGCTACCGGTTTCTTCAGCGGAACAGGCTGATCGCTGCCCTGGCAGCCGTGACAGTGGTGGTGGAAGCCCGGTGGCGGTCCGGAGCGCTGAATACCGCCCACCACGCTGAGAGTCTTGGCCGGGCAGTCGGGGCAGTCCCTGGCTCCGTCCATAGTGCAAACTCCGCCGGCTGCCATCGGCTGCTCCGGGATGGCGGCGCCGTCTGCGTGACTGACGCCGCAGAGATCGCCGAACTGGCTTCGCCTAGCGGGGATGCTCTGTCCGAGCCGGGAACCGGGCGTGCGGCCGTGCACGACGGCCTGACCTTGGAGGACCTGATCCTCCTCGATGCTCTGCCCCTGCGATCCACCACCTCGGTGGAGAAACTCTGCGCAGTCGCGGGCCTCAGCGTCGAATCGGTTCGTGCCGGGCTGGGCAGGCTCGGGCTGCTGGGGCTTGCCGTCTCCGAGCGCGGCGGGTGGAAGCGCGCCAAGGATTCCGGCCAATAGCCTGTGTCACGGACCGGATTTGCCGAGGCATTCTGGGACAGTGGAACGGTGGAGAATCAGGAACTTCCGCCGCCGTTTGAGCGGGCGCTTGCCGGCTTCGGCCGGTATCTGGCGGCAGAGCGGGCACGGTCGGAGCACACCCGCCGGGCCTACCTCTCCGACCTGCGAAGCTTCATGGAATACGCCGCCTCGGAGGGGGCCACGGATCTGCCGGAATTGGAGTTGGGCACTTTCCGCAGCTGGCTGGGCGCCCAGAGCCAGGCCGGTATGTCCCGTTCCACGCTGGCACGGAGGTCTGCCACAGCACGGTCCTTCACCACTTGGGCCATGCGGGAAGAGCTCATCGAAGTAGACCCTGCCCTGCGGTTGAGGGCGCCCAAAGCCGAAAAGTCGCTGCCGGGCGTTCTCCAGTCCCAGCAGGTCCTGCGGCTGCTCAGCAGCCTGGAGGAGGCAGCCGCGGAGGGCTCGCCCGTTCCGGTGCGGAACCGCGCCATGGTGGAAGTCCTTTACGCCACCGGGCTCCGCGTGGGGGAGTTGGCCGGCTTGGACGTTGACGATCTCAACCCGGACCGCCGCACCCTCCGCGTCCTCGGCAAGGGCAACAAGGAACGGGCGGTCCCCTATGGCGTTCCGGCAGCAGTCGCCGTCGACGATTGGCTCCGCCGGGGCAGGCCGCTCCTGGCGACGGACCACAGCGGTCCGGCCCTGTTCCTCGGCTCAAGAGGCAACCGGGTTGACCAACGCCAGGTCCGGAGCGTGGTCAAAGACCTCTTCGAGGCCTTGGGTGACACCTCAGCAACTGGCCCGCACGCCCTCAGGCACACTGCAGCCACGCACCTGCTCGACGGCGGGGCGGACCTTCGGGCTGTCCAGGAAATCCTGGGCCACAGCAGCCTGGCCACCACCCAGATCTACACGCACGTATCGGTGGAGCGGCTGCGGAGAAGTTACCAGCAGGCCCATCCGCGAGCATGAACACCGCCGGGCCCCGCCCAGGAACGTCAAAACGCCCTTCGCATCAGCTGTGGTGAATCGCACTGGCGTAATTCCGCGGCGTACGGCACAATAAGAGTCACGTCCGGTAACTTTCAAGTTTCGCTTGAAGCTCCTTCGCTTCACGCGGAACACTAAGTCCGGACACAGCTTAATATCAGGCAGGAACACCGCCGCTGGAACCACAGCACAGGCAGTTTCATCCAGGCAGAGGTCGTTGGGGAAGACGTACCTACAGCTATGGAGGATGGAATGTCTGTTGCAATGACCCGCGGTGTGCTGTTCGTACACTCGGCACCTACGGCACTGTGCCCGCATGTCGAGTGGGCTATTGGATCCGTCGTGGATAAGCGAACGGATCTTGAGTGGACCCCTCAACCTGCTGCGCCCGGAATGTTTAGGGCGGAGCTCTCCTGGACGGGTACCCCGGGCACGGGTTCCTTGCTCGCGTCCTCGCTTCGTGGCTGGGCCCATCTGCGCTATGAGGTCACCGAGGAACCGAGCCAGGGCGTTGATGGCGGCCGCTGGTCGCACACCCCCGAGCTGGGGATCTTCCACGCCACCACTGACGTCCACGGCAACATCATGGTCTCAGAGGACAGGATCCGCTACGCCTACGAATCGGGCGCCGGGGATCCGTCTGCCGTGTACCACGAGCTCTCTCTGGCCCTTGGTGAGGCATGGGATGAGGAACTCGAGCCCTTCCGGCACGCCGCGGAGGGCGCACCGGTACGCTGGCTGCACCAGGTGGGCTGACAACCGCCGGACGCCCCGCCGTCGCACTTCAATTTCCATAGCAAAAAGGAGGCCCCGCCATCGTGCAATGCACAATGGCGGGGCCTCCTCTGGGTATCAGCGGTATTGCATCCTAGATGCTGCGTACGGCGATGACGGCGTTGTGGCCGCCGAAGCCGAACGAGTTGCTCAGCGCGACGATGTCGCCGGCCGGCAGTTCGCGGGCCGTCTTGGTGACCACGTCGAGCGGGATCTCCGGATCCTGGTTCTCGAGGTTGATGGTCACCGGTGCCTTGCGTTCGTAGACTGCCAGCACCGTGAGTACCGCCTCTACAGCGCCTGACGCGCCCAGCAGGTGGCCCATCTGCGACTTCGTGGCTGAGACTGCAACGTTGTCGATGTGATTCCCCAGGGCGGCACGTAGGGCCGTGTACTCTGGCTTATCTCCGACCGGGGTGGAGGTGGCGTGTGCGTTGACGTGGACTACATCCTCGGCCTGGATGCGGCCGTCGAACATGGCTGCCTTGAGCGCGCGGGTGGCACCGAGCCCCTGGGGGTCAGGAGCCGTGATGTGGTAGGCATCCGCGGTCACGGAGGTGCCGGCCAGTTCGGCGTAGATGCGCGCGCCGCGGGCGAGGGCATGTTCTTCGGCTTCGAGGACCAGCGCACCGGCGCCTTCGCCCATCACAAAGCCGTCGCGGCCCAGGTCGTACGGGCGGGAGGCCCCCTGGGGGTCGTCGTTGCGGCGGGAGAGGGCCTGCATGGAAGCGAACGCAGCCAGGGGCATGGGGTGGATGGCTGCCTCGGCGCCGCCGCACATGACCACATCGGCCTTGCCGGAGCGGATCAGGTCCAGGCCCAGGTGGAGGGCCTCGGTGCCGGAAGCGCAGGCTGAAACAGGGGTGTGGGCGCCGGCGCGGGCGCCCAGGTCGAGGCTGACGGCTGCTGCGACGCCGTTGGGCATCAGCATGGGAACCGTCATGGGGAGGACGCGGCGGGGCCCTTTTTCCTTCAGGGTGTCCCAGGCGTCCAGCAGGGTCCAGACACCGCCGATTCCGGTGGCGAAGGCGACCGCAAGGCGGTCATGGTCAATTTCCGTGATGCCGGAATCAGCCCAGGCCTCACGGGCGGCGATGACGCCAAACTGGGTGGACGGGTCCATCCGCTTCGCTTCAACGCGGCTCAGGACATCCAGGGCAGGAGTGCTGCAACGTGCGGCGAAGTGGACGGGCAGTTCGTACTTGGCAACCCATTCGTCCTCCAGGGTACGGGCACCGGAGACGCCCTTCAATGCGTTGTTCCACATTGTTGGCACGTCGCCGCCGATGGGTGTGGTGGCACCCAGACCGGTAATGACTACTTTGCGTGTCATTGGATCACTCTCTGTCGGTGGGCAGGCCGTATCCGGTAACTCCGGCGGGGTCCCGCGTGTTGGGCAGTTGGATGCCCGGAAATAGGGTGGACTGCCGGCCGCGCCTGTTGGGCGGACCGGCAGTCCTGTCAGCCGTAAGGGGCTGAAGCCTTGACTAGGCCTGTGCGCCTGCGATGAAGCTGACGGCGTCGCCCACGGTCTTGAGGTTCTTGACCTCTTCGTCGGGGATGCGCACGCCGAACTTTTCCTCGGCGTTGACCACGATGGTCATCATGGAGATGGAGTCGATGTCCAAGTCCTCGGTGAAGGACTTGTCCAGTTCCACAGCCTCGGGGGCAAGGCCGGTTTCTTCGTTGACGATTTCAGCCAAGCCGGTCAGGATCTCTTCATTGCTAGCCATTGACGGCTCCTTTTCTTGTTATTGCCGGCAGGGGATGCCGGAAACGGTTCAGCCCGCGGGGGTGCGGCCTGTGTGGGAAGTTTTAAGGAAGGACGATCACCTGGGCGCCGAACACCAGGCCGGCGCCGAAGCCGATCTGGAGTGCGAGGCCGCCGCTGAGCTCAGGATTTTCCTTGAGCAGGCGGTGGGTTGCCAGGGGGATGGACGCGGCCGAGGTGTTCCCGGCATCGGCGATGTCCCGGGCAACAACGACAGACTCGGGAAGCTTGAGCTTCTTGACCATCTCATCGATGATCCGCATGTTGGCCTGGTGCGGAATGAAGGCCACCAGGTCTTCAGCTTTGACGCCGGCGACTTCCAACGCCTGTTGTGCCATCTTGGCCATTTCCCAGACTGCCCAGCGGAAGACGGTCTGGCCGTCCTGGCGCAGCGTGGGGTAGAGTTCCTGCGCCTCTTCCAAGAGGGCGAAGTCGCCGGATTCATCAGACTGGCGGGCGGCCATGCTGAGGTCGCGGACATCAAGCATGGAACGCGTCATGCCGATCGCGTCCCACTTGCTGCCGTCCGAGCCCCACACCGAAGGGCCGATGCCCGGAGTGTCCGAAGGGCCGATGACAACAGCGCCGGCGCCGTCTCCCAGCAGGAAGGAGATAGTTCGTTCCCGGTTGTCGATGACGTCCGAGAGCTTTTCGGCCCCAACCACCAGTACGTACGTTGCAGCACCGGAACGAACCAAGGCATCAGCCTGCGCGATGCCGTAGCAGTACCCGGCACACGCGGCTGAGATATCAAAGGCGGGTGCCGGCGTCGCGCCGATCCGGTCGGCCACTGCAGCAGCTGCTGACGGCGTGGCGTAGGGGTGGGTGACAGTGGATACGATGACGGCACCGAGTTGAGAGGCTTCGATTTCTGCCTTCTGCAAGGCCTCCTGCGCTGCCCCTGCTGCCATGTCAATGACGCTGACGTCAGCGGAGGCACGGTGGCGCGTAATGATGCCGGTGCGCTGGCGGATCCATTCGTCAGAGGAATCAATCCACTGGCAGACGTCCTCGTTGGTGACGATGAGGTCCGGCCGGTAGGCGCCCAGGCCGAGGATGCGGCTGTACTGGTTGACAGGTGACTGGTTCAGCGTGGGAACGCTCATGCGTCTCCCTCCAATTCTGCGAAGAGTGCCAGCGCGGCCGTGAGGTCGTCCGGGGTTTTGACTGCAACGGTCTTGACGCCGGGCATGCCCCGCTTGGCGAGACCTGCCAGCGTTCCTGCCGGCGCGAGCTCGATAAGGCCAGTCACGCCACGCTGCATCAGCGTTTCCATGCACAGGTCCCAGCGGACCGGCCGCGAGACCTGGGCGATGAGGCTCTCGACGGCGGCCCCGCCGTCGATCACTTCGCGGCCGTCGAAGTTGGACAGCAGCGGCACCTGCGGCTTCTGCGGCTTGAGGTGCGGCTTCAGGGACTCGAGGGCGCTCACAGCGGGGGACATGTGCGAGGTGTGGAAAGCTCCGGCCACCTTCAGCGGGATGACGCGTGCCTTCGCAGGCGGGTTGTCAGCCAGTGCTTTGAGCTGTTCGAACGTCCCCGCAGCGACCGTCTGGCCGGCGCCGTTGACGTTGGCCGGTGTGGCTCCGGATGCCTCGATGGCGGCCATGACCTCTGCCGGGTCCCCGCCCACCACGGCGCTCATGCCGGTGGGTGTCACGGCCGCAGCCGCGGCCATACTGTTGGCGCGTTCACGCACAAACGTCATGGCTTCCTGTTCAGTGAGCACTCCAGCCAGGGCCGAAGCAGTGATCTCACCGACAGAGTGGCCGGCGAGGATCACCGGGAGGGAGCCAAGTTCGACGTCGAACAGGGACTTTGCGGCGACCAGTCCGGCAGCGACGATCAGGGGCTGCGCGACGGCGGTGTCCTTGATGGTCTCCTCATCCGAGGTGGTCCCGTGGGCTGTCAGGTCGATGCCTGCAATCTCGCTGAGGGAGGCCAGCTGGCCGGCTACCGAAGGCAGTTCCAGCCAGGGGGCCAGAAAACCCGGGGTCTGTGAGCCCTGTCCAGGGCAGACTATTGCAAGCACTTAACCAGCTTTCCAAATTACTGTGTCGTTGAGCGGTGTTTCTCTGCACCAAGCTCACGGGGTCAGATTGTAGGAAGTCTACAACGAGTCAGGACTGATTCCGCGCCGGATTACGTTCGGTGGGCGCTTTTGGCGGCGCTGCCAGACGCCCCACCACAAGGGCTGCCTGCAGGACGAACGCTTCGCGGGGCAGGAGCGGATCCCAGCCCGTGACGTCGCAGACACGCTTGAGCCGGTACCTGACGGTGTTGGCGTGGACGAACAGTTCCCGCGCCGTCGCCTCCAGTGAATGGCCCAATTCAAGGTAGGTTCCCAGCGTTTCCACTAGTCCGTTCGAGGCAGCCACCAGCGGGCGGTAGATGTTCTTGACGAGGGAGCGGCGGGCAGCTTCGTCACCGGAAATGACGCGTTCGGGCAGTAGGTCATCGGCTGCTACCGGCCGGGGCGCGGAGGGCCAGGCGCGTGCGGCGGTAAGGCCTGCGAAAGCGGACTGGGCTGATCCGCTGGCTGCCAGCAAGGAGCCGGCTTCGGCGCCATAGACCACGGGTCCGGGCGCGAACATTTCGCTGAGCTTCAGGTAGGCGGTCTCGCGGTCCTGGACCCCGCCGAGGATCAGGATCAGCCTGTCACCCTGAATGCCCACCAATGCATCTTCTGCGTAGCGGCCGGCAAGGCGGCGGAGCTCGCTGACATAGCTGGCGCTTGGCTCTGACGGGGAATTTCCCACCATCACGGTGAAACGCTCCTGCGCTTTCCAGCCGAGTGCGGCGATCCGGGACCGCAGGGCGTCGGTGTTTTCACCCCGCAGGATGGCGTCCACGATCAGGGCCTCGAGCCGTGTGTCCCAGGAGCCCCGCGATTCGGCGGCCCTGGCATAGACGTCCGCGGCGGCGAATGCCACTTCCCGCGAGTACCGCAGTACGGCTTCGCGCAGCGAGGGCTGGTCCGCTTCGGGGGCGATCACCGGCACTTGGTCCTCCACCACTTCCACCACGATCCGGATGAGCTGGAGGGCCTTCTGCAGGCTGATGGACCTGGTGAGCTCTGTGGGAGCCGTACCGAAGACGTCGGAGAGGATCCACGACGGCGAGCTGGGCCGCTCATACCAGGTGACAAACGCGGCGATGCCGTTTTGCGCCACCATACCCAGAGCCGAACGCTCGTCTGAGCTGAGCCGCGAGTACCAGGGGAGTGACTTCTCCAGCTGTCGGAGCGTGGTGGTGGACAGCTGGCCGACGCTCGCCTTGAGTTTTTTCAGGGTCTCGGACTTCTCCGGCGCGGTACTGCGCGAGGCTGGCTTGCGCTTCGCGGTCGGGGTGGTTGGCTCAGGCATCTTCTGAGCATACGGCGCCCGCCGCGCAAGCTCCATTTTGTGCGAAGGCTACAACAGCGGCGGACCTGCGTCACAGGCGGAAGCCCGCCCGCCGAACGCAAGGGAACGACGACGGCGGCCCTCGCCTTTCGGTGGGGGCCGCCGTCGTCGTTCAATTCCGCGGACTGTTGATCAGCGGCAGCGGATCAGGACTCGCCGCCTGCATTGCCGGTGGAACCGGCATTGACGTTGTGCAGCCGGTACTTTTCGATGGCCTGGGCCGGGGCCTGGGCATCAACTTCACCGCGGCGCGCCAGCAACTCCAGGGAACGGACCACGATGGAGTGGATGTCGTTTTTGAAGAAGCGGCGGGCTGCTGCGCGGGTGTCGGAGAAGCCGAAGCCGTCCGCGCCGAGGGTTGCGAATTCGTTCGGGACGAACTGGCGGATCTGGTCCGGGACGGCCTTCATGTAGTCCGAGACGGCAACCACGGGGCCGGTGGCGCCTGCGAGTTGCTGGGTCACGAACGGCACGCGGGCGGGCTTGCCGGGGTTGAGGAAGGCTTCTTCCTCGGCGGCCATGCCGTCTCGGCGCAGTTCGTTCCAGGACGTGACGGACCAGACGTCGGCGGAGACGCCCCAGTCTTCGGCGAGGATCCGCTGGGCTTCGATGGCCCAGGGGACCGAGACGCCGGAGGCCAGGATCTGGGTCCGGGGACCGTCGATCTTTGCCGGGGCGAGCAGGTAGATGCCCTTGAGGACGCCTTCGACGTCGAGGTCCTCGGGTTCCGCGGGCTGGGTGATCGGCTCGTTGTACACGGTGAGGTAGTACATCAGGTTCCGGTCAGTGGAATCCGGTCCGTACATGCGCTCGATGCCGTCGCGCATGATGTGGCCGATTTCGTATCCGAACGCGGGGTCGTAGGTGACCACTGCCGGGTTCGTGGAGGCCAGCAGCGGGGAGTGGCCGTCGGCGTGCTGGAGGCCTTCGCCGGTCAGGGTGGTCCGGCCTGCGGTGGCGCCGATGACGAAGCCGCGGGCCATTTGGTCCCCGGCGGCCCAGAAGGCGTCTCCGGTGCGTTGGAAGCCGAACATGGAGT